>NZ_JBSFCI010000012.1:0-172731 GCF_053593375.1 Streptomyces sp. NPDC002309 | reverse complement strand
CGACCAGAACGCCCAACACCGTTCGGGGCGTTCGGCTGAGCATGGGTTCTGGCAACAGAACTCACTCCCGCTCAGTCTTTAGGAACGGTGCCGCTCTGCTCGACGTGGTGGTCACCTCGGCACTGCCCGCCGCGCAGAACCTGTTCACCTACGCCGGCCGTTACCGTGTGGGCGAAGTTCTGGCCCGCGAGGCGATCCTGCTCTCCACGGTCCTGTCGGTACCGGTCCTCGTGGTGGTCGCGGCGCTGCTCGGGTAAGTCAGTCCTCCGGGAACCCGCTCGTGTCGATGACGAGGTCGAAAGGCGCCGGCAGCTTGAGGGACTCGCCGAACTTGGCCGTGCTCAGCGCGCGGTACACATCGCCCTTGGGCTCTCCGTAGAGCGTGGCGGTGCGGCCCTCGGGAGCCCAACGGTCGACGAGCAGGTAGACGGGGATGCCCGCCGTGGCGTAGGCGGCGGGCTTGCTGACGCGGTCGTGACGGGCGTTCGACTTCGAGGTCACCTCGACGACCAGTTCGGCGAGGGCGGCCGGGATATGGGTGTCCGACTCCGTGCAGTCCTCCACCGGAGCCACGACGAGGTCCGGGATGAGCATGCCCAGGCGCGATGGCACGGCGATGGCCCTGTCTGGAAAATTTCCCAGTCCTCGGGGATCACGGTGTAGAGACGGCGCTGGATGCGGGCCGCGATCACGTTGTGGCGGTGAGCGGGAGCAGGTGACACGGTGATGATCCCCTCGATGATCTCCACCTTGCTGCCCTCAGGCCGTTCCATCTCCTCCCAGAACCGGACGAGATCGTCCCACCTCCGCTCCGGGTCCTCGCTCACGGTGAGTGCGCTCACGGCGGTCTCCTCTTCGGTGCGTCACCGGTCCAAGCATGCCGAACGGGACCGGTGGTGGTCCACCGGTCCCGTTCACCCGGAAGGGGAAAGCCCAGGTCAGGCGATACGTTCCAGCACCACGGGGGACGGGGTGAACTCCGTGCCGGGGGCCGCGATGTCGTAGGAGCCGGTGACCGCCTGGAGGGCGTAGTCGAAGCGCTCGGGGGTGTCCGTGTGCAGGGTCAGCAGGGGCTGGCCCTCGGTCACGGTCTCGCCGGGCTTGGCGTGGAGTTCGACGCCCGCGCCGGCCTGCACCGGGTCCTCCTTGCGGGCCCGGCCGGCTCCCAGACGCCAGGCCGCGATGCCGATGTCGTAGGCGTCGAGGCGGGTGAGGACGCCGGACGACGGGGCCTTGACGACGTGCTGCTCCTTCGACGTGGGCAGCGCGGCGTCCGGGTCACCGCCCTGGGCCGCGATCATCCGGCGCCAGACGTCCATCGCCGAGCCGTCGGCCAGTGCCTTCGCGGGGTCGGCGTCGCGGATGCCGGCCGCTTCGAGCATCTCGCGGGCCAGCGCCAGCGTCAGTTCGACGACGTCCGCGGGACCGCCGCCGGCCAGGACCTCGACGGACTCGCGGACCTCCAGCGCGTTGCCCGCCGTCAGGCCGAGCGGCGTCGACATGTCCGTCAGGAGCGCGACGGTCTTGACGCCGTGGTCCGTGCCGAGGCCGACCATGGTGGAGGCCAGTTCGCGGGCGTCGTCCAGGGTCTTCATGAAGGCGCCGGTGCCGACCTTGACGTCCAGGACCAGCGAGCCCGTGCCCTCCGCGATCTTCTTGGACATGATCGAGGAAGCGATCAGCGGGATCGCCTCGACCGTGCCGGTGACGTCGCGCAGCGCGTACAGCTTCTTGTCGGCGGGAGCGAGGCCGTCGCCGGCCGCGCAGATCACCGCGCCCACGCCGTCCAGGACGGAGAGCATCTCCTCGTTCGAGAGCAGCGCGCGCCAGCCGGGGATCGACTCCAGCTTGTCCAGCGTGCCGCCGGTGTGTCCGAGGCCGCGGCCCGAGAGCTGCGGGACGGCCGCGCCGCAGGCGGCGACGAGGGGGGCCAGCGGAAGGGTGATCTTGTCGCCGACGCCGCCCGTGGAGTGCTTGTCCGCGGTGGGGCGCGACAGCGACGAGAAGTCCATGCGCTCGCCGGAGGCGATCATCGCCGCCGTCCAGCGGGCGATCTCGCCGCGGTTCATGCCGTTGAGCAGGATGGCCATCGCGAGCGCCGACATCTGCTCGTCGGCCACCTCGCCGCGCGTGTACGCGTCGATGACCCAGTCGATCTGCTCGTCACCGAGTTCACCGCGGTCCCTCTTGGTGCGGATGACGGAGATGGCGTCCATGGCCATGCTGGCTTTCCTTCCGGGGATTGCGAAGAGTACGGCCCCTGCGGACCGGGTCCCAGGGGCCGTACGGGAGTTACGAGGAGAGGTGCTCCGGCCCGAAGGCGTGGGGCAGCATCTCCGACAGCGGCAGGATGCCCGCCGGGGTGTCCAGCAGCAGGCCCGGGCCGCCGAACTCGTACAGCAGCTGACGGCAGCGGCCGCACGGGACGAGCGGTACGCCCCGGCCGTCCACGCACGCGAAGTGCGTCAGCCGGCCGCCGCCGGTGCGGTGCAGCTCCGAGACCAGCCCGCACTCGGCGCACAGGGAGAGGCCGTAGGAGGCGTTCTCGACGTTGCAGCCGCTGATCGTGCGCCCGTCGTCGACCAGGGCGGCGACCCCGACGGCATAGCCGGAGTAGGGGGCGTACGCGTGGGCCATGGCCTCGCGGGCCACGGCACGCAGCGCCTCCCAGTCGACCTCGGCCGGCGGTGTCACTTGCCCTGTCCCTTCCGGTACGGCAGACCGTCGGCCTTGGGCGGCCGCAGTCGCTGCGCCGAGAGCGCGAGAACGACCAGCGTGATGACGTACGGCGTGGCGGAGACGACCTGGTTGGGGACCTCGTTGGTGGTGGCGTACCAGGCGAAGAACAGGGCGCCGGCGGCGAGGGTGATCACCGCGTTGACGTACTTCTTGCGGAACACCATCCAGACCGCGCCGATGATCAGCAGCAGCGCGCCGAGCAGCAGCAGGGCGTGGACGTTCTCGGAGCCGCCGCGCAGGTTGAGGCTGTCCGTGTAGCCGAACAGGCCCGCGCCGATGGCGAGTCCGCCCGGCATCCAGTTGCCGAAGATCATCGCGGCGAGGCCGATGTAGCCGCGTCCGCTGACCTGGCCCTCCAGGTAGAAGGGGTTGGCGACGATGGAGAGGAAGACACCGCCGAGGCCGGCCAGGCCGCCGGAGATGACGACCGCGATGTACTTGTACTTGTAGACGTTCACGCCGAGGGACTCGGCCGCGACCGGGTTCTCGCCGCAGGACCGCAGCCGCAGGCCGAACGAGGTGCGCCACAGGATCCACCAGGTGGCGGGCACGAGCGCTATGGCGACCAGGGTCAGCCAGGAGACGTTGGTGACCAGACCGCCGAGCAGACCGGCGAGGTCGGAGACCAGGAACCAGCCCTGGTCGTTGAGTTCCTTGAGGCCCTCGGAGAGTCCCGGCACGGTGAAGTGGCCGAGGGACTCGACCGCCGGGGACTGCTTGGCGGAACCGCCCGCGTGGCCCTCGAAGGCGAGGGGGGCCAGGTAGCGGGTGGCGCCGAGGGCGAGGATGTTGATGGCCACACCGGAGACGATGTGGTTGACGTTGAAGGTGACGGTCACGAAGGCGTGCAGCAGACCGCCGATCGCGCCGCCGAGGATGCCGACGAGGACACCCGTCCAGGGGCCCCACTGGAAGCCGGCCCAGGCACCGAACCAGGTACCGAGGATCATCATGCCCTCGAGGCCGATGTTGACCACGCCCGCGCGCTCGGCCCACAGACCGCCGAGGCCGGCCAGGCCGATCGGCACGGCGAGCTGGAGAGCGGTGGACATCTGGCTGACGTTGGTGATGCCGTCGGCGCCGGTGATGATGCGGACGAGCGAGATCAGCGCCAGGGCTCCGGCGATGACCAGCAGCAGGACGGGCCACGACATCCGGCGGCCGGTCGGCGCCGCGGACCGCAGCGAGGGCTGGTTGACGTCGGTCGCGGAGACAGGGGCGGTCATCGGCCTGCCACCTCCTTCGTGTTGGGGGCGCCGAGGACGTGACCGGCGGCGAGTTCGGCGCCGACACGGCGCTGCTGGCGGCGCAGAGCCCATTCGCGGACGGCCTCGTAGGAGACGACGACCGCGAGCACGATCAGGCCCTGCATGATGACCGCGATCTCCTTGTCGTAGCCGTGGAAGTCCAGCTCCGGCGATGCCTTGTCGAGCCAGGCCCACAGCAGGGCGGCGAACGCGATGCCGACCGGGCTGTTCCGGCCGAGCAGGGCGATGCCGATGCCCAGGAAGCCGATGCCGGTGGGGAAGTTGAGGCTGTAGGTGTGGGTGTCGCCCATGAGGATCGGCAGACCCGCGAGACCCGCGAGGGCGCCGGAGATCAGCATGGCGGTGAGGACCATCCGCTTGGGGTCGACACCGGAGGCCGCCGCGGCGGACTCGGAGGCGCCGGAGGCGCGCAGGTCGAAGCCGAACCGGGTGCGGTTGAGGACGACCCAGTAGCCGATGCCGAGCAGCATGGCGAGGACGACCAGGCCGTAGATCTCGCCGGCCGCGCCCATGTCGATGCCGGGCACCCAGCCGGAGGAGTGCATCTCGCCGGTGGTGTTGTTGTTGCCGACCTTGACGCCGAAGACGGTCGGCAGCCACAGGTAGCCGATGACGGAGGTGGCGATCGCGTTGAGCATGATCGTCGCGACGACCTCGCTGACGCCCCGGGTGACCTTCAGGACACCGGCGATACCGGACCAGAAGGCGCCGGTGAGCATCGCGGTGAGCAGCAGCAGCGGGATCTGGATCGCGGCCGGCAGGTTCATGTGGGCGCCGACGATGGCGGCCATCATGGCGGCGAGCTGGTACTGGCCGTCGACACCGATGTTGAACAGGTTCATCCGGAAGCCGATGGCCACGGCGAGCGCCGCGATGTAGTACATCGAGGCCTGGTTCAGGATCAGGATCTGGATGTCGGAGAAGCCGGCCTGCTCGAACATCAGGGCGAACGGCTCGACCGGGTTCTTGCCGGAGGCGACCAGCACGATCGCGACCAGCACAAAGGCCACGGCGAGCGCGATGACCGGTCCGGCCACCGCGAGGAGCACGCGCTCCTTGTCGAACTTCTTCATCAGCGGGCCTCGTCTTCCGGAGACTCGGGAGACTTGCGGATCTCGGGGGTCTCGGGGGTGTCTGCCGGGGTCTCGGGGGTCTCCTCGGACTCGAGGTGACCGGTCGCGGCACCCGTCATGGCGGAGCCCAGCTCCTCCGGGGTGATGGTGGCGGGGTCGGCATCGGCCACCAGCCGGCCGTTGTAGATCACCCGGAGCGTGTCGGACAGGCCGATGAGCTCGTCCAGGTCCGCGGAGATCAGCAGCACGGCCAGGCCCTCGCGGCGGGCGTCGCGGATGTGGTCCCAGATCGCGGCCTGCGCGCCGACGTCCACACCGCGGGTGGGGTGGGCGGCGATCAGGAAGCGCGGCTTGTGACTCATCTCGCGGCCGACGATCAGCTTCTGCTGGTTGCCGCCGGACAGCGAGGCGGCGGTCACGTCGATGCCGGGGGTGCGCACGTCGTATTCCTCGACGATGCGGCAGGTGTCGTCCTGCGCGGCCTTCAGGTCGAGCCAGACGCCCTTGGCGTTGGGCTTCTCGGTGACATGGCCGAGGATGCGGTTCTCCCAGAGGGGGGCCTCCAGGAGCAGGCCGTGCCGGTGGCGGTCCTCGGGGATGTAGCCGATGCCCTGCTCGCGGCGCTTGCGGGTGGGCCAGGCGGTGATCTCGTCGCCGGCCAGGGCGATCGTGCCGGAGTCGGCGTGGCGCAGGCCGATCAGCGCGTCGACCAGTTCGGTCTGACCGTTGCCCTCGACGCCGGCGATGCCCAGGACCTCGCCGGCGTGGATGGTGAAGGTGATGTCGTCCAGGAGGGCCTTGCCGCCGGGCGCGGCCAGGCGCAGCGTGTCGACGGTCAGGACCGGGCGGTCGGTGACCGTGGACTCGGCGGTCTCCGGGGTGGGCAGTTCGCTGCCGACCATCATCTCGGCGAGCTGGCGCGGGGTGGTCTCGGCGGGGACGGCCGTACCGACGGTGGTGCCGCGGCGGATGACGGTGATCTCGTCGGCGACGGAGAGGACCTCGCCCAGCTTGTGCGAGATGAAGATAACCGACAGTCCCTCGGACCTGAGCTCCCGCAGGTTGGCGAAGAGCGCGTCCACCTCCTGCGGCACGAGCACGGCGGTCGGCTCGTCGAGGATCAGCGTGGTGGCGCCGCGGTAGAGGACCTTGAGGATCTCCACGCGCTGGCGGGCGGCGACGCCGAGATCCTCGACCAGGAGGTCGGGGCGGACTCCGAGGCCGTAGCGCTCGGAGATCTCCTTGATCTTGCGTCGGGCCTTGCCGCCGATGCCGTACAGCTTCTCGCTGCCGAGGACGACGTTCTCCAGCACGGTGAGGTTGTCGGCCAGCATGAAGTGCTGGTGCACCATGCCGATGCCGCGCGTGATGGCGTCGGCCGGGCTGTTCAGGGTGACCTGCTCACCGTGGATGGTGATGGTCCCCTCGTCCGGCTTCTGCATACCGTAGAGGATCTTCATCAGCGTCGACTTGCCGGCGCCGTTCTCCCCGACGAGGGCGTGCACGGTGCCCTTGCGGACGCTGAGATGGATGTCGTGGTTGGCCACGACGCCAGGGAATCGCTTGGTGATCCCGGCGAGTTCGACGGCGGTCGCCTGACCGTGGACCGCCGCTCCGGCCGGAGGGCTGCTGGACGCGTTGATGGCGCACACTCCTGGGGACGGGGGCCGTCTACGCGCGTAGCGCCCCTACGGCATACAAAGCGGGGCGACGTTCCGGGACGACGGGGTACGGGGAGACCGGCTCCCCGTACCCCGTCGATCGGACGTAACCCCGCGGTTACCGACTGCTCGGCAACGGCTCGTCAGCTGCTCTTGACCCTGATCTCGCCGCTGATGATCTTCTCCTTGGCCGCCTCGATGGCTTCCTGGAGCTCGGCGTCGTCCGCGAACTTCGGGTTGGAGTCCGCGAGGCCCACCTCACCGCTCTTCAGATCGCCCCTGACGATACCGGTGACAGGCTTGCCGTCCTCCACCGACTTCGCAAGGCTGTAGACGGCCTTGGCGACGTCCTTGGTGGCGGAGGTCAGGATCGAGTCCTTGTACTTCGCGAGGGCTTCCTGCTGGTACTGGTCGGAGTCGACGCCGATCGCCCACACCTTGTTGGCGGCCGCGGCCTCGATCACGCCCTGACCGGACAGACCGGCCGCCGCGTAGACGACGTCGGCCTTCTTCTCGATCTGGCCCTCGGCGGCCGTCTTGCCCTTGTCCGGGCTGGAGAAGCCGCCCTCCTCGGCGGTCTGGGTCAGGAACTGGGAGAGGACCTCGACGTTCGGGTCGGTGTCCTTGACGCCCTGCTCGAAGCCCGCCTTGAACTTGTGGATCAGCGGGATGTCCACGCCGCCCACGAAGCCGACGACGTCGGTCTTGGTGCTCTTGGCCGCGGCGACACCGGCGAGGTAGGAGGCCTCCTCCTCGGAGAAGACCAGGTCGGCGACGTTGTCGGCCTCGACCTGGGAGTCGTCGACGACACCGAAGGTGGTGTCGGGGAACTTGGCGGCAACCTCCTTGACGGCCGGCGCGTAGGCGTAGCCGACGCCGATCACGGGGTTGTGGCCCTTCTTCGCCAGCGAGGACAGGCGCAGCACCTTGTCGGCGTCCGTCTCGCCCTCGGTCGGCTCGATGTCGGCCGTCTCGTAGCCGAACTCCTTCGCCGCCTGCTCCAGGCCCGCGTAGGCCGCGTCGTTGAAGGACTGGTCGCCCTTGCCGCCGACGTCGTAGGCGATGGCGAGGCCCATGTCACCCTTGGAGTCCGAGGAGGAACTCTCGGTCGAGGTGCCGCCACAGGCGGAGAGGACGAGGGCGAGGGAGGCGGTCGCTGCGCCCGCGACCGCTATGCGGGAAACCCGGCGCATGTGTGGTGCTCCTGTCGTACTGGTGGATCCGGAGTGTGCGGGTGCGTTCCCGCGTCGTTCAGTGCGTGCCCGCACTTCTCCGCGCGCAGCGCCGGACATACATCTTCGACGCTGGCTTCGCCGCACATTAACGCGCGTAGACCAGCCTGAAAACCCCTTCTGTCCACCTTGTTATGCGGCCGTGGCCAACGGCACTCGGGGTCCGGGCGCAGGCTTGCCATCCGCAAAGGGCGGGCGGGCCGCCGGGAACGGCGAAGCGGGCGGGTGCTCACGGCACCCGC
The DNA here is from genome assembly GCF_053593375.1 of Streptomyces sp. NPDC002309. Classification (NCBI taxonomy): domain Bacteria; kingdom Bacillati; phylum Actinomycetota; class Actinomycetes; order Kitasatosporales; family Streptomycetaceae; genus Streptomyces; species Streptomyces sp. NPDC002309. The sequence continues at coordinate 164,516 of NZ_JBSFCI010000012.1, read as the reverse complement.
CCGCTTCGTACGGATCTGCTCTTCCGGCCTGCTCAGCAGCCTGCTGCTACTCGGTCTTGACCTTGATCGAGCCGTCGATGATGCCCGCCTTGGCCTTCTCCACCGCGTCCTGAAGGCCCGCGATCTTCGCGAACTCCGGGTTGGTGTCGGCCAGGCCCACGCCGTCGACCTTCAGGTCGAAGGTCTGGACACCGCTCAGGGCCTTGCCGCCCTCCACGGACTTGGCCAGCGAGTACACCGCGCCGCCGACGTCCTTGAGCGCCGAGGTGAGGATGAAGTCCTTGTAGGGGGCCAGCGCCTCCTGCTGGTACTGGTCCGAGTCGACGCCGATCGCCCAGACCTTCGCCGCGGCGGCGGCCTCGATCACGCCCTGACCGGACAGACCGGCCGCCGCGTAGACGACGTCGGCCTTCTTCTCGATCTGGCCCTCGGCGGCGGCCTTGCCCTTGTCGGGGCTGGCGAAACCGCCCTCCTCGGCGGTCTGCGTCAGGTACTGCGAGACGACCTTGACCTTGCCGCCGCCGGTCTCCTCGACGCCCTGCTTGAAGCCGGCCTCGAACTTGTGGATCAGCGGGATGTCCACACCGCCGATGAAGCCGACGGTGTCGGTCTTGGTGGCCTTGGCGGCGGCGACACCGGCGAGGTAGGAGGCCTGCTCCTCGGAGAAGACGAGGGAGGCGACGTTCTTGCCCTCGACGACGTAGTCGACGATGCCGAAGGTGGTGTCCGGGTACTTCGCGGCGACGGCCGTCATCGCGGGGCCGTAGGCGTAGCCGACGCCGATGACGGGGTTGTAGCCCTTCTTCGCCAGGGAGGCCAGCCGCAGTTCCTTGTCGGCGTCGGTCTCGCCCTCGTTGGGCTCGATGTCGGCGGTCTTGTAGCCGAACTCGTCCGCGGCCTTCTCCAGGCCCGCGTACGCGGCGTCGTTGAAGGACTGGTCGCCCTTGCCGCCGATGTCGTACGCGATGGCGAGACCGAGGTCCTCCTTGGTCTCGCCCTTCCCGCCGCTCTCGCTGCTGGTGCCGCCGCAGGCCGTGGCAGCGAGTGCGAGCGAAGCGACCCCCACCGCGACGCGAGTCAGTTTGGATATCCGACGCATCTGAAGTTCCCCATTCTCCAAAGCCCCGCAGTGGGCGCTCGGTTCGGCGCACATTAACGCGCGTAGACACTCCTGGGAACGGGGTACTCCGTGGCCGTTATCCATTCGTGCCGGTGGCCGGTTACGGACAGGTGAACCACCGGCTCGAACGGTGTGCGCCCGGGACGATCCCGGCATGCCTCGGGGCGGCTCCGGAGCGAGCGCTACGGGCAAGGCTGCCGCGCGGGCCAGGGGGCCGCAACCGGGACCGGCCCGGGGGCCCGCGGCCCTGAGAAGCTCCCGCTCGCGCTTCGGGAACCAGGGCGTGTTTCGGAAGTCCCTTCGTCGCCCGAAGGGCGGCCCCGCGGCGTCCGGTGCGTGCTCTCGGCGTGCCGAACGGAATGCCTCGTACTGGACGTAATCGGCATTTCGTCCGGTGCGGCAGGAGTGCGTGCCGGGCGTCGCGGGGCAGAAGGGACTTCCGAAACACGTCCTAGCGGTCGGCGTCGAGCAGGGCCGCGGCGGTGAAGAGCTCCACGCCCGCCTTGATCGCGGACTCGTCGACGTCGAAGTCGCCCTGGTGGAGGTCGCGGACCGTGCGCTCGCCCGGGGTGCGCACGCCCAGGCGGGCCATGGCGCCCGGGACCTGCTCCAGATACCAGGAGAAGTCCTCGCCGCCGAGGCTCTGGTCGGTGCCCTCGACCGACGCCACGCCCCGGCGCGCGGTCATCGCGTCGGCGAGGAGTTCGGTGGCGCCGGGCTCGTTGACGACGGGCGGGACGCCGCGGACGTAGTTGATCTCGGACTTGGCGCGGTGCAGGTTGGCCACCTCGTCGATCGCCGCGTGCACGATGTCGGGGGCGTCCCGCCACGCCACCATGTCCAGGCACCGAACGGTCCCGGAGAGCTCGGCGTGCTGGGGGATGACGTTCGGGGCGTGCCCGGACTCGATACGCCCCCACGTCACCGCCAGGCCGCTGCGGGTGTCCACCCGGCGTGCGACCAGCGCGGGCACGTCGGTGACCACCCGGGCGACGGCGGTGACCAGGTCGGTCGTCAGATGCGGCCGGGCGGTGTGGCCGCCGGGGCCGTCCAGGGCGATCTCCAGACGGTCGCAGGCGGAGGTGATCGGACCCTCGCGCAGGCCGATCTTCCCGGCGTCCACCCGGGGGTCGCAGTGCACGGCGATGATCCTTCTCACCCCGTCGAGCACCCCGCAGTCGATGGCGTCGGCGGCACCGCCGGGCAGCACCTCCTCGGCCGGCTGGAAGACCAGCCGCACGGGCCGCGGCAGCAGGCCCTGCCGGTGCAGGTCGGCGAGGATCAGCCCGGCGCCCAGCACGACGGAGGTGTGCACGTCGTGGCCGCAGGCGTGCGCCCGGTCGGGGACGGTCGAGCGGTACGGGCACTCCGTCTTGGCGTCCGGGATGGGCAGGGCGTCGATGTCGGCCCGCATGGCGAGCATCTCGGGCCCACCGCGCCACTGATCGCCCGGTACGCCGATGTCACAGACCAGCCCGGTGCCGGCGGCGAGCACCCGCGGACGCAGGCCGGCCTTCTCCAGCCGGGCCTTGATCGCGGCGGTCGTGCGGAACTCCTGGTTGCCGAGCTCCGGGTGCATGTGCAAGTCGCGGCGGAACGCGACGAGTTCAGCGCGCAACGGTTCGGGGAGCGTGCCGGGAAGGGCGGCTCCCGCCGCGGCGGCGGCTCCGAGGAGGTCGGCGTCGGACTCCAGTGACATCAGTTGCTTCACCCTCTGAAGGGTAGGACGCCCGGACGGCCAACTGACCCGAGATCAACAAAAGTTCAGCCCGTTAGGGGAAGAAAACCTGGCCGTCGAGCGCATAGGTATCGGTCGGGGTGGGTAAACTCGCCCGATTTCCTTCGGTCGGGCTGATCAGGGGTACCACCCACTCCTCCACGCATACCACGCCCGGCCCCACCCGCGCGCTTCCGTTCATCTGCCGGACCCCCGTGGCACCCGCTCGCGCGGTAGCCTGCGCCACCGTGACCGATCTGGACGCGGCCTTCCTGGAGGCCACCCGTACCTCGTACGACACCATCGCCGCCGACTACACCTCCGCGTTCCCCGACGCGATGGGCGGCGTGCCCTTCGACCGGGCCCTGGTCAGCGCTTTCGCGGAACTGGCCCGCGCCCACTCCCCCGCCCCGGTCGCCGACCTCGGCTCCGGCCCCGGACATGTCACCGCACTGGTGCACGGCCTCGGCGTTCCGGTCTTCGGCGTGGACCTGTCACCCAGAATGGTGGCGCTGGCCCGGCGCGCGTACCCCGCGCTGCGCTTCCACGTGGGCACGATGACCCGTCTGGACCTGCCGGACGCGACGCTGGGCGGCGTCCTGGCGCTCTTCTCGATCATCCATGTGCCGGACGACCATCTGCCGGACACGTTCGCCGAGTTCCACCGGGTGCTGCGACCGGGCGCCCCCGTGCTGCTGTCCTTCCAGACGGCCGACGAGGAGGACGGTCTTCACGTGACAGAGCGCTTCGGGCGCGAGATCGCGCTGGACTACCACTGGCGTACGCCCGAAAAGGTGGAGCGGCTGCTCGGCAAGGCCGGACTCGACGTCTACGCCCGCGTCCGGCGCGAACCGGACGAGGGCGAGCGGTACGCCAGGGCGTTCCTGCTGGTCCGCAAGCCACGATAGGCCCGCCGGAGGCGGGCCCGCGAGGCTCTAGACGGCCTGTACGGCGGACAGGCGGTGGACGTCACGCGCCGTCCCCGTCACCCCGTCCAGGAAGCCCTGGGCGCGGGGTGAGGCCGTCCGGGTGAGCCAGTCGGGGTCGATGTCGCACACGGCGACACGGACCTCGGTGCCCGCGAGCGCGAGCGGCAGGGTGTGGACCACCGTGGAGGGGAAGCTCAGAATGGTGCGGCCGACCGGGCCGCGGCGGGCGATGAGCTCCAGCGGGAGGTCGGGGCGGACCACCTCCAGACCGGTCTCCACGGCCAGCCGGTGGAGCTTCTCCACGCTCTCGCGGCGGTGGGCGAAGTAGCGGCGGGCCCCGTGCGCCTTGGCGAGGGAGTGCACCGCCTCCAGATAGCGGTCGGCGTCCACGACACCGGTCTCCACCAGCGAGGTGCCGACCATGTCCGCGCCCTTGGTGATGCGGGGCGGACCGAAGCGGGCGCGGGTCCAGGCGAAGTCGTTCGCGGTGATCGTGACACCGTCCGGCGTCTGTTCGATGGGCATGGAGGAGAACACCTCGACCCGGCGGTCCCCGCCCGGCGTCAGACGACGCCGGGCCGAGGACGACACCGGGGCGAAGAGCAGATCACGCGGACCGGGACGGGAACCCCGCCGGTGCCAGCGCACCAGACGTTCGCCGCGGGCGAGCTGGGTGACGAACTCCATCGTCGCCGTCCCGTCGTCCACGACCACGAGCTCGCCCGCCCGCGTGATGGTGAGCAGCAGCTGCACGTACCGCGAGAACGGATCGCCCATCACGATCCGGTCCGCGCGGCGCAGCACTCCCATGAGCCCGCCGATCGTCTGGAAGGGTGCGGACGCGCCGCCGCGCGCCTCCTCCCAGCGGACCTCGTAGCCCTCCTCGCGGGCCAGTTCCGCCATGCGCCGCAGCTGGCCGCGGGTCATGGGGTCGAGGGGCGAGAGGACGACGAGGGTGAGCCCCGCGCCGGGCGCGTGGACATGCGCCCACTCCAGCACGTTCAGGAGCTGTACCGGACTCTCGACGAAGGCGAGGGTGCGAGGGCCGGCATTCCCGGCGCGGGGGCTCATCGGCGTACGACCGTCCCGTGATCAGGCGTTGTGGGAGTTGTGGCGGAGGACGTGAAGGTCAGACCTGGTGCGGCTCGCCGGCGGCGGCGGCGATCTCCGCCTCCGCGACGACGCCCTGGACGCGGCGCAGCTTCTTCATCGGGCCGAGCTCCGACTCGTAGACCTGCTTGACGCCGTCACCGAGGGAGGACTCGATGGTGCGGATGTCGCGCACCAGGCGCACCAGGCCCTGCGGCTCGACGGAGGCGGCCTGGTCCGAGCCCCACATGGCGCGGTCGAGGGTGATGTGACGCTCGACGAAGGTGGCGCCGAGGGCGACGGCGGCGAGGGTGGTCTGCAGGCCGGTCTCGTGGCCGGAGTAGCCGATCGGGACGTTCGGGTACTCCTTCTCCAGCGTGTTGATCACGCGGAGGTTGAGCTCCTCGGCCTTCGCCGGGTAGGTCGAGGTGGCGTGGCAGAGCAGGATGTTGTCGCTGCCCAGGACCTCGACGGCGTGGCGGATCTGCTTCGGCGTCGACATGCCCGTCGAGAGGATGATCGAACGGCCGGTGGCGCGCAGCGCCTTCAGCAGCTCGTCGTCGGTGAGGGACGCGGAGGCGACCTTGTGGGCCGGGACGTCGAACTTCTCCAGGAAGGCGACGGCCTCGGTGTCCCACGGGGAGGCGAACCAGTCGATGTTCTTCGACTTGCAGTACTCGTCGATCTTGCGGTAGTCGTCCTCGTCGAACTCCACGCGGTGGCGGTAGTCGATGTAGGTCATCCGGCCCCAGGGGGTGTCGCGCTCGATGTCCCACTGGTCGCGCGGGGTGCAGATCTCCGGGGTGCGCTTCTGGAACTTGACCGCGTCGCAGCCCGCCTCGGCGGCCACGTCGATGAGCTTGAAGGCGTTCTCCAGGTCACCGTTGTGGTTGATACCGATCTCGCCGCAGATGTAGACGGGCTTGCCGGGGCCGACCTCGCGGGAACCGAAGGTACGGAGGCGGGAGTTGGTGCTCATGGCAGGAACTTTCCTTACTTGGTGGAGGGGTCGAGAGAGTCGAGAGAGGGACCGAGGATCCAGCCGGCGATCTCTCGGATCGCGCCGTCGCCACCAGGGACGGTGGTGACCGCGCGTGCGGCGCCGCGCACGACGTCGTGGGCGCTCGCGACCGCCACGGGCCAGCCGACGAGGGCGAAGCACGGGAGGTCGTTGACGTCGTTGCCGACGTAGAGCACGCGCTCCGGCGCGATGCCCTGCTCCTCGCACCACTGCTTCAGCGCGAGGTCCTTGCGGTCGATGCCGTGCAGCACCGGGAGCTTCAGCTTCCGTGCCCGGGCGGCGACGACCGGGTTCTGCTCCGAGGACAGGATCAGCATCTTCAGACCGCTGCGCCGCAGGGCCGCGATACCGAGGCCGTCCCCGCGGTGCACGGAGACGACCTCCCGTCCGTCGGCGTCGATCAGCACCCTGTCGTCCGTCTGGGTGCCGTCGAAGTCGAGCACGACCGCGTCGATGTCGGCGGCGGTCGGAAGTGCGCCGGGCCGCTCCGCGTCGAAGAGCGGGGCCAGGGCGCGGGCGCGGGCGAGGTCGTGCGGGTCGTCGACCTCCAGCACGCGCGCCGGGTCGGTGCGCACCAGTTCGGTGCGGCCGAAGAAGCGGTGCTTGTGCTCGCGGAAGCCGGCCGCGTTCATCGCGTAGGCGGCGCCGGTCTCCAGCAGGTCCTGGGGGCGGTCCTGGCGGCGCGGGCGGAACGACTTGTCGTGGTTGACGCCGTAGCCGCCGCCGGTGCTGCGGGAGTCGGCCGCGGTGACCACGTCGTCGGTGGCCGCCTCGGCGTCCGCGTCCCGCCAGATGAAGCCGTGGAAGGGGGCGACGGTGACGGCGGTGTCGGCGCCGTTCTCGACGACCGCGCCGGCCACCCCGTCGATGTCCTCGCGGATCAGGAACGGGCTGGTGCACTGCACGAGCAGCACCGCGTCGACCGGGGAGCCGTGCAGGGCCTCGTGGGCGTCCATGGCGTGCAGGACCGCGGCCTCGGAGGTGGCGGTGTCACCGGCGATGGCGGCGGGGCGCAGCACGACCTCGGCGCCGGCCGAGCGGGCGGCGGCGGCGATGGCCTGGTCGTCGGTGGAGACGACGACGTCGGTCACCAGCCGCGAGGCCCGGCACTCGCGGACCGCGCGAGCCACCAGCGGTACGCCGCCGACCGGGGCGAGGTTCTTCGCGGGGACGCCCTTGGAGCCGCCGCGCGCGGGGATCACCGCGAGCACACGGCGGACGGTCACGCCTGGGTCCGCTTCCGGGTGGGACATGGGAACTACTCCTTGACCAGGGTTGATGCGGCTCACAGCTCCCCCATCCGCCGGATGACGGGCGCGACCCGCTGGACGCCGTGGCGGTAGGCACCTCGTGCGGCGCGCCGCACTATCTGCCGCACCGGACCGGGCTCCTTGTCGTGCGCGGGGGCGCCGGGCAGCGGGGTGCCGTCGGGGCCGAGGTGGTGCCGGGCGAGGATGCCGGGCAGATAGCCGGGGGCGGTCACCTGCGTGTAGTACGGCGACAGGGGCGCCAGTCCGCCGGGCTGCCGCAGCAGCTTGGCGATCCGCTCCCGGGCAGCGTCGAACGCGGTCTCGTACGAGCCGTCGGCCGCGACGCCCTGCCGGGCCACCCAGTCGGCGTCCGGCGTCGGCCGGTGCCCGGCGTCGAGCTGGTCCCAGGAGGCGAGGCAGCCGGAACCGACGAAGTGGTGGTTGCCGAGCACCTCGCGGACACCGAGGTCGGAGAGGACGACGGTGGGGATGCGGCGGTGCAGCGACTCCAGCGCCGCCGTCGAGCTGACCGTGACGAGCAGGTCGGTGCGGTCCAGGACCTCGCCCATGTTGCCGTAGACGAGCTTGAAGTTGGGCGGCAGTTCGCCGAACTGCTGCGCGAGCTTCTGGTACGGCAGTTCCTCGATGTGGGTGGTGTGCTCACCGGGCCTGGAGCGCAGTTTGAGGAGCACCTCGCGCTCGGGGTGCAGCCGGGCGTGCTGGAGCAGACGGCCCAGCAGGTAGGTGCGGTCCTTGCGGTTCTCGGGGACCGACGGCTGGGCGGCGAAGACGACCGTGTACGGATCGTGTCCACCCGCGTACTTGGCGCCACCCAGGAACGGCAGTGCGACCTCGGTGACCGCGGCGGAGTCGGCGCCGACCCCGTCGTACACCGCGCGGAAGCGCTCGGCGTCCTGGCGCGAGTTGGCGAGCACGAGGTCCGCGCCGTGCCGCAGCAGCAGACCGTCGGCGAGCTTCTCGTAGACGACGCCCACGTAGCCGGTGGCGACGACGGGCCGCTTCTCACGGTCCGCCCAGACGTGCCGCAGGCCGTGCAGCATCGCCTGCACACCGCCCCCGACCAGGGAGAGCACCAGTACGTCGTACGACTCCCGCGCCATGGTGCGCAGGAACTCCACGGCCGTCACCTCGGTGAGGGAATCGGCGGCCACGCCCACTTCCGCGAGCTGGCGGGGCGTGGGGGTGGCCCTGCCGCGCAGCAGAAATCCGTCAAGGTGCGGAGCGACTTGCGCCTCACCTTGCGATCCGGCTTCCATGGACGGGCCCGGAGCGATACGGCTCGCCGTCAGCGCACCCCACTTCCAGCGGGTGTCCGAGTCGGCGAGTACTGCGATCCGCGTCTGCTTCGTTGTACTTGGTGGCACGTCCAAGACGCTAGGAAGCAATTTCTAGTTACCGGCCAACCTCGCCTCAACGAAAAGTTAACAGCAGACCACCGAGAGCCGAACTGGCTCGTCGAAGCCCAGGAAGTACACGCGATGCACCGTTCCGACACATCGAGTTCACCCTCCGTACCCTCACCGGAAAGTTCCGCAGCCGGGCCGCCTCCTAGGCTTTCGCAGGTGCCAAAGCTTTCCGTGATCGTGCCGTTCTACAACGTGCAGCAATACGCCCCGGACAACCTGAGGAGCCTTCGCGCGAACGCCAGGCAAGACTTCGAGTTCATCCTGGTCGACGACAAATCGAAGGACGAGACGCCGGCCATTCTCGAACGCGCGGCCGAAGAGCTCTCCTCGGTCGCCCAGGTGCGCTATATCCGCAGAGAGGAAAACGGAGGGCTGGCCACCGCCCGGAACTCCGGCCTCGACGCCGCGACCGGCGAATACATCACCTTCCTGGACGGTGACGACTGGCTGGCTCCCGGCTACTACAGCGAGCTGGTCGCGGCCATCGAGCGGCTGGGCTGCGACTTCGTCCGCACCGACCACGTCCAGGCCACCCACCGTGCCCGGACCGTGCACCGCGTCCCCGTAGGGCTCCGGGACGAGGTCATGAACCCCCGTGACGCCATCCTGCCCGCCGACCGTACGACTTCCGTCGACTACGCCTACGCGTGGGCCGGGGCCTTCCACCGCCGGCTGCTGGACAAGGGCGTCCTGCACTTCACCGACGGGCTGCGCACCGCCGAGGACCGGCCGTGGATCTGGAAGCTGCACCGCGAGGCGGAGTCCTTCGCCGTGGTCGGCCTGCTCGGCGTCTTCTACCGCCGGGGTGTCGCCGGCTCCCTCACGCAGATCGGTGACGTCCGTCAGCTCGACTTCATCCGCGCGTTCGACCAGGTGGTCGAGGAGACGGCGGCCGACCGTGACGCCGACCGGCTGCTGCCCAAGGCCGTGCGCACCTACTGCGCGATCATCGCCCACCATCTGTCGGAGATCGACAAGTTCGAGCCGTCCGTGGCCAAGCAGCTGCGGATCATGAGCGCGGCGGCCATAAAGCGCATGCCGCAGGACGCCCTCGGCGACGTACTCGACACCATGGACCTGCGGCGCGCCTCCAAGCTGCGGCGGCTGCGGCGCCGGATCACCACAGCGAAGGCGGCTGCCTGATGTCCCGTACCACCCAGATCTTCTGCGTCTCCACGCTGTACGGCGCGGCGACGCTCGCCGCCGCGATCGACTCCGACTGCTTCGAGGAACCCGACCGGCGCGTGCTGCTGGTCTTCAACAACTCGGCGACGCCGGAGACCACGCCGGCGGTCGACGAGATGCCGGGCTTCAGCACGCTGCGCGACCACTTCGACGACGTCCTGTCCTTCAACGAGGCGATCCATCCGTTCCACCCTGGCGCCTGGCAGCCGCGCCCCGACGACATGCCGCTGTTCGAGCGCTATCTGCGGCTGCTGTGGGGGCTCGGCGACGACCGGGTCGAGCTGATCATGGAATCCCTCCAGGTCAACCCGGCGCTGGCACTCGCGCAGATCTTCACCGGGGCCCCGGTCCATGTCTACGCCGACGGCCTGATGAGCTACGGCCCCACCCGCAACAAGCTCGACCCGCTGGTCGGCACCCGGGTGCGGCGCCTGCTGCACCTGGACCTCGTGCCCGGTCTCACCCCGCTGCTGCTGACCGAGTTCGACGTGCCGGCACAGCTGGTGCCGACGGACGCGTTCCTCAAGGTCATGAGCGGCCTCACCGGGGTCGCCGACGACCTGCCCGACCTTCCGGACAATGCCGCGCTGCTGCTCGGCCAGTACCTGTCGGCGCTGAACATCATGTCCACCGCCGAGGAGGAGAACCTCCACGTGCGGATGCTGCGCGGGGCGGTGCAGCGCGGGCACCGGGCCGTCGTGTTCAAGCCGCACCCGACCGCGCCGGCCCGCTACAGCCGCGCCCTGGAGGCGGAGGCCGAGAAGCTCGGTGTGGACCTCACGGTGCTGGACTCCCCCGTCCTCGCCGAGGTGCTGTTCGCGAAGGCCCGGCCCGCCCTGGTCGTCGGCTGCTTCTCGACCGCGCTGTTCACCGCGTCCGCGTTCTACGACCTGCCGGTCGCCCGCGTCGGCACCGAGCCGCTGCTGGACCGGCTGACCCCGTACCAGAACAGCAACCGGCTGCCGGTCACCCTGGCGGACGCGCTGCTGCCCGATCTGGAGAACCGGGCGAGCGAGGAGCCGGTCGCGGACGAACTGCTCACCGGACTGGTCACCGCGGTCGGCTTCACCATGCAGCCGCAGATCCAGTCGGGCACGCGGACCGCCGCCGAACGGTTCCTCTCCCAGCACCTCGGCCCACGCACCCAGCGCTACTTCAAGAAGCGCCGGCTCACCTCGCTGGGCCTGCCCGGCGGCATCCCCGAGCGGCTGTCGTTCCTGCCCCGCAACTCCACGGCACGCCGAGTGGTGCGCCGGGCACGGGCGTTGAAGAAGGCAGTGAAGCGGTAAATGAAGAGGGCGTGAACAGGGCGCGAAAACCGAGAACCACGAAAAGGGAATCTCGGAGCGGCGGCTTTCCCCAGGCGGTGGCCAGGGAAGCCGTCGCAGCCTCTGACCAGCGATTACGGGGAATTACGCAAGGAATACTCTCCACACCTTCAAATGGCAATGACCGCAGGCCTACGATCGCGGCCATGCGCATCTCCCAGGTCGAAGCCGCCAACGCCCGGATGCTGGCCCACGCGCCGTCCGTCCGGCCCGTCGCCACGAGCGACATCATCCGCACGCACCGCAAGAAGCACCCGTACCGGGGCCTTGCGGAGATCGACTCGCCCTACTGCCCGCCGTTCGTCATGTTCTGCGTGAACGATGACGCGGTCGCCCTGGACACCCTGTGGAACGGCACCTTCGGCTACGAGCCCGGCAGTCTCTCCACCTGGGCACGGCTGGCCGCGAAGAGCGCGACGATAGCCGACGTCGGCGCGCACGTCGGCTATTTCTCGATGATCGCCGCACTCACCAACCCCAAGGCGAAGGTGCATGCCTTCGAGCCGGTGGACCAGGTCCACGCGCGGCTCGCGGTGAACATCCGGCTCAACAACGTGCAGAACGTGCGCCGTTACCAGGCGGGTGTCTCCAGCGAGCCGGGCTGGGCCGACATCGGCGTCCGCTTCTCCGGGAACCTGCTCTCGACCGGCTCCTCCCTGGAACACCCGGCCGGCGACGCCGAGATGAAGCGGATCCAGCTGGTCACGCTGGACGAGGTGTTCGCCGACACCAAGCTCGACCTGATCAAGATCGACGTCGAGGGCCATGAGATGTCGGTACTGGAAGGCGCCCGTCAGGTGCTGAAGCGGGACCGGCCCACCGTGATGCTGGAGGCCCTCGTGGGTGCCCCGCTGGACCCGCTGCTCGCCGAGTTCGGCCCCCTGGGGTACGACGCGCACTGGGTCGCCGAGGAGGAGGACACCCTCCTCCCCGCGGACCGCCCCCGGCCGAGCGGCACCCGCAACCTGCTGTTCACACAACGCCGTTACTGAGGTTTTCAGGGTGGGGTCGGTGGGTTGAGGGTCAGGCTGGTGGCGGTGAGGAAGCCGTCGATCAAGCACGTCCGGAGCTGGATTCTGCGTAACTCGCCGCGGAGCCTGCGGTCGAGGTCGTCGGGTGTGTCGAAGACGGTGTTGGCCATTGCTCTGCGCACGAGTGACCAGACGGCGTCGACGGGATTGAGGTCGGGTGCATACCGGACGACAGGGGTGTGACCGCGCCGGCCCCGGGTGCGGGCACGGGGCGGAGTCATCGAGAAGCCGGCTTCGTCCTCGAAGGGGATCCAGGCCCCGCACGCCGCTGCGAGGCTTTTACCCGGGGCCACACCTCCTTCTTCCACAGCTCCACCGCGTGCTCGTCCCGTTCGAGAGCTCTGCGGGCGGGTGCCTGCCAGGACCAGCCGTGCCGTTTCAGCAACCGCCACACCGTCGCTGTCGACAGGCTCACCCGCAGACCCCGGCGGATCACCGTCCGGACCCGGGCCAGGGTCCACCGCTCGTCCTCGAAACCGTGCCCCGTCGGTCCCTTGCCGAATTCCTCCTCCAGCACGGCGAACTGGGCATCGGTGACGGTCGGGGCGTTCGCCGGACCGGCCGACCGCAGGGCCTCCATGCCGCCCTCGCGCCAGGTACGGCGCCGGCGTTCCACGACCGCACACTCACACGCAGGTCTTCCGCGATGACCGCGGTCTTCTCACCCGCCGCGAACCTCTCGCCGGCCTGAAGCCGGATCCCCTCACGAAACGCCCGACGCTCAGCGGTCAGGCCCCACCCTCCGGATACCTCACCCCACCGGCATACCGCAAGGACCATCAACCGTCACCACCCGACGACAACCCGAAAACCTCAGGAGGACGCGCACACGAAGACGCTCCCGGAGTCCGCCTCGGCTCCGGGAGCGTCTTCGTCATGAGGGCGCTCGTCGATTCAGCCGCCCAGGACCGTCCGCAGCTCCGCGGCGTTGGCCTGGGTGATCTTCCACAGCTCCTGCTGACGGCCGTGGACGTCGGCCACCGTCTTCGCGTGGTCGGCGAGCAGGTCGCGGGAGCGCTCCACGAGCACCTCCGCGAGGTTGCGGTCATGCACCGAGACACCCCATTCGGGACGCTCGATGTCGCGCAGGAAGTACGCCATCTTCGGGTGCGAGATCAGGCTGATGATGGGCGTGCCACAGCCGAACGGGATCATGCCCGCGTGACCGCGCATGCCGATGACGAGCCGGGTGCGCGCGTACAGCTCGCGGATCTCGTCGTTCTCGAAGTCGTACATCGGGATGACGGGCATCGAGATGCCGTGTTCGCGGCGCAGGTCGAAGGCGATCCGCTCGTCGTCGAGCGAGTGCGCCACGCACTGGACCTCACCGAGGTCACCCAGCTCGCGCACGGCCTTGGCCATCTGCGCCAGGAAGTAGCCGTAGTCGTGGCCGAAGCGCAGGGTCGCGCGGTCGTAGGCGGCGTTGATGAGGATGGTGTCGTCGCGCTTGACCGGGTCCTGCCAGCCTGCGACGAGCTGGCGCGTGACCGTGGTCGGGCAGGGCTGGAAGCGCACCCTGTCGTGCAGATGCGCCGGGATCATGGCCCGGACCTTCTCGATCGAGCCGTGGTTGCGCAGCCCGAAGAAGGCGGACTTCTCCACCAGCAGCCGCAGCGACTCACGGAACCGCTGGGCGCGGTAGCTCTGCCCGTCGAAGGCGTTGAAGCCGACGGCGTACACCGCGATGGGGACGTCGATGCGCTTCAGCAGTTCGTCGGGGACGTTCCACTGCCAGGCGCTGTTGCCGTTCGGCATGGTGTCCGGGATGAACAGGCCGCCGCCGCCGATGACCATCCCGCGGCGGGCGTTGACGCGCTCCAGGGCCGCCTCGTCGAACAGGCGGTGGGCGTGCACGGAGTGCCAGCGGCGGCCCGTGGTGTCGGCGTCGAAGGCGAGGCGGACGCTCTCCGGGAGGAGTTTGTCGCCCGCGTTGCCCTGCCGGTCCATGTAGAACGCGACGTGCGCGAGTTGCTCGGAGGCGCTGCCGGACTGCTGGGCCGGCATGCCGATGGTGCGCTGGTGCCAGATCCGGCTGGCCCGGTGCGTCGGGTCGACGGTCAAGCCCTGGACGGCGTGCTTGTGCGCGGCGGCGTCCTCGCCGTGCACCCAGGAGACCAGGGCGAGCCGGGCGAAGGCGGTCGCGGCGCGGTTGGGCGCGGCGGTGGCCAGCAGCAGCTGGGCCTGGGCCTCGTCGTAGCGGGAGACGGCCAGCAGGGCGTGCCCGTAGACCTCGTGCGGCCAGGCCTCGTCGACGGGGATGTGGACGCGCTCCATGATGTCGACGGCGGCCTGGTAGTCGCCGGAGCCGATGTGGGCGAGGGCGACCCGGCGGGCGGTGTCGACGTCACCGGTGCGCTCGACGTACGGGGTGCCGTAGTGCACCAGCAGGTCCTGGTGCGTGGTGCCGCCCGCGGCGACGTACGCCGCGTGCAGCTCGGCGTCCGTGATGTCGAACTCGCGCCAGCGCTCCTGCGCCTTGTGGTAGCCCGCCTCGCCGCCCTGCCAGGGCTTGTGGCGGCCGGTGAAGTGCAGGATCGCGGTGTCGTCGGGGACCGCGAGGTCACCGGAGAGCCGCCGCTTGACGAAGTTGTACTTCGGGTCGAGGCGGACGAAGTCGCCCGCCAGGACCGCGTTGAGGATGCCCTGGTCGTGCTTGTCGAGCTCGTAGGCGCCGGTGCGGCCGACGTGGTCGATCTTCGCGTAGAACTCGTCGCTCAGGTACTCCTTCTGAATGACGAGCAGACCGCTGTTGAGCTTGTGCTGGCCGTAGAAGAACTGCGGTACGGCGGCGAGGCCCTCGCGCAGCGACAGCAGTTCCGAGAGCGAACCGAGGACCACCATGTCGGTGTCCAGGGTGATCACGGTGTCGTAGTCGCGGATCTTGAAGACGTCGAGGATGAAGTACGCCTTGCGGACCAGGTAGTTGTCCTGGTCGCCCTTGGCGTAGGAGTCGTAGTGCTCGGCGTCGACGCGTCGGAAGCTGACGCGCGGGTGCAGGGCGCGGATGCTGGCGACGGAGGACGGCTTCAGGTCGTCGTGCAGGACGATGAAGTCCTCGCACACAGACGGGTTGGACAGCGCGAGGGAGCGCAGCAGGGCCAGGAAGCCGGGCAGGTAGTTCTCGTCGACGAAGCTCGCGAAGGCTATGCGGCGCTTGCCGGTCAGCGCGCGGGCGTCGGTGGCCGGGGCCGCGGTGCGAGGCTCGGCGGGGGATATGTGGGTCGCGGTCATCGCAGGGAGATCCTCATGCCGGAGACGCTCTGGGCCCGTTCCATGACCCACGCCTTCTCGCTGGTGTATTCGTGAACGGACGTGATGGGCATCTTCATCGCCGCGTCGATGCGGTACGCACCGCTCTCGTAGAAGTCGAAGCCGATCAGGTCGATGGTGGGGCTGACGTCGAGGAAGTCGAGCAGCCACAGCATGTTGAAGCCGGAGGTGGGGATCGACGGCCACTTGTCCGTGCCCCACTTGCCGATGTTGCGCACGGGCCAGCGCAGCGACTCGTCGCCGAGGTACTTCTGCGCGCCCGGCACGAGGCGGTTGCGCAGCGAGTACTTCCAGTCGCCCGAGATCCCGCCGAAGACCAGCCGGGTGTCGACCTGCTGGTCCCAGTTGAAGCCGTGCTTGTGGATGGTGACGTGGATGTCGGTCCGCTTGCCGGTGTTCGCGGCGTCGATCTTGTACGAGTTGAAGCGGACGACCAGGTCGTAGCCGTCGATCTCGGTGCCCTTGGCGCTCTGGCCGACCTTGCCGGAGTTGGCGATCAGGGCGATGGACTTGCCGGCGATCCGGTTGCGGAACTCACCGAGGCTGATCCACTGCAGGTTGCCGAAGGTCGGGTCGTCCAGCGTGCCGCGCATGCGGTTGCGCCGCTGCTCCGCGAAGAGGCCGATCGTCTCGATCAGCTCGGGGCTGGGGCGGTGCTGGACGCCTGTGCTCAGGTCCAGGTAGTGGCTGAGCGCCTCCTGGAACTCCTGCTCGGGCGCCTCCGTGCGGTCGAGCGCGACCAGCGCGCCCACCAGCTGCGCCTGGGCCCGCTCCCAGTCCCCGGCGGCGTGTGCCGCGAGGCCGTCGGCCCACACGTCGGTCGCAGGGCCCGCGGCGTACGCGGTGGCGTCCGGGACGGTCCGCTTCAGCAGGGTCAGCAGCTCACCACGCTTCTCCTGGGCGGTGCGCAGGCCGGCCACCTTGCCCCGGACGCCGAAGCCGTCCTCCGTCGTGAGGCTCAGGTAGCGCTCGAAGGCGTCCACGGCGGCGGTCGGACGGCCCATGGCCTCCAGCAGCCGGCCGCGCAGCCGCCAGCCCGCGCGCGAGTTCTTGCGCTGCGACAGCACCGTGTCGGTGATCAGCAGGGCGAGGTTCAGCTCGTCGTCGTAGCCGCAGTCCAGCGCCTTGTTGCCGACGGCGAGAAGAGCGTCGAGCAGTTCGTTGCTCAGGCTCGCGCCCCCGACGGCCTTCGCGCCACGCCGGATCAGGTTGCCCGCACTCGGGGAGCCCGACTCGGGCTGCTCCTGGGCGGCCCACAGCGCGAGCAGCTCCCGCAGCTTCTCCGCCAGCACGATCCGCCGGGAGTCGAGGCTGCCCACGAGCTTTCCGCTGTGCACCGCGCAGGCGCGCAGGCAGTCCTCCAGCTCCACAGGAGTGACCTGGGCGGTCGGCGGACCGGCGTCAGTGGTCGCCGATGCCGTGTCCCCTGTTCGGGAACGTGACCATCTGCTGCGAACCGTCATGGTGCTCCTGCTCTGGACGTGACGAAGCAGGCAAGGATCTGCCTCGGTGATCGTGGTGGGTTGGAGAACGCTAAGAAACCAATACGACGAAAAGGTGAACCCATAGGGGCCGGTGAGCAAATCATGTTTCCGTCGAACGGAATTCCGTCAACCGACGCCCTAGGGTGGCGGGCGGCGTCGCAGGACGTTGACACACATCTCCGGGGTTATGACGGTTGCGAGCGCTTTGGGCAGGATGGCACGCATGCAGGCCCACGGACAGACGAGGTAGCCGAGGTATCCCAGCGTGACCGAGACGGTCGTCAGTACAGCCAAGCCCCACACCGCCACCCCCACACCCACGCAGCCGCTCGACACCGGCGGCGTCCGGCCGCGGCCCAGAAGCACCGGGGGCCGGCTGCGCGCCCTGGACGGGCTGCGGCTGCTGGCCGCGGTGATGGTGGCGCTGTACCACTACGGCGGCCGGGGCGGTGAGATCACTCATGCGTGGGGTTCGTCACCCAAAGTTCAGTTCCCGACGCTCCACTCCTGGTTCGCCTACGGCTGCCTCGGCGTCCAGATCTTCTTCGTGATCAGTGGCTTCGTCATCTGCATGAGCGGCTGGGGCCGGCCCCTGCGCTCCTTCTTCGCCTCCCGGGTCGCCCGCCTGATGCCCTCGTACTGGGTGGCCGTCGTCCTGGTGACGGCGGTGTTCGCGCTGCCGGGCGTGGCCTACGCGGCGGTGTCGCCCAGCGAGGCGCTGGTGAACCTGACCCTGCTCCAGCAGCCACTCGGCGCGGACCGGGTGCTCGGCGTCTGCTGGACGCTGTGGGTGGAGATCCGCTTCTACGCGCTGTTCGCCGTCTGCATCGTGCTGCCCGGCGCCAACAGGCAGCGGGTGGTCATGCTGTGCGCCGTCTGGACGCTGCTCGCGGCGATCACGCAGGCCGCCGATCAGCCGTTTTTCGACCTGATCCTGATGCCGGAGTACGCGCCGTTCTTCATCGGCGGCATGGGCATCTACCTGCTGCACCGCAACCGGCGGGACGTCACCGCCTGGGGCATCGTGGCGGTGAGCTGGCTGACCGGGCAGCACCAGGCGGTGGCCCACCTGTGGCACAGCCCCCGGCCGGACCAGTTCTCCTACCGCTCCGCCTCGGTGATCATCCTGATCGTCACGTTCGGCTTCGTCGCCGTGCTCGCGGTGGCGCTGGGGTGGCTGAACTGGGCCGACTGGCGGTGGCTGACAGTCGCCGGGGCGCTGACGTACCCCTTCTACCTGGTCCACGAGCACCTGGGGTGGCCGGTCGTCGAGTTGCTGCACCAGGACCTCGGGCTCAGCTCGTGGATGACGATGACCGGCACGCTGACGACCATGCTGCTTCTGGCATGGCTTTTCAACCGGTATGTGGAGAAGTGGTCCACGCCTGTGCTGCGGCGGGCGCTGACCCAGGTACGGGAACCGTCCAAAGGGTGACTCCGCGAGGGCCTGACGTCGACCCGACCCACCCGGACGTCGCGGGCGTGGCTCTCGGGGACGCCGCGCCGGCCCTCGATGACGGCCCTCGGGTCCGCCGTGAACCAGGTCCGCGCGGCCCGGCGGCCGCGTCGGGCGTGCGGGCGCATCGGGCGTGCGGGCGCATCGGGTGCGGGAAGCGCGGAATGCGCGGCCCTGACGGGGGTAATCGAAGCATCCTGGTAATCGTTCACCGGGCGTGTTGCCGTTCGCCCCACGGGTGGGCCCGGGACCGCGTACGGTACGTAGGGAATTGACCCGGTATTCACCTTCTCGGGGGTTTCGATGGGCTCTCCTCCCGGGCAGGCGCCGGGCGACTCCTGACCGCACACCGCAACGAGGAAGTGCTCGCCTTTCATGACCACTGCACATGAGGCGCCCCCGCGTCCCCGCCGGCTCGACGACGTCCCAGGCTGGTTCCCCGTACTCGACCAGATGCTCTTCGAGTGGCTTCTGAGCCGGCAGGAGGCCGCGGGCATCCGCGGCGATCTGCTGGAGGTCGGGGTCTACATGGGCAAGAGCGCGATCTTCCTGGGCCGCCACCTCCGGGAAGGCGAGCGCTACACCGTGTGCGACCTCTTCGAGGGCGACGCCCCGGACAAGGCCAACCGGGTCGAGTCGACGAAGTCGTACAGCGCGCTCACCCGCCAGGTCTTCGAGACCAACTACCTCTCCTTCCACGACGAACTCCCCCGTGTCGTGCAGGGCCCCAGCTCGCTCGTGCCCGGCGAGGTCGAGCGCGACTCGTGCCGTTTCGCGCACATCGACGGCTCGCATCTGTACGCGCACGTGTACGACGACATCGCCGCCGCGCGTGACGTCCTCCTGCCGGACGGGATCGTCGTCCTGGACGACTTCCGCTCGGAGCACACCCCCGGTGTCTCCGTCGCCGTCTGGGAGGCGGTGCTCAGCCGGGGTCTGCGCCCGATCTGTCTGACCACTCAGAAGCTCTACGGCACCTGGGACGACCCGGCGCCCGTGCAGGACGCGTTGATGGCGATGGCACGGGAACGCGACGACTGCGGGATGAGCGTGCAGCACGCGGCCGGGCACCGCCTCGTCCGGCTGAAGTCGAAGGGGATGGAGGCCCCCGACTTCCCGCCGTCCCGGCATGCGCGGGGAACGCCCGAGCCGGGCGCGTCCACGGCATCGGGCCCGGGGGCGACCCGCCTCGCCTCGTCCCGGGGCACCGGCGACCGCGCCCGCCGTCTCGCGATCGACCTGCTGCCGCCGCTGGTGACCCGCGCCATCCGCCGGGCCCGCGCCGCCAAGCGGGCGGCGGCACGCTGACGCGGCGTGTGAGGGACCCCGCCGCCCGGCTCTCCTAGGAACTGGTCAGCGACAGCTTCACCGCGAACCCGAGGAAGAGCGCCCCCGCCGCCGAGGTGACCCCCGCCGTGAGGCGCCTACGGCGGCGGAAGGCCTCGGCCAGCTTCGTACCGCCGAATATCAGCGCGCTCAGGTACAGGAAACTGGCGAGCTGCGCGAACGCCCCGAGCACGACGAAGGACAGCGCGGGGTGGGCGTACCCCGGGTCGACGAACTGAACGAAGAAAGCGACGAAAAAGAGGATCGCCTTGGGGTTGAACAGGCTGATGACGAGCGCGCGCCGGAACGGCCGCTCATCGCCCGGCTCCGGCGCGGCAGTGGCCGCCGCGCTCTCCCGCCGCGTCCGCCACATCCCCCACGCCGCGCGCATCATGCCGATCGCGAGCCAGGTCAGGTAACCGGCACCGGCGTACTTCACGATCCCGAACAGCAGGGCGTTCGCCTGCAGCAGCGAGGCCACTCCGGCCGCCGACAGCGTCATCAGCACGGTGTCGCCGCACCACACCCCGGCCGCGGCCGTGTACCCGGGGCGGACTCCGCGCCGGGCGGCCACGGACAGCACATAGAGCGAGTTGGGGCCGGGCAGCAGGACGATCAGGGCGAGCCCTGCCAGATAGGTGGGGAGATCGATGACACCGAACATGTCCAGGAGTGTCGCACGGTGGTACGACAACGGTTCGGGTCAGAAAGAGTCACTCGGTACGTGACTCCCCCAGACCTCCCGCAGGGCGTCGCACACCTCCCCCACGGTCGCCCGCGCCCGCAGCGCCTCCTTCATCGGAGGCAGCACGTTGTCGTCGCCCTCGGCCGCCTCCCGCAGCGCCGCCAGGGCCGTGTCCACCGCCCGCCCGTCCCGCCCGGCGCGCAGCGCGGCCAGGCGCTCGGCCTGCTCCGTCTCGATGGCGGGGTCGACGCGCAGCGGCTCGTACGGCTCGTCCTCGTCGACCGTGAAGCGGTTCACCCCGACGACGACCCGCTCACCGGCGTCCGTCTCCTGGGCGATCCGGTAGGCGCTGCGCTCGATCTCGCCCTTCTGGAAACCGAGCTCGATCGCGGCGACCGAACCGCCCAGCTCCTCGACTTTCGCCATCAGCTCGACGGTGGCCGCCTCCACGTCGTCCGTCATCCGCTCGACGGCGTAGGAACCGGCGAACGGGTCGACGGTCGCGGTCACATCGGTCTCATGGGCGAGGACCTGCTGGGTGCGCAAGGCGAGGCGCGCGCTCTTGGCGGTGGGCAGGGCGATCGCCTCGTCGAAGGAGTTGGTGTGCAGGGACTGGGTGCCGCCGAGCACCGCGGCCAGGCCCTGGACGGCGACGCGGACCAGGTTCACCTCGGGCTGCTGGGCGGTCAGCTGCACGCCGGCCGTCTGCGTGTGGAAGCGCAGCATCAGCGACCTCGGGTCGCGCGCACCGAACTCGTCGCGCATCACCCGTGCCCAGATCCGGCGGGCGGCACGGAACTTCGCGACCTCCTCCAGGAGCGTCGTCCGGGCGACGAAGAAGAAGGACAGGCGTGGGGCGAAGTCGTCGACGTCCATGCCCGCGGCGACGGCCGTGCGAACGTACTCGATGCCGTCGGCGAGGGTGAACGCGATCTCCTGCACGGGGGACGCGCCCGCCTCGGCCATGTGGTAGCCGGAGATCGAGATGGTGTTCCACCTGGGCATCTCGGTCCGGCAGTAGCGGAAGATGTCGGCGGTCAGCCGCAGGGACGGCCCCGGCGGGAAGATGTACGTGCCGCGCGCGATGTACTCCTTCAGGACGTCGTTCTGGATCGTGCCCGTCAGCTGGTCCGCCCGGATTCCCTGTTCCTCCGCGACCAGCTGGTACAGCAGCAGGAGCAGCGCGGCCGGGGCGTTGATCGTCATCGACGTCGACACCGTGTCCAGCGGGATGCCGTCGAACAGCACCCGCATGTCGTCGATCGAGTCGATGGCCACGCCGACCTTGCCGACCTCGCCGTGCGCGAGGGGCGCGTCGGAGTCGTGTCCCATCTGGGTGGGCAGGTCGAAGGCGACCGACAGTCCGGTGGTGCCGTGCGCGATGAGCTGCCGGTAGCGGGCGTTGGACTCCGCCGCCGTGCCGAAGCCCGCGTACTGGCGCATGGTCCAGGGGCGGCCGGTGTACATCGTGGGGTACACCCCGCGGGTGAACGGGTAGGCGCCGGGCTCGCCCAGCCGTAGGGCCGGGTCCCAGCCGTCCAGGGCCCCCGGCCCGTAGACCGGTGCGATGGGCAGTCCGGATTCGGACTCGCGCGCCATGGTGGTGCCTTCCGCCGGACGGTGACCACTCCTTGCAGTGACTCACTCCGTGCCCACCACGATGCCGCGCCGTTCGCGAACCGTCCTGCGCGGGAAGCCATCTCAGGTGGAGCCGGTGCACTTCGGTGAGAAGGCGGGGACTGACATGCGCGAGGCATGGGCGGGAAGGACGGTTGCCGCGCTGGCGGCGCTCGCCGCGGTGTGCGGGTGCACCGTGCCGGCCGTGGACGCGGACGGAGAGCCGCGCGGGCCGATCCACATCGACATCACCCGAACGGCACCCGCCCCGGCGTCCCCCACCGCCTCGGCGACGCCCGGCCGGCCGGCGCCCCCGGCGCCCGCACCGGAACCGGCCAGGGTGCTCTGGTCGCCCGGCGACACCGGCCGTGACGTGCGCGAACTCCAGGCACGACTGCGCCAGGTCGCCTGGCTGTTCGACGGACCGACGGGAACGTACGACGATCTGACCGAGCAGGCCGTCCGGGGCTTCCAGGGCAAGCGCAAACTGCCGAGGACGGGCACCACGGACACCGTCACCTGGCAGCGGCTGCTGAAGATGACCCGCGAGCCCGGCCGATGGGACCTGTACCTGATGGGCGGTCAGCCGGCCGACGCGCCCGACGCGCGCTGCCGGACCGGGCGGGTGCTGTGCATCAGCAAGACGAGCCGCACACTGCGCTGGATGATCGACGGCCGGACGGTGACGACCGTGCCGGTGCGCTTCGGTTCGCAGTACACACCCACCCGGGAGGGTGAGTTCCGGGTGTACTGGAAGTCCCGCCACCACCACTCCACGCTGTACGACTCGCCGATGCCGTACGCCATGTTCTTCAGCGGGGGGCAGGCCGTGCACTACTCGTCCGACTTCGCCGCCCGCGGTTACGCGGGGTCCTCGCACGGCTGTGTCAACGTCCGGGACGAGATGGTGATCGCGCAGGTGTTCGGCGCGGTGGAGAAGGGCGACAAGGTCGTCGTCCACTGGTGAGGTGAGGGGCGCGGGCGGGACCGGGGGAACGTGTCCCGCCCGCGCTCAGGTGCACGAGCCGTAGGTACGGGGGGAACCCCGGCTCAGTGCGACAGCCGATGACCAGTCGGCTCACTCAGTACTGCGCCGACGCGGCCCGAAACGTCACACCGCTCGGGCAGAAATATCTACGGGACAGGAAAACCGCAGTTCAGAGGGTTGAGTACGAGGCGCTCGACGTCGGCAGCAGTGAGGCCGCCCGACGGGGCAGGTCCGGGGCGAGGGCCGCGGACCTGCCCGAGGCGCGGGGACCGGAGCCGTTCCGGCCTTCACCGCCGTCCTCGTCGTCCTCGTCGTCGCCGCGACCGTCGTGGCCGCCGCCCCAGCCGTCGCCGTCGCCCCAGCCGTTCGAGTGGCCGTCGTCTCCCCGGCCGTCCGGGTCGTCGTCGCCCCTGCCGTCCCGGCCCCAGTCCTCGTCCCGGCCGCCGTCGGAGCCGCCGAGCACGACTTCGCAGTAGGCGCGCACACGCGCGTGGCCGCCCGCCGCCTGCCTCAGGGCGCGCTCACGGTCGTCGTCCAGACTGCGGCCCTCCCGCAGGTCGCGGCAGGCCGAGGTGAGCGCTCGCCACCAGCCGCGGCTGTCACGCGTCCCCTTCCCGCTCTCCTCGCGGCCGGACGGGGTGTCGTCGCCGGAGGTTCCCGGGGCGCCGACGGCGGGGTCACCCGCGCTCGCGTCCGGCGTGGGGGAACCGGGCTGTTCGCGCCGTGTCGGCGAGGGCGGGACCTGCGGCCGCTCGGGCGGCTCGGCCGCCGAGACGGAGGCGGCCGGGCGCGGGGCGTCCTCGTGGAACGGTGTGTCCAGGACTCCGGTTCCGGCCGCGACGGCCACTCCGCCGACCATGGCGACGGCCAGCGCGGCGGCCAGCCCCATCCGTACGGGACGGCCCCGGCACGGACGCCGGGCGGCGTGGGCACGGCCACCCGTACGAGCGCCGATGCGTACCAACCCGGCGTCGGAAGCCGCTATTTCGCCAGGCACGCGAAGGACGGCCTGTTCGCTGTCGCGGTCCGCCCGCACCTTGCGGAAGGCGGCCAACGCGGCGGCCTCGCCGGGAAGCTCGTCGCTGTTCAGCGGGGGTTCCGGGGAGAGTGCGCCGAGGGTGCCGGCGAGTCGGTCGGCCTGTCGGCGGGTGACGTTAGCGGCGGCGTCCAGCGGCTCACCGCTCAGCAGGCGCTCCGCCGTTTCGCGGTCCAGCCACCTGTACTGCTCGTCGGCCATCACATGTCCTTCTGCGTCCGCGTGCGCGTAGGCGTCACACTCGCGGACGTCACCGCGCGGGCGCGCGGTTCACGCTGGGGCGGCAGGGCGTCGAGCACACCGGCCGATTCCGGATCGGCGTCGAGGTCACCGAGCAGCTCGGCGAGCCGTTTGAGCCCCCGGTGCGCCGCGGTGCGCACCGCGCCCGCCCGCTTGCCGAGCGTCTCGGCGGCGGTGTTCGCGTCGAGCCCCACCACCACCCGGAGCACCACGGCCTCGGCCTGGTCCTGCGGCAGCCGGGCGATCAGCGACAGGGCGTGGTCGGTGGCGAGGGCCTCGATGGCCTCGCCCGCGGTGTCGGACTCCGCGGGCCGGCCGGTCAACTCGGTCTCGTCCCCTCCGATCGCGGGCCGCCGGCCGCGCATCCGTATGTGGTCCAGGGCCCGGTTGCGGGCTATCCGGGCGGCCCAGCCGCGGAACCGGTCCGCGTCGCCGCTGAACCGCTCCAGGTCCCGGGCTATCTGCAGCCACGCCTCCGACGCCACGTCCTCGGCGTCGGGATCGCCGACCAGCGTCCGCACGTATCCGAGCAGGCGCGGGTGCACCGCGCGATACACCGTCCGGAACGCGCTTTCGTCCCCGTGCTGTGCCGCGAGCACCGCGGCCGTCAGCTCCGCGTCGTCCCCCACCACGCGCGCCCTTCCTTGCGACCGAGCCGGCACCGCTCTCACGGACCGGGTTCGCATCTCGTCTGCGACCGAGCCGGCACCGCTCCCGCGGCCCGGGTTCCCGCCGTCGTGGCTCCTCGGTCGACGGCTGCGGTTCGAGGACCGCTGCGGTCGCGGTGGTCGTACCGCTTCCGCGCTCCGGCCCTCCGCCTTCCGGCGCGAAAGGCACGTTACGTCTTGAAACTGTGTCCCGTCCATGCAGGTAGTCGACGATGCAACTAACTCGTGACGCAGTGAGGTGTGACAGAAAACGCACTCATGACGCTGAAGGAAGTACGGGCCGCCGCGCGGCCCGTGCCGCGCGACGGCCGGGGCCTCTCCTGTGGGGGGTGGCGGCCCCGGTCGTTGCCTTGGCGGCCCCCGGCCTCACCCGGCCCCGGCGCTCCCTGTCCTCCAGTCGTCCCGGCGGCGCGTACGAGCCCGGTGGGCGCCCCCGTCCCGGGCGGCGCGGAACGCGTCCAGAGCCTGCCGCTCGGCCTCCGCGTCCAGCCGGCCGTCCCGCAGGGCGGCGCGGAGCACGGCCGCGAACCGCCCGCCGCGCCGACCGTCCCCGGAACGCCGCTGACCCTGCATCACGACTCCTCCGGGCCAAGGGGATCGTCCTGCGGCCCGTCCTCGGTGCCCAGCCGACGGGCGAGTCGCCTCAGTCCCCGGTAGGCGGCCGTCCGCACCGCGCCGGGCCGCTTGCCCAGCACCCGGGCGGCGGCGGGGCCGTCCAGACCGACGACCACCCGCAGCAGCACGGCCTCCGCCTGGTCGCGCGGCAGTTCGCGCACCAGGGTCAGGGCCCGCTCCGTGGTGATGGACTCCAGGGCCTGGTCGTGTGTGCTGTGCGGGCCCGGCAGATCCAGTACGTCCGGTTCGAGCGCCGCCGGCCGGGGCCGTGCCCGGGTGCGGCGCAGATGGTCCAGCGCCCGGTGCCGGGCGATCGTCGCGGTCCAGCCGCGGAACCCGGCGCCGTCGCCCTTGAACCGGCCCAGGTCGCGGGCGATGTCCAGCCAGGCGTCCGACGCCACGTCCTCGGCATCGTCGCCGACCAGCCCCCGCAGGTAGCCGAGCAGCCCCGGCTGCACGAGCCGGTACGCGACCGCGAAAGCGGCCTCGTCGCCGTCCTGCGCCCGCGCGACCGCGACGCCCAATTCCCCGTCGTACGCGTGCGCGCGACGGGATTCCCCTCCCTGGCCCACTACCGTCCTCGTTCGCACCGCGTTCGTAGGAGTCGGCACGCCCTGCGACACGACCCCGTCGTGTCGACGCCCCCGAGGTCATCAGCGTCAGGCCACACAGAAGTGTCACAGCTCGTCAGACGCCCCCGCACACCACCGAGTCACACGGGCGCCGAGCGGCGCTCCGTCATCGGCCGCGACCGGCGTCCCGGCACAGCAGCCGCAACGAACCGTCGCCGGTGAAGCAGCGGCGGGCCTCGTCGAGGGGGTCCCAGAGGCGGCCGTCCGGCGTGCGGATCCAGTGGTCGCCGCCGCCGGCCCACCACTCGGCACCCGTCTGACGGGCGATCACCTCACCGGCGTAGGAACCGAGGCCGCGCAGAATGGGTTGCGCCGCGGCGTACGGCGTCCCCTCCCTGCGCAGCTCGTCGATCAGCCGGTCGGCATGCCACAGGGACTGCGCGGAGTAGTCGAGCCGCAGCCGCGCCCCCTCCCGTAGGGCCGCCACCGCGTCCGCGGCCCAGCGCACCGGCTTCATCGCGGCCGAGGGCCTGTTCTCCGGGGTGGTCCCCGTTCGGGTCGTCGTCACAGTCTGGTTCGTCACAGTCGGGGTCGTCACCTTCGGGAAAGCGTGCTGCGGCAGCGATTCGTCACGCCTGTTCGGCCGCTGCCCGCAACCGGCACAGGACCGCCCCACGGCACCCCGGGGACGGTCACAGGATCCTCGCGCCGCGCCGGTTTCAGGTTCCCTGTCCGGGGCTCAGGCGTTCCTCGCGCGCCGCGAGACCACCGCGCGCAGGACCCTGCGGCCCTCGGTCGAGACCTCCAGGGCACGGCGCAGGCCGACCGTGCCGTGTTCGGTGAGGAGTTCCAGGACGGTGACCTGGCGGCGCAGTTCGGCGGCGACGAGGGGGGACACGGCGTCCGCGCGGCCCGCGACGGGGGCCGCCTCGGACCGGACGGCCTCAAGAACCTGCGGGAACGTTTCGGCCGAGACCGCGCCGTCCTCCGCCGGGTCGAGCGACCGGTGGATCTGCAAGGACGCCACCGAGCAGCCGTCGGCCCACACCCGCGCCTCGGCGGCGGACCGCACGGCCGGGGCCCCGGCCAGCATCCGCCGCACCAGCAGCGCCGCCTCGTCCTCGACGTCCGCCGCGTCCATGACGTCGCCGACGCCCAACTGTCCGCGCGCCTTGTCCAGCAGCGCTCCCCACGCGACGGCGTCCCCGTCGTCCGCCAGGTTCGCCCACAACGGGCGCAGCACCTCGTCGTCGCCTCCGAGGAGCGGAACGCACCGGTCCAAACAAGCCAACGCGCTTGCGGTCAGCCCGCGTTCGTCGGCCCGCGCGATCAGTTCCACCAGGCTCATCCACGCCTCCCGATCCGGGGCGCCATCCGTTACGGAGCCCGCACTTCCCCTGACTGCGCGCCATACTGCCGTACTGTCACACCGGCACGACACCCGCTCGGCGAAGGAACCGGAAGAATAGATTTTCGGCCAACAGGGCGGCGTCGGCGCCCGGCACGTCGGGCAGCGGCCCCGCGGGCGCGATGTACCCGGTCACCGCCGCCCGGGCGACCGCCCGCCGGAGGATTCGCGGGCTCCGAGGAGGCAGGCGTCCGCCCCCCGGCCTCCCGGCGAGCGCGTTCCCCTAGCCGACGTCACCGTCACCACCGGCGTACCGCCCCGCGAGGTCCTCAGCCGAGCCGGCCCGCCAGTGCGCTGAACTCCGCCCAGGTGAGCTCCGGCTCCCCGGCGTCCCACAGCTTCTGGACCGTCGCGCGCAGCGGCAGCCGTATCCCCGCTGCCACCTGGTCCTGCGTCTGGGAGTTCGCGAGATCGCACCACACCGCGAACGAACCGCCGAGGATCTGGCCGTCGTACCGGGCGGCGACCGGCTGCGTACCGCGCAGCACGCGCGGCGTCCACTGCTCGTATATCCGCTGCCCCGTCGGATAGACGAAGGTCTGCGGCTGGCCGAGGACGTAGTAGAGGAACTCGTCGTTGTAGTTGATGACCTCGCGGCCCGCGCTCAGATACTCCACCGGCTGGCGCGCGCCGATCTCCTTGCCCGTCCAGTACGCGACCTCGATGTCCTTGTCGGGCTGCACGGAGGCGTCGCGGTAGAAGCCGTCGTTCCAGGCACGCGGTGTGCGGTCGAGCGCCCGGACCGCGGCGGCGCGGTCGTTGAGCCAGCCGGTGGCGAGGTCGGCTACGGTGCCGCCGGGGCCGTACGCCTCGCGCGCGGCGGCGGCGAGCCGCGGGTAGGAGGTCTGGGGGTCGGACACGGTGAGCGCCCGGTACTCGTCACCGCCGAGGTGCCACTGCGTTCCGGGGAAGAGTCCGGCGTACTCCTGGAACAGCTCGTCGACGAGCTTGCCGGCCTCGGGGTTCGCGATGTCCACCGCGCCGGTCGCCGCGACGCCCTGCGCGTTGCGCAGCTGCAGGTCGGGGTGGGCGGCGATGATCGCGCCGAGATGCCCCGGCGAGTCGATCTCCGGCACGATGCCGATGTGCCGGCTCTCGGCCAGCTGGACGATCCTTCGGACCTCCGCCTGGGTCAGGTGCTGCTGCGAGACGACCTCGGGATGCGAGGTGGACTCGATGCGGAAGCCCTGGTCGTCGGAGAAGTGCAGGCCCAGTTCGTTGAACTTGAGGTCGCCCAGCTCCCGGATCCGGTCCTCGATCCAGTCGGCCGTGAAGTGCTTGCGGGCGATGTCCACCATCAGCCCGCGCCGCTCCTTCGCGGGTTCGTCCCGCACGACCCCCTCGGGCGCCGTGGCGCCGTCGTCCACCGTCTGCTTGAGCGTGCGGGTGCCGTAGAAGACACCCGCCTCGGAGGGCCCGCTGATGTCGACACGCCCGTCGCGGACGGTCATGGTGTACGACTCCTGGTTCGCCCCGTCGGGCCCGCCCAGCGCCAGCCGGACGTCCCCGGCCCGCGAGTCGCTCCGCTCCCCCGCGTACGTCAGCCCCAGCTCGCCGGCTGTCAGGCGCCCCTCGTCGGCCAGCCCGGCGTCGGCCACCACGACGCGCCCGCCCTCCTGGGGGCGCCAGCCGGGACCGCGCGCCGGGGAGTGCTCGCGGACGGCGGGGATGGTGCGCGGAGCCTCGGACAGCGCGTAGGAACGGGTGGGCGACGGGGTGGGTGTGGGCGTCGGTGCCGCCGCGACGGGGGCGGAGGGGTTCGCGGACGCGCCGCCCGGTGCCCCCTTGCCGGTCCACAGGCCCAGGCCGAGGCCCACGAGCACCACGGCGGTGGCGACCACCACGATCAACCACCGCGTCCGTATGTCGCTGCGCGCCGACACCCGGCGCCTGTGCTGGCTCACTCCACCAACGTACGACTCCAAGCGTCCACCGCGCGTCCCTAAACTCTCCCGTCCGGGTGAAATTCAGGCCTCCCTCGGACACGCCGTGAACACTCT
Organism: Streptomyces sp. NPDC002309; assembly: GCF_053593375.1. NCBI lineage: Bacteria > Bacillati > Actinomycetota > Actinomycetes > Kitasatosporales > Streptomycetaceae > Streptomyces > Streptomyces sp. NPDC002309. The sequence goes on along the minus strand of NZ_JBSFCI010000012.1, from coordinate 135,054 downwards.
CGATAACGTGACGGCACATCTCCTCCACAATCCCCTGCCGACACACGCGACGCCCACGAGGAATCACGCTGCCCGCGCACCGTCTCCCAGACCTCCCCGGCCGAGTCGCCATACCGGTGCGGACCGGCCTGTCGCCCGCCTTGGCGCACGTCAACACCGCCCCCGCCGCCGAGCTCCGGCAGTCCCTGCTCGGCTGCCTGAACAGCGTCCGCTGGGCCGACCGCCTCACGGCCCACCGTCCCTATCCCGACCCGGCCGCCCTCCTCGCCGCCTCGGACGAGGCCGCCTACGACCTCACGGCCGGCGACCTGGCCGAGGCCCTGTCGGCCGAGTCCCTGCCCGCCCTCCCGGAGGGCGCGTACTCGGCGGCCCACACGGCGCTGAGCGCGGCGCACGCGGCCTACGAGGCGCGATTCGGTCACGTGTTCGTCATCTGCCTGGACGACACGCCCGAGGACGAGATCCTCGACCGGCTGCTGGCCGCCATCCGGTCACGATTGACGAACGATCCGGAGGAAGAGCGGGTCGTGGCGGCCGAGGAGATCCGCCACCTGGCGAGGGGACGGCTGCTGGAGCTGCTCAGGGGCACGAGGAACCGCACGACCGGCCATGACACACCCCCACCCGGCGCGGAACCGTACAGGCCACCTGAATAGCCCGTTCGACTGCCAGTTTGATCACATCGCGCGACCCGGGCTCAGCCGAGCGGCGGCGCGTCGCTACGATGCTGGGGGCCGGTGGACCGTACCCGGCCGGGCCCGTCCGACACCGAAGCCGGCAGGCCCCAGTCCCCGCTCCCGGAGGGTGCTTCCGTGCCGGCTGGAACGCTGTACCGCGGCCGGGAAGGAATGTGGTCCTGGGTGGCTCATCGAGTCACCGGCGTCCTCATCTTCTTCTTCCTGTTCGTACACGTGCTGGACACCGCTCTCGTCCGCGTCTCCCCCGAGGCGTACGACGAGGTCGTCGCCACCTACAAGACGCCGCTCGTCGCCGTGCTGGAGTACGGCCTCGTGGCCGCCGTCCTCTTCCACGCGCTCAACGGCCTGCGTGTCATCGCCGTCGACTTCTGGTCGCAGGGCCCGCGCTACCAGAAGCAGATGCTCTGGTCCGTCGTGGGTGTCTGGCTCGTGCTGATGCTCGGGGCGATCTACCCCGTCCTCGGTCACGCCGCTCGTGAAGTCTTCGGGAGCTGACGCGCATGTCCACCACTGACGAGACCGTCTCCGGCATCGGCCCCGTCGAGGGCGCCGCCCTCTACACGGTCGACGACCCCGCACCGCTGATCGAGGCCCCGCGCCTGCGCACCAAGAAGACCCCGCGGACCACGCGCGGCAACTTCGAGATGATCGCGTGGCTGTTCATGCGGCTGTCCGGCATCGTGCTGGTCGTCCTGGTCATCGGCCACCTGCTGATCCAGCTCGTGCTGGACGGCGGTGTCTCCAAGATCGGCTTCGCCTTCGTGGCCGGCCGCTGGGCGTCCCCGTTCTGGCAGGTCTGGGACCTGCTGATGCTGTGGCTCGCGATGCTGCACGGCACCAACGGGCTGCGCACCGTCATCAACGACTACGCGGAGCGCACGAACACGCGTCTGTGGCTGAAGGGCCTGCTGTACACCGCGACGGTGTTCACGATCCTGCTGGGCACGCTGGTGATCTTCACCTTCGACCCGAACATCCGCTAGGCACGGGGCTGAGGTACTACTGATGAAGATCCACAAGTACGACACCGTCATCGTCGGCGCCGGTGGCGCCGGTATGCGCGCCGCGATCGAGGCGACCAAGCGCAGCCGCACCGCCGTGCTGACCAAGCTCTACCCGACCCGCTCCCACACGGGCGCCGCGCAGGGCGGCATGGCCGCCGCGCTGGCCAACGTGGAGGAGGACAACTGGGAGTGGCACACCTTCGACACGGTCAAGGGCGGTGACTACCTGGTCGACCAGGACGCCGCCGAGATCCTGGCGAAGGAGGCCATCGACTCGGTCCTCGACCTGGAGAAGATGGGCCTGCCGTTCAACCGGACCCCGAACGGCACGATCGACCAGCGCCGCTTCGGCGGTCACAGCCGCAACCACGGCGAGGCCCCGGTCCGCCGCTCCTGCTACGCGGCCGACCGCACCGGCCACATGATCCTCCAGACGCTGTACCAGAACTGCGTCAAGGAGGGCGTGGAGTTCTTCAACGAGTTCTACGTCCTGGACCAGCTGATCACCGAGGTCGACGGCGTCAAGCGCTCGGCCGGTGTCGTGGCGTACGAACTGGCGACCGGCGAGATCCACATCTTCCAGGCGAAGGCCGTGATCTACGCCTCCGGCGGCACCGGCAAGTTCTTCAAGGTGACGTCGAACGCGCACACGCTGACCGGTGACGGCCAGGCCGCGGTCTACCGCCGGGGGCTGCCGCTGGAGGACATGGAGTTCTTCCAGTTCCACCCGACCGGCATCTGGCGCATGGGCATCCTGCTGACGGAGGGCGCCCGTGGTGAGGGCGGCATCCTGCGCAACAAGGACGGCGAGCGCTTCATGGAGAAGTACGCGCCCGTCATGAAGGACCTGGCGTCCCGTGACGTCGTGTCCCGCTCCATCTACACCGAGATCCGTGAGGGGCGCGGCTGCGGCCCCGAGGGTGACCACGTCTACCTGGACCTCACCCACCTGCCGCCGGAGCAGCTGGACGCCAAGCTCCCGGACATCACCGAGTTCGCGCGCACCTACCTCGGCATCGAGCCGTACACCGACCCGATCCCGATCCAGCCGACGGCGCACTACGCCATGGGCGGCATCCCGACCAACGTCGAGGGTGAGGTCCTGGCGGACAACAGCACCGTCGTCCCGGGTCTGTACGCCGCCGGCGAGGTCGCCTGTGTCTCCGTGCACGGCGCCAACCGCCTCGGCACCAACTCGCTGCTGGACATCAACGTGTTCGGCAAGCGGGCCGGCATCTCGGCGGCGGAGTACTCGCAGAAGGCGTCCTTCGTGGAGCTGCCGGAGACCCCCGAGTCCCTCGTCCTGGAGCAGATCGAGCGGCTGCGGACGTCGACGGGCAACGAGCGGGTGGCGATCCTGCGGCGGGAGCTGCAGGAGACCATGGACGCGAACGTCATGGTGTTCCGCACCGAGCAGACGATCAAGACGGCCGTCGAGAAGATCGCCGAGCTGCGCGAGCGCTACAGGAACGTGTCGATCCAGGACAAGGGCAAGCGGTTCAACACGGACCTGCTGGAGGCCATCGAGCTGGGCAACCTGCTCGACCTGGCCGAGGTCATGGCGGTCTCCGCTCTGGCCCGCAAGGAGTCCCGCGGCGGTCACTACCGCGAGGACTACCCGAACCGCGACGACGTCAACTTCATGCGCCACACCATGGCGTACCGCGAGGTCGGCGCCGACGGCACCGAATCCATCCGTCTCGACTACAAGCCGGTCGTCCAGACCCGCTACCAGCCGATGGAGCGTAAGTACTGATGGCTACACCCGTTCTGGACAAGGCCGAGGAGCAGTCCGCGGCCTCCCCGTACATCACCGTCACCTTCCGGGTCCGCCGGTTCAACCCGGAGGTCTCGGCGGACGCGACCTGGGAAGACTTCCAGCTGGAGATCGACCCCAAGGAGCGCGTCCTCGACGGTCTGCACAAGATCAAGTGGGATCTGGACGGCACCCTGACGTTCCGTCGCTCCTGCGCGCACGGCATCTGCGGCTCGGACGCCATGCGGATCAACGGCAAGAACCGCCTTGCCTGCAAGACGCTGATCAAGGACATCAACCCCGCGAAGCCGATCACGGTCGAGCCCATCAAGGGCCTGACGGTCCTGAAGGACCTGATCGTGGACATGGACCCGTTCTTCCAGGCGTACCGCGACGTGATGCCCTTCCTGATCACCAAGGACACCAACGAGCCGACGCGTGAGCGTCTGCAGTCCGCCGAGGACCGGGAGCGCTTCGACGACACGACGAAGTGCATCCTGTGCGCGGCGTGCACCTCCTCGTGCCCGGTGTTCTGGAACGACGGCCAGTACTTCGGCCCCGCGGCGATCGTCAACGCCCACCGGTTCATCTTCGACTCGCGTGACGAGGCCGGTGAGCAGCGCCTGGAGATCCTCAACGACCGTGACGGCGTGTGGCGCTGCCGCACGACGTTCAACTGCACGGACGCCTGCCCGCGCGGTATCGAGGTCACCAAGGCGATCCAGGAGGTGAAGCGGGCGCTCATCACGCGCCGCTTCTGATCCGCGCCGCTTCTGATCTGCGCCGCTTCTGATCTGCGCCGCTTTGCGAGGGCCCCGTTTCCGGTGAGGCACCGGAGACGGGGCCCTTGCGCGTCCACAGCGGGCTCGGGCGCGTCCGAAGCCGGGTCGGCTGCGTCTACAGCTGGCTCAGGATGGTCGGGTCGGTGATCTTGGTGTCGTCCGCGAGCATCATCGCCTTGCTCAGGATGACCGCCAGCATCCGGTCGCCCTCGTAGGGCAGGTAGCCGGACCGGGGTGCGCCCGCGGCCGACTTGGGGACGATGCACAGGTACTGGTCGTTCGGGCTCCTGAGGATGTTGCCCGAGCCCAGGTGGATCCTGTACGTGTGGCGCTCGCCCTTCACCTGGAGGAAGCGGCCCTCCAGGGTGCAGCGGTCGGCTATCGCCAGCCTCGGTATCAGGCGTTCGAGCAGCGCGCGGCGCGTCTCGGCGCTCTGGCCCAGCTCACCGAAGCCGTACGACGTCCAGTACTCGCGGAAGCGGCCGTCCGGGCCGCCGTCCTGCCAGGTCGGGTCGTTGCCGACGCTGGCCACGCCGACGAACAGGTCCACGTCGCGCAGGACTTCGGACAGCACCAGGGGCGGGATGTCGGTGAGGGGGACCGGGCCGACCGGGTCGGCGCCGTCGCGCAGCCACATCCGGTACTCGCCGCCGTAGCAGTGCGCCGAGTTCTCCGGGGCGTCGATCGGGTAGAAGCGGACCTGGTCGGTGCGCAGCCGGAGATAGCTGCCGGACTCGGTGGTGTCGACGCCGTAGTCCTCGCCCTCGCCCTCGACCCAGTACTCGGCGCGCAGGCCCCACTGCCTCAGCTCGCGGGTGGCGGGCGGGGCCTCGTCGTCGACGCACAGCCGCAGCTTGTTGCGCCAGCCCCGGATCGCGGCCAGCGAGTGGAACTGGTGCTGGCGCAGGATGTGCGCCGCGAACCGGTTCGAGTACGTGCCCGTCGCGCGCTCGGCGTCCGTGAGCAGGTACACCTCGCGGTGGGCCTGCTTGAACGGCTGGGTGACCGCGTGGCGCTCCAGCCAGTCCCGCCAGGCGACGATCTGCGCCGGCTCGTGGTCGACGGGGTGCCAGAGCGCGACCTCGGCGCCCTGGGTGACGGGGTCGTCGGTGAGGGTGCGCAGGGCGCCGTCCGCGTGGCCGACGGTCATGCCGTCGACGGTCCACAGCAGGCGCCGGGCGAGCGTGCCGACGAGGGGGTGGTCGAGGTAGCGCTCGCGCCAGGTGTCGTAGGACCAGGTGCGCCGGGCGAGGAACTGCCGGTCGAGGCGCTCGCTCTGGGCCGTGAGCATCTTGTCGATGTCCTTGACCGCGGCCTTGAGTTCCTTCAGCTCGTCGGCGTGGTCGCGGCGCACGGCGGCGGGGACGGCCTTGACCGGCTTGCCCGCCGCGTTCCGCCAGTTCAGCAGCGCCCGGGGGCCGTCGACGGACAGCTCGGCGGTGGCCTCCCCGAACGTGTACCGGGCGTGGCCGACGTCGGTGAGGCCGTACGCGGGGACAGCCAGCTCCTCGATCTCGTCCCGGCCGAGGCCGAGCGCCTGCGCGCGGGTGTCGAGCGCGGCGTCGAGCAGCTTGAGCGTGCCCTTGTAGGTGACGCGGGTGGTGAGCCGGGCCAGTTCGGCCAGCGGGGCCTCGCCGTCGAGGCGGGCGAGGGCGCCCACGGCGGCGTTGGCGACCTTGGGGTTGCGCGGGCCGAGCCCCTGGACCTTCCTCAGGCAGGTGTCCACCAGCGTGCCCAGGGTGCGCGCGGTCGCGGCGTCGGCCGGCAGCAGAGCCAGCAGCCAGGTCAGACCGCGCAGCGCGTTGGCGTTGTACGGGTCAAGGGTGTCGTTGGGGTTCGCGCCGTAGTACGTGGGCACGAGCGGGTGGGTGCGGGGGCGGCCGACCAGGGCGAGCCAGGACAGTGCCGGCTGCCGCAGGGCCTCGGGCCCGACCGCGTCGATCAGGGACCGCGCCGTCCGCTCCCACTTCACCGAAGGGCGTGCGGCCGTGGCCGTGGCCGTGTGGGCGAGCAGCCGCTGCCAGACCTCGTCGAGGCCCGAGACGTCCGCGAGCGCCCGGTCGGACCATGCCTCGCCGGGGTTGACGACGGGATGGGGCATGCGCTTCACCAGGGTTCCGAGTTGGTGGGAGCCGTTCCAGAGCATCAGCTGGGAGCGGCGGACGACGGCGACGAACCCGCCGGGCAGGTCACGGCCCTCGGTCAGCTCCAGCTCCGCGAGCCGCACCAACTGGTCGGTGTGGTAGTGCATCTCCCGCTCGGCGGCGAGCCGGATCAGCGCGGCGCGGGTGTCGCGCGACTGGCCCTCGACGAGTTCCCCGCCCTGGATCCAGTCGACCAGGTGCACGATGCGGCTGCGTACGGCCGCGTACTCGTGGTACCGGACCGCCAGGTGGTGCAGCAGTGCCGCCTTGAAGTCCGGGGCGGCGTCCCGCACGGCGGTGGCGGCCTTGCGGCCCTCCCCGCTCCAGAGGTCGTCGATCGTCCCGGCGAGGGCGAGCAGCGCGGGCACGGCCCCCTCGGCGTCGCCGGCGGCGACCAGGTCGAGGACGGCCCTGACCTGCCCGGCGTACTCGGATGTCGATGTGATCATCAGCCACCCACCAGGGGGACGAGCTTGAGGAACGTGACCTCGGTGCCGAGCGGCAGCTCGATCTCCTCTTCGACGTCCGTGACCTGACGATCCCCGACGAGGACCAGGAAACCGTTGCCCGCGAAGGCCCTCAGCGCCAGCTCGGTCTGCGCCTCGGGGTCTATCCGGCGGGGGGTGCGCAGCGCGTACCCGTTCAGCACCCGCTCGGCGTCCGAGGGCTGCACCAGCCCCTGGAACACGCCCGGTGTGCGCGCGTTGTACTCGGCGACCTCCTGGAAAACCCGGCGCCTGATCAACTCACCCACGGTGAGCCGCTCCTCGGCGACCTCGAGCTCCCAGCCCGCGCCCCTGTCCCCCGTCGTCGTCTCGTCGACGAACGTCACGATTGCCATGCCGACGACAGTAGGGGCCACCACTGACAATGCCGGGGTTCGGGCGCCCGCCGACCTACGCTGACGGCATGTCAGATGACGAGTCGTACGAACTGCTCGGTTTCGACAACGTGCTGCTGCCCGTCGGGGACCTCGGCGAGGCCGTGGACTTCTACGAGCGGGCCGGGTTCACGACCGGGTTCCGGATCGACGAGGCCGGGATCGCGCAGCTGAAGGTCGGCGGCGAGATGCCCGGGCTCCTGCTGCGCGAGGAGGAGGAGTTCGGGCACCGGCCGCCACCGTGGCCGTCCCCGCGGGTGTGGATGGAGGTGCCGGACGCGCGGGTGGCGGCGGAGTCGCTGACCGCCGCGGGCATCCCGCTGCTCGACGCCCCCTCCCCCGTGGCGACCGGCTGGACGGTCGAGATCGCCGATCCCTGGGGGAACGTCGTCGGGTTCACGGACTACAGCAAACGGCCGGAGCTGGGCCGGATCTCCTGACCCGGGCACAGGTCGGGCGGCGCGCGCCGCCTCCCCGACGGACGAGCACCACGCCCGCCTTGAACGCGTTCAAAAATGGGGCTACAGTCATCCCTGTCAGCGTTTTGAACGCGTTCAAGAAAGGGTGGGGACATGGACCGCACAGTCGTCGCTTACGTCATCTACCTGGTCGTCAGCATCTCTCTGACCATATGGGTGGCCCGTACGCTCAGCCGGAACGGGCGGATCTTCCTGGCCGACGTACTGCACGGCAACGAGAAGCTCGCCGACGCCGTCAACCACCTCCTGGTGGTCGGCTTCTACCTGGTCAACCTCGGTTTCGTCGCGCTCTATCTGAGCGGCGACGAGACCATCACCGACACGCGCGGCATCTTCGAGGCACTGTCGACCAAGCTGGGCGTGGTGCTGCTGGTGCTCGGGGTGATGCACCTGGGCAACGTCTACGTGCTCAACCGGATCCGGCGGCGCGGCGCGATGGAGCGGGAGCAGCTGCCGCCGGTCCCGCCCCAGGGGTGGGTCGCTCCGGCGACCGGGGCCTGAGCACCGTGGAGACGGTGCAGGGGGGCCGGAGCGGGTACAGCGCTTCGGCCCCGGCGGGGAGCGGGTGCGGTGCAGGGGGGCCGGAGGGCCAGGGTGGCGGTGCTTCCGCCCCGGACGGGGGTCGGGGCGGAAGCGACGTGGCCACGGCCGCCGTGGGGAGCCGGGGCGCGGTGCGCGTCCCGGTCCGCCGGCTGACCGTGCTGTACGACGCCGAGTGCGCGCTGTGCGCCTTCCTGCGCGACTGGCTGGCACGGCAACGGCAACTGGTGCCGCTGGACCTGGTGCCGGCCGGTTCCGCCGAGGCGCGGCGGCGCTTCCCCGGCCTGGACCACCGCACGACGCTCGACGACATCACCGTCGTCGGCGACGGCGGGCAGGTCTACCAGGGCGCCGCCGCGTGGATCGTCACCCTGTGGGCGCTGCGTGAGCACCGTCCGCTCGCCCACCGCCTGAGCACGCCCGCGGGGATGCGGGTCGCGAAGGGGGCGGCGCTGGCCGCCGCGAAGTGGCGTGGCGGGCAGTGGGGCGGACAGGCCTACCCGCGCGCGGAGGGGTGGACGTACGAGCCGTCCCTGGGGTGGGTGTACCTCCCCAAGGGGTGCGCGGACGGCGCCTGTCCCACTGACTAGGCTTTCTTCGTGCCCGCGAACAACGACAGCCCGAACGAACGCCCCGGTGCGGGCGGCGGTACGCCGGCCAAGGCCGAGCAGACCAAGTCCGAGCAGACCCGTGCGCTGATCCTGGAGACCGCGATGCGGCTGTTCCGGGAGCGCGGTTACGACAAGACCACGATGCGGGCCATCGCACAGGAGGCAGGGGTCTCCGTCGGCAACGCGTACTACTACTTCGCCGGCAAGGAGCACCTCATCCAGGGCTTCTACGACCGGGTCGCCGCCGAGCACCAGGCGGCGGTCCGGGACGTGCTGGGCCGGGAGACCGACCTGGAGTCACGGCTCGCGGGCGTCCTGAAGGCCTGGCTGGACGTGGCCATGCCGTACCACGAGTTCGCAGTGCAGTTCTTCAAGAACGCCGCCGACCCTGACAGCCCGCTCAGCCCCTTCTCCCCGGAGTCGGAGCACGCGCGCGAGGAGGCCATCAGCGTCCACCGGGAGGTGCTCTCGGGTTCGCGGACCAAGGTGGCGCCGGAGCTCCGCGACATCCTTCCGGAGCTGATGTGGCTCTCCCAGATGGGCCTCGTCCTGTACTGGATCTTCGACCGCACGGAGGGGCGGGAGCGCAGCTACCGCCTGGCCGAACGGGGCGCCCGCCTCACCGCCCGGGGCGTCTCCCTGGCCCGCTTCCGGGTGCTCCGGCCGCTGGTGCTGGAGGTCCACGAGCTCTTCACGGACTTCCTGCCGGGGATGACCAAGGTGCTGCCGGACCCGGGAGGCAAGGGCCGGGCGGGCTGATCCACGATCGGGTGAAGCCCCACGATCGGGACGTTCGGGTCCTCACCTGCCTACGATGATGCTCTCGACACCAGCCCCTAGGAGGCACGCGATGTCCGCTGCATCCGTCGAGCAGCCCTTCGACGACGACGAGCCGTTCTCGCTCACGGCCATCGCCGACGAGATCATGGAGCGCCATCCGGGCTACCGCGTCGAGATCATCGGAGGCCACCTCCTCGTGACCCCAACACCGGATGCGCCGCACGCCCGCGCCCTCACCGGCCTCATGCTGCCGTTCATTGCCGCTGGACTGCACGGCACGGAGACCGAAGTACTCCAGAACGTCGGCCTCTGGCTGCCCACCGGGGCCGAGGACTACGCCATCCCCGATCTCGTGGTGGTGGATTCCGACATCGATGATCATTTCGTCGAGAAGAACACGTACGACCCTGTCTGCTTCCGCCTCGTCCTCGAGGTCACATCCAGCAACTGGAAGGACGACCTGAGGACCAAGCCAGGCGCTTACGCCCAGGCCAAGATCCCCGTCTACGTCATCGTCGACCGCAAGCATCAGCGACTCCACGTCCTCACGGAGCCGACCGGGAGCGAGTACGCGAACCACCGCGTTCACGCTCCCGGCGAGACGATCACGCTGCCCGAGACGATCGGCGCCAAGGTCGCCCTCGACGTGGAGCAGATCATCAAGGCCGGGCAGCGGAAGGCTGACTGACGGCGTCCACCTCCCCCTCCGCCAGCTCCACGTCGTACACCAACGGCCCCTCACCGACCGCCACCTGACCCTCGCGTGAGGGGTGCGTCGCCGCCGTCACCGCCAGCAGATACGTCCCCGGCCCCGGTACGGCCACGATGTACGAACCGTCCGCCAGCGACGCCACCCGGTCCAGCTGACGCCCGCCGCGCGACAGCAGCGTCACCGCCGCGTCCGACACGGGCTCGCCCTCCACCGTGCGGATGAAGCCGTGGACCACCGAGGCGGGACCGCTCGTCTCCTCGACGGGCTCCTGCTCCCGAGGTTCCACCGCCAGATGCGGCAGCCGCTTCTCCAGTCCCGCCGGCAGCCACCAGTTGGCCTTGCCCAGCAGGTGCATCGCGGCCGGCACCAGCGCCGTACGCAGGATGAACGCGTCCAGCGCCACCGCCGCCGCCAGGCCGATGCCGGCCATCGCGCCCTCCATGTCACCGCTGAGCACGAACGCGGAGAAGACACAGATCATGATCAGGGCGGCACAGTTGATGACGCGGCTGGTCTCCGCGAGGCCGACCCGCACCGCGCGCGCGTTGTCCTTGGTGTGCACCCACTCCTCGTGCATCCGGCTCACCAGGAACACCTGGTAGTCCATCGACAGGCCGAACAGCAGCGACAGCATGATGACCGGCAGGAACGCCGTGATCGGGCCCTCCTTGCCGATGCCTAGCAGTTCCGTGCCCCAGCCCCACTGGAAGATCGCCACCAGGACGCCGAAGGACGCGGCCGCCGCGATCAGGTTCATCAGCGCCGCCGTCAGCGGGACCACCAGCGAGCGGAAGGCCACCAGCAGCAGGAGGAAACCGAGCGCGATGATCGTCGCGACGAAGTACGGCAGCCGGTCACCCGTCACCGACGCGAAGTCCTTGAAGACCGCTGTCACGCCGCCCACATGGGCCTCGGCGCCGGACGCCGGGATCACCTCGTCGCGCAGCACGTCGATCAGCCGGTCCGTCTCCTCGGACTGCGGTGAGGTGGTCGGCACGACCTGGATCACCGTGACGTCGTTCACGGGCGGCAGCGCGGCCACCTGGGCGACGCCCTCGGCCGACTCGATGCCCGAGACCAGCGCGTCGGGTGCCGCACCGTCCACCACGACCTGGAGCGGGCCGTTGACACCGGGACCGAAGCCCTCGGCGAGCAGGTCGTAGGCCTGCCGGGTGGTCTGCGTGTCCTGGTGGTTGCCCTGGTCGGTGGCGCCCAGCCGGATCGACAGCACGGGCAGGGACAGCACCACCATGACCGCCAGCGCGAGCGCCGCGATCGTGCGCGGCCGGCGCTGGACGTACGCCGACCAGCGCGCCGCGAGGCCGCTGGCCTCCTCCGACTCCGGGCCCGAGTGGGCCAGCCGACGCCGCTGCCGGCGGCTGAGCACCCGCATGCCGAGCACGCCCAGCAGCGCGGGCAGCAGCGTGACGGCCGCGAGGACGCTGAACACGACGGTCAGCGAGGTCGCGATGACCACGCCGTCCAGGAAGCGCAGGTTCATCACCAGCATGCCGGCCAGGGCGATGCAGACCGTGCCACCGGCGAACAGCACCGCCCGGCCCGAGGTGTTGAGGGCGATGACGGCCGCCTCCTCCGGCTTCGTACCGCGCAGGATGGCACGCCGGTGCCGCGTGACGATGAACAGCGCGTAGTCGATGCCGACGCCGAGGCCGATCAGCGAGCCCAGCAGCGGAGCCACGTCGGGCACGTTCGTGGCATGGCTGAGCAGCATCGTCGAGAGCATGCCGGTACCCACGCCGAAGATCGCCACGACGATCGGCAGCAGCATCGCGGACAGCGAGCCGAACGCCAGGAACAGCACGATCGCCGCCGCCCCGATACCGACCAGTTCGGCCGTGCCGGTGGGCGGCTCCTGGGTGCGCGCGATCGCCTGTCCGCCCAGCTCGACCTGGAGCCCGTCGCGCTGCGCCGCCCGCGCGGTGTCCACGACGTCCTCGATCAGCTCCATCGGGACGGCGTTCGCCTGCTCGGTGAAGGTCACCTGGGCGTACGCGATCCTTCCGTCCCGGCTGATCTGCGCGGCGCCCCGCTCACCGGCGTAGGGGCCGGTGACCTCGCCGACGCCGTCCATCGCGCCGATGCTCTCCAGCGCGGGCTCGATCCGGGACCGGACCTCCTGGTCCCGGACCGTGCCCTCGTCGACCTTCCACACCACCGTGTCGGTGTCGCCCGCGCTCTCCGGGAAGGCCCTCTCCATCAGGTCGTACGCGCGCTTCGAGTCGGTGTCGGGCAGGGAGAAGACGTTCGCGTAGTCCGTACCCGCCGTCGTCGCCGAGAAGCCCAGGCCGGACAACGCCCCCACCCACAGCACCAGGACCACCAGCCGGTGCCGATAGCACCAGCGTGCCAATGTCGCCACGCTCTACGCTCCTTCGTCGCAAGTCGGTCGGTCCCCCAGGTCCTGCGCAACAGGATCGGCGGCGCCGCGCGGTCGTGGACACGACGCGGCCATGACTCTCAAGGAACTCCAAAGCGATCCCGGGCCCGGTTGTCAGTGGCCGCGCCGATACTGGGGGCATGACGACGGCTCCCGGCACCGTGCTGGTCGTGGAGGACGAGGTGAGCATCGCCGACGTCCTCGCGATCGCCCTGCGTTACCACCGTTTCGAGGTCATGACCGCGGGCACCGTCCGCGAGGCGCTCGCCCTGGCCGAGCGCACCAGGCCCGACGCGGCGCTCCTCGACGTCATGCTCCCCGACGGCGACGGCCGGGCCCTCGGCCGTGAACTGCGGGCGCGCCGCCCCGATCTGGCGCTGGTCTTCCTCACCGCGCGCGACGCGCCCGCGGAGATCGTCGGCGCCCTCGGCTTCGGCGACGACTACATCACCAAACCGTTCAACATCGACGAGGTGGTCGCCCGGGTCACCGCGGTGCTGCGCCGCACCCGTCCCGCCGACGTCCTGCCGCAGCGCCCACCCCTGCGCTACGGCGACCTGGAGCTGGACGAGACGACGTACCGCGTGCACCGCGCGGGCAGGTCGGTCGAGCTGACGCCCACCGAGTACGCGCTGCTGCGCTTCCTGGTGCGCAACGGCGGCCGGATAGTGCCCAAGGAGCAACTCCTGCGGCACGTCTGGCAGTACGAGCACGCGCCGTCCGAGTCGACCGTGGTGGAGACCTACATCAGCTATCTGCGGCGCAAACTGGACACCCTGGGACCGCCGGTGATCACCACCCGGCGGGGCGTCGGGTACGGCCTGGCATGAGGTGGCCGAAAAGGCGCCGCGCACGCGGACCGCGCTCCCTGCGCGGCAAGCTGACGATGGCGAACGTGCTGCTGCTCGCCTTCGGCGTCGTCGTGGCGACCTGCGTCAGCCTGATGGGCATGCGGCTGTATCTGCTGGACGCCATCGACCGGGAGCTGATGGTGTCCCGGGACTCGATCGGTGAGACCCCGCTGACCTTCGAGCAGGTCGACTCGCTCACCGCACTGTTCGCCCTGAGCGAAAAGGTGGGGTCCGGCGCCTCAGGCGACGACACCGACTCCCTCGTGCAGGGCTCGCTCTTCGTGGCCGTGGACCGCGAGGGGCAGGCCAGGACCATCGGCGGCATCACTCCGACCAGCGCCCAGCGGGCCCTGGCTGCCGCCGTGGACGATCCGGCGGCCCTCTCCGCCGACACCGAGCCGCACGACCTGGAGATGAGTGGCGGCCACTACCGCGTCACCGCCGGTCGGCTCGCCGACGGCACGACCGTGCTGCTCGCCGCGTCGACCGAGTCCCTGAGGGAGGTCGTCGCGCGTGCCCTCAAGCTCGACATCGCGGCCGGCATCGTGCTGACGGCGATGCTGGCCTGGCTCACGATGTTCAGCGTGCGGCGCCGCACCCAGCCGCTGGAGGACATGGTCGAGACGTCCACGGCCATCGCGGAGGGCGACCTGACCCGGCGTGTGCCGTCCAGCCTGGAACCCACGCTGGAGGTCGAACAGCTGCGGCTCGCCCTCAACTCGATGCTGCACCAGGTGGAGTCGGCGTACCGCACCCGCGAGCACAGCGCCGCCCAGCTGCGCCGTTTCGTCGCCGACGCCTCGCACGAACTGCGCACCCCGCTGTCCGCGATACGCGGCTACCTCCAGCTCTACGACAAGGGCATGCTGCGTGACCCGGCGGACCGCGCACGCGCCTGGGAGCGGGTGCTCGCGGAGGCCGACCGCATGGGCCGGCTCGTGGACGAACTGCTCACGCTCGCCCGGCTCGACCAGGAGCCCCAACTGCGCTTCCGCGACGTCGACGTGAGCCGACTGGTGCGCGACGCGGCCGAGGACCTGCGCGTGCAGCAGCCGGAACGCCCGATGTCCGTCAGCGCCGACGGCTCGGTGCTGGTGCACGCCGACGAGTCCGGGCTCCGGCAGGTCCTGGGCAACCTGCTGGCCAACGTGCGCGTCCACACGCCCGCCGAGGCGCCGGTACGGCTCGCGTTGGAGCGGGCGGACGACGGGGCGGTGCGGCTGTGCGTCGCCGACGACGGTCCCGGGCTCGACGCGGACGACGCGGCCCGCGTCTTCGACCGCTTCTTCCGCACGGGGGGCGGCGCGGGCAGCGGGCTGGGGATGGCGATCGTGCAGGGGGTGGTCCACGCCCACGGAGGCGCGGTGGGGGTGCGCACGGCGCCGGGCGAGGGCATGACGGTGACGGTGACGCTGCCCATGCGGGCGCCGGTGCCTTTGTAGCGCCTGCGTGGGTCCGGTGCCGTGTGGGCGGCCCTCGTGCGCCTGGTGCACTTGAAACCGCCGCGCGCGGACCCGGTGCCCCGTGGGCACCCCTCGGGGGCCCGGCGCCCGTGATAGCGCCCTGCGTGGGCCCGGTGCCCTGTGGGCGCCGTGCATGGACCCGGCGCCCTTGCAGCGCCGTGCGTGGGCCTATGCCCCCGAGTGCACCAGGGCCCACACCGTCTTGCCGTGGGCGCCCCTGCTCCAGACGCCCCACGCGGTGGCTATGTGCTCCACGAGATGCAGGCCCCGACCGGCCTCCTCGTCGTCGTCGACCGCCCTCAGGCGGGGTATGCGGCTGCCGTCGTCCGAGACCTCGAGGAGGAACGAGCCGTCGGCCAGCGCGGTCACCGCGATCTCGAACTCGGCCTCCGTCCGCGGCCCGTGGCGCACGACGTTGGTGGCGAGCTCGGACACCAGCAGCACGGCGTCGGCCAGTGCCGGGGTGCCGGGTCCGAGCCCCCAGTCGGTCAGATGGTCGCGCACCCGGCGCCGGGCGAGACCGACGGAGGCCGGGTGCCGGGGCAGCCGGAAGGCGTAGCGTCTCACCACATTCACTCCTCACCCCGCACACACCTGCGACACATGGTGCTGTGTCCGAGGGCTGTCCGGCATCACTTGGACGGATCCGGCGGTCGTCGAAGCCGCGGGATCGCGTGACGGCGGCCTCCCGTCGGACACCGTGCCCACGGGCCGGACGCGGTCGGCCGGGCGGCTCATGGCCTGGTGGACAGGGATGTCGTGCGGCGGGGAGCGGGCGGACCCCATGCGCCGGCCCCCAGGGCAACACCCAGTCCATCACGGGGTGTTTCCGGTGAAGTAGGCGACTTCACCGAGAGGAGGACGAACTTGTCGGGTGCTCACCTCCGGGGGGATTCACACAATGTTCACAAGGAAGCGACTGTGGGGGACCGCACGGTCGGCGCCCTTCCTCGCGAGAAGGGCCCCTTCAGCCGTCACGGATCTACGCCTGGGTCGACGCCAGCTCGATCACCGTGATGTCGGAGGAGGCACCCACGCGTGTGGGCGGCCCCCAGGCGCCGGCGCCGCGGCTGACGTACAACTGCGTGTCGCCGTAGCGCTCCAGGCCGGCGAGGGTCGGGTTCGCGGCCGCCGCGATGAGGTTGCCGGGCCACAGCTGACCACCGTGGGTGTGCCCGGAGAGCTGGAGGTCCACGTGGTGCTCGACGGCCTCGTGGATCTGGACCGGCTGGTGGGCGAGGAGCACGCACGCGCGCGCGGTGTCGCGGTCGCCGAGCGCCCGTGCGAAGTCGGGGCCCTGCCCCTCGCTCTCGCCCGCGACGTCGTTGACGCCCGCCAGGTCGAACCAGGGCAGCTCCGTCCGCGCGTTCTCCAACGGGCGCATGCCCAGCCGCCGTACCTGCTCGACCCACTGCTCGGCGCCGGAGAAGTACTCGTGGTTGCCGGTGACGAAGTACGTCCCCTGCCGGGCGCGCAGCTGGGCCAGAGGTGCGGCGGCGGGGCCCAGGTCCTTGACGCTGCCGTCGACCAGGTCGCCGACGACCGCGATCAGGTCGGGCTGTGTGCCGTTGATCGTGTCCACGACCTTCTGGGCGAAGCCCCGGCCGAGGACCGGGCCCAGGTGGACGTCGCTGACCACGGCGATCCGGAAACCGTGTGCCGCGCGCGGGAGCTTGGCCAGCGGGACGGTGACCCGCTTCACGCCGGGGCCGTCGAGGACGCCGTAGGTGCCGGCGCCGACCGTGCCGACGGCCGCCGCGGCGGCGGCACCCGCGAGGACGCGCGAGACGAACAACCGGCGGGACGGGGCGGGGTGCTGAGGCCCCTCGCCGGGGGCGGGTGTCCCGGTCTCCGGGGCGGCGGGCTCCGTGGGCGACTCGTCGGAGACGCGGCCGGTGGCGGGCTTGTCGGAGACGCGGCCGGTGGGCTCCCTCGGCGGCTCGTGCGAGGCGGCGGCCTCCTCCTTCGGCGGTGCACCTGCCGGTATCGGTTCGGGCCGCAGTTCGGGCCGCAGTTCGGGCCGCGGCGGCCCGGCGTCGGCCGGCCCGCGCCTGCGCGCGTCGCGGCGCTCCAGGTAGCGCCGGAGGAACGGTCGTACGAGCTCACCGGCGACCACGGCGAGCAGCAGGTAGACCGAGAGTGCGAGCCAGAGGAAGCCGGGCCACGCCAGGGTGCGCTGGAGCCAGAACGGCGCACCGGAGCGTTCGGCCACCAGGGCGCCGATCGCGAACACCCAGCCGCCCGCGATCACCGCCGCACCCACCCGGCGCGACACGCCCGGGCTCCGGGTGGTGTCGCGGAACAGTCGGCGCCACAGATACCAGTTCGCCGCGACGAGGACGCTCACCACGACGAGCAGGAAGACGATCACCATGCCGTTGTTCTCTCCTTGGCCGGGGTGCTGCGGATTGCTAAGACTTGCGGCGCAGTGCGCGCACTCCGCGCAACCCGATGACCCCGACGATCGTCCCCAATACGAGGGAGACGACGGCGAGCGTCAGATGCACCCAGAAGTACGCCGTCGGTCGACCGTCCTCGAAAGCCAGCCCGCTGCTGTCCTTGATCAGGTTGTTGACGAAAGTGACCCAGATGACCCAGCTCCACACCCCGAAGGCGAGCAGGAACCAGGAGATCGGGCGGCTGAGTTTCATGCGTTCAGTATCACCGCAGGGTGTCCGGTTCGTGCGCCGGGGTGGTGCGGGGGACGGGACTTCCGGGGACCGTACATGTACGTTCTCGCTCGTGCCCGCACCGATGATGACCACCCGCGCGCAGAAGACGACCGCTCGGCGCTCTCTTCTGCTTGCTTCCGCCACCCTGTTGACCGTTTCGCTGACGGCACCCGCCGCTCTCGCGGCGCCCCGCCCGTCGCCGAGTGCCTCGACCAGCCCGTCGGCCACTCCCCCGTCGAACATGTCGACGGTGGGGGGCGCACGGCTGGGCCGTCCGGGGACGCAGGTGAACCTGGCGAGCGGGGTCCCGGTACTGCCCAAGGACATCTCCGCACGATCCTGGATCATCGCCGACGCCGAATCCGGCGCGGTGCTCGCCTCGCACAACTCGCACTGGCGGCTCGCCCCCGCGAGCACCCTGAAGATGCTGTTCGCGGACACGTTGCTGCCGAAGTTCCCCAAGACGATGACCCGCAAGGTGGCCCCCACCGACCTGGCGGGCATCGGCTCCGGATCGAGCATGGTCGGGATAAAGGAGAACGAGTCGTACACCGTCCACGACCTGTGGCTCGGTGTCTTCCTGCGCTCCGGCAACGACGCCGTCCACGTGCTGTCCGCCATGAACAAGGGCGTCGACAACACCGTCGCCGAGATGAACCGGCACGCCGAGGAGCTCCAGGCCCTCGACACGCACGTGATCAGCCCCGACGGCTACGACGCCGCCGGTCAGGTCTCGTCGGCCTACGACCTGACGCTGATCGCCCGCTCCGGGCTGCAGAAGAAGGACTTCCGCGAGTACTGCTCGACGGTGAGCGCGAAGTTCCCGGGACAGACGACGAAGAACAAGAAGGGCAAGCCGGTCCGCGACACCTTCGAGATCCAGAACACCAACCGGCTGCTGACCGGCGACTCGGGCCTC
This sequence comes from Streptomyces sp. NPDC002309, assembly GCF_053593375.1. Classification (NCBI taxonomy): domain Bacteria; kingdom Bacillati; phylum Actinomycetota; class Actinomycetes; order Kitasatosporales; family Streptomycetaceae; genus Streptomyces; species Streptomyces sp. NPDC002309. The sequence goes on along the minus strand of NZ_JBSFCI010000012.1, from coordinate 116,365 downwards.
TCCCAGTACCAGGGCATCGCGGGCGTCAAGAACGGCAACACCACCAACGCCGGCGCCACTTTCACCGGGGTCGCGGAGCGGGGCGGCAAGGTGCTGCTCGTCACCGTGATGAACCCGGAGAAGAGCGAGCACAACCAGGTCTACAAGGAGACCGCTCGACTGTTCGACTGGGGTTTCAAGGCGGCCGGGAAGGTGGAGCCGGTGGGCGAACTGGTGCCGCCCAAGGGCGCGGTCGGCACCCAGCCCAGCGCCACCGCCACCGCCGCCGGAGCGGCGGCGGGCGAGGCGGGCGGCGGCTCCGGGGCGGGCGAGGAGTCCGGCAAGCCCGTGGCGAGTTCGACGACCGGGAACGGCTCCACCGGCGTCGGGATCGCCCTCGCCGTCACGGCCGGACTGCTGGCGCTCCTCGCGGCCGGTGCGGTCCTGGTGAACCGACGGTGGCCGCTGCGCCGTCGGTGAGCGGAGACGGGGGCCAGGACGGAGGCTGGGGCGGGCGCCCGGGACGAGGCTGGGGCGGGGGCTGGGTGCGGCGGGCCGCCGGCTGGCACGAGAGCCGAGCGGAAGCGTGACGCCGGTGGCGCTGGTGTCCCGGGTGTCCCGGGTGTCCCGGGTGTCCCGGGTGTCCCGGGTGTGTGAGCGTGGCAGCCGCTCAGCCGCCGCTCGGCGCGGTCGCGCCCGCCACGCCGTTCCCGTCGACGCCGTCGCTCCCGTCGGGCTCCGCGCGCTCGGCCTCCGTGCTCGGCGTCGCCGTCCAGGCCGCGCAGAACAGGATCAGCTTCGAGGTGAAGTTGATCCACAGCAGCAGCGCGACGGGCACGCCGAACGCGCCGTACATGCTCTTCGCGGCGACGCCCTGGATGTAACCGCTCAGCAGCAGCTTCAGCAGTTCGAAGCCGACGGCGCCGATCAGCGCGCCCACGATCAACCGCCGCCGGGACGGCTCGACCCCGGGCAGCAGCGTGAGGACGTACAGCAGGAGCAGGAAGGCGGCGAGTACGGCGACGGCGAACGCCGCGGTGCGCAGCAGCAGGCTTCCCCAGCTGTGCTCCTCGAGGCCCAGCCGGCGGGCGCTCCAGCCGACCGCGGTGGACGCGACGGTGGACGCGGCGAGCGTGACCAGCAGCGCGCCGCCGAGTCCCAGCAGGACACCCGTGTCCTTCGCCTTGCGCAGGAGGGGGTTCTCCTCCTCGTCCGGCAGCTCCCACACCGCGCGCAGACAGTCGCGCATCGAGCCGACCCAGCCGATGCCGGTCAACAGCAGCAGCGCGCCGGCGATGATCCCGACGGTGCCGGCGTTGTCGACCAGGGCCCCGATGTTCAGCTGGTCGGAGATGCCGGGGATCTGCTCGGCGATCTTGTCCTGGATCTCCTTCTGCTGCTCCGTGCTGAGCGTGGCGGCGGCGATCGCGGCGCCCACGGTGAGCAGCGGGAACAGCGCGACGAAGCTCGTGAACGTGGTCGCGGCGGCGAGCCGTGTCCACTTCACACGGTCGAGCCGCTCGTACGACCGCCAGGCGTGCGTGACCATCAGCCGGGTGGCCGGCGGGCCGATGACAGGGAGCCTTTTCAGCCAGTCCATGATCCGAGCCTGCCTTCCGCTTCAGCGCCGACACGGCCGACGCGGCCGCCGGACCCACCGTTGATGCCGGACACCACTGTCCTGGTGCCCCGCAACCGCGGGATCGTGACCGGCACCGACCCATTGCTCACGTCAGCGTCCACCGGGATACCCGAATACGGGGTGACATCCCATTAATCACCCATTCCGGGTAGCTCAAGGATGTTTCAGAATCAATACGACACATAGGGCGTTACGGTCACCACCATGCCTGCCGACACCACCACCACACCCCGTCTGATCCGTCCCCGGACCTATCAGGACGCCGTGGCCGCCGTCCAGCACTGCGGTGCTCCCGGGGGCATCCCGAGGGGCTTCGGGCGGGCCTGCGGGGACGCGGCGCGGAACGTCGACGGGGCGGTCCTCGACATGAGGGGCCTGGACCGTATCCACGCCATCGACGTGGCCGGCGGGACCGTTCTGTGCGACGCGGGTGTCTCCCTGCGCCGTCTGACGCAAGTGCTGCTGCCCCTCGGCTGGTTCGTCCCGGTGACGCCCCCGACGGGCCGCGTCACGATCGGCGGGGCGATCGCTGCGGACGTCCACGGCAGGAACCACCACACCGCGGGCTCCTTCACCCGCCACGTGCCGTCCCTCGAACTCCTCACCGCCGACGGCGAGATCAGCACCGTCGGCCAGGGGACCCCCCTGTTCGACGCGACGGCCGGCGGTATGGGCCTCACCGGTGTCATCCTCACGGCGACCCTTCGGCTCCAGCCCGTCGAGACGGCTTGGATGACGGTCGACACCGAGCGCGCCGGCGACCTCGACGACCTGCTGGCCCGTATGACGGCCACGGACCACCGCCACCCCTGCGCGTCCGCCTGGATCGACCTGTCGGCCCGCGGCGCGGCGACGGGACGCGCGGTGCTGACCCGCGGTGCCCACGCGCCGTTGGAGGCCCTGCGCAGGGGCACGCGCGCGCGTAGGGACCCGCTGGCCGTCCGTCCCGCCCATCTGCCCGACCTCTCCGCTCTCGTGGGACCCGACCCCCGCGTCCGGGATCTCGTCGTCCGCGATCTCGTTCAAGAAGGGTTTCTGAGTGGTCGTACGGTCGGATTGATCAATGAACTCCGGTTCCGCAGGGCACCACGCGCGCGTACCGGCCAACTCCGGCGGATCCCCGCCTTCTTCCACCCCTTGGACGGCGTTCCCCAGGGGAACCGGCTCCACGGCCTCGGACGCGTCGTGCGGTACCGGTTCGTCGTCGGACACGGGCAGGAGGAGGCGCTGGGCCGGATCGTGCGGCGCATCGCCGCACTCCGGTGCCCGTCCTTCGTGGCCGTCCTCGAACGCCTCGGGGACGCCGCCCCGGGATGGCTGTCGTTCCCCGTACCCGGCTGGACGCTGACCCTGGACGTCCCGGCCGCCCTGCCGGGCCGCGACGCCTTCCTCGACGGGCTGGACGAGGAGGTGGCGGCAGCGGGCGGCCGGGTCTGCCTCGCCAGGAGTTCCCGGCTCCGGCCCGACCTGCTCGCGACGATGTACCCGAAGCTCGCCGATTTCCGCGCCCTCCGCGCGGAACTGGATCCACGCGGCGCCTTCACCTCGGACCTCTCGCGCCGACTCGATCTGTAGCCCGCCCGCCGGGCACTCGGCCCCCGGCCCACCCTGCCGACCCGACCCGCCTCACCCGCCTCACCCGCCTGACCCGTCAGCGGGTCTCGCTGCCGCCCATCCACACCCGCCACCCGTGGCGTGCCCCGCTCACCCGTGACGTGGCCCCGTGCACCCATGGCGTGCTCCGTCCCCTCATGGTGTGCCCCGCTCAGCCGTGGCGGGTCTCGCTTCGCCACCCGGTGGCGCCCCGTTCGGCCACCCAGCCCTCAGCCCCATCTCCCGGGCCCTCGGCCCGCCCTCCCCAGGAGCTGCCATGAAGGACGCCTTCGGTCTCCCCCGGTCCCTCCTCGTCCTCGGCGGCACGTCCGAGATCGCGACGGCCGTCACGCGGCGTCTGATCATGCGCCGGACCCGCACGGTGTGGCTGGCCGGACGCCCCTCGCCCGCCCTTGAGGAGTCCGCCGAACGCCTGCGCGCCCGCAGCGTGGAGGTGCGCACCGTCGCCTTCGACGCGCTCGACCCCGGGTCCCACGAGACGGTGCTCGGCAAGGTCTTCGCCGAGGGCGAGGTCGACATGGTGCTGCTCGCGTTCGGGATCCACGGCGACCAGGCGCGGGACGAGCGCGAGCCGGCGGGCGCGGTGCGCGTCGCGCAGACCAACTACACGGGCGCGGTCTCGGCGGGCCTGGTGAGCGCCCGGGCGTTGCAGGCCCAGGGCAACGGCTCACTGGTCGTGCTGTCGTCGATCGCCGCCGAACGCCCCCGTCGGGAGAACTTCATCTACGGCTCCAGCAAAGCCGGCCTCGACGCGTTCACCCAGGGCCTGGACGACGCGCTGCACGGGACCGGGGTGCACGTCATGGTCGTACGCCCCGGCCCCGTCCGCTCGAAGATGACCGCGGGACTGACGGAGACGCCGCTCGCCACCAGCCCGGAAGCGGTCGCGACGGCCGTCGAACTGGGGCTGCGCCGACGGTCGGAGACGGTGTGGGTACCGGGAGCGCTCCGTCTGGTGTCGGCGGCGTCGCGGCACGTCCCACGCGCGGTGTTCCGGCGTCTGCCGATGTAGCGGCCGAAGGGGCGCCCTAACGGCCCTGGCGACTGGGGATGGTGCCTCGCTCGACGCTCCCCGCCTGCGGAGGCACCATCGTTCCGCCGAACGTGAAGTCCCGCAGCTTGCGCCACACGGCGTCCGCACCCTGCTCGTAGAGGCCGAAGCCGGTGCAGGCCCATTCGGCCCGGTACTCGGCGAGTTCCTCGAAGGCTCGGTCCATGGCGGCCTCGTCGATGCCGTGGGCGACGGTGACATGCGGGTGGTAGGGGAACTGCAGTTCGCGTGCCACCGGGCCGGAGGCGTCCCGGACCTGCCGCTGCAGCCAGGTACACGCCTCGGCACCCTCGACGACCCGGACGTAGACGACCGGCGAAACGGGCCGGAAGGTCCCGGTGCCGGACAGCCGCATCACGAAGGGGCGCCCGGCGGTGGCGACCTCGGAGAGGTGCCCCTCGACGGCGGGCAGTTGCGCGTCGTCGAGCTCCGTCGGCGGCAGCAGGGTGACATGCGTGGGGATACCGTGAGCCGCGGCGTCGCCGAAGCCCACGCGCCGCTGCTGGAGCAGGCTGCCGTGCGGCTCCGGGACCGCGATCGACACACCGATCGTTACGGTCCCCACGTCGTCTCCTGTCGTCGCGTCGGATACGGGTCTCTGGCGGGCAGGGGTGGCCGTGTTCACGGCCGTCCGGCTATCGACTGTACGGCTCCGGCGCTGCCGTGGGCAGGCGCAGCCGAAGTGATGTGCAGCGCTGTGCGGGGGTACGGGGGTACGTCCCGGGGGCGCGGGTGTACGACCTCGGGTGCGGGCGTACGGCCGGCTCAGTGCTTGGCGGGCAGGAAACCCACCCTGCCGTAGGCCTGTGCCAGGGTCTCGGCCGCGACGGCGCGCGCCTTCTCCGCGCCCTTGGCCAGGATCGAGTCCAGCGTCTCCGGGTCGTCGAGGTACTGGTTGGTCCGCTCCCGGAAGGGCGTCACGAACTCGACCATCACCTCGGCGAGGTCCGTCTTGAGCGCACCGTAGCCCTTGCCCGCGTACTTCTCCTCCAGTTCAGCGATTCCCGCCCCGGTGAGGGTCGAGTAGACCGAGAGGAGGTTGCTGACGCCCGGCTTGGCCTCGGGGTCGAAGCGGATCACGGTGTCCGTGTCGGTGACCGCGCTCTTGACCTTCTTCGCCGTCGCCTTGGGCTCGTCGAGCAGGTTGATCAGGCCCTTCGGCGTGGACGCCGACTTGCTCATCTTGATCGACGGGTCCTGGAGGTCGTAGATCTTGGCCGTCTCCTTGAGGATGTACGGCTTCGGGACCGTGAACGTCTGGCCGAAGCGGCCGTTGAACCGCTCGGCGAGGTCGCGGGTGAGCTCGATGTGCTGGCGCTGGTCCTCACCGACCGGGACCTCGTTGGCCTGGTAGAGGAGGATGTCCGCGACCTGCAGGATCGGGTACGTGAACAGGCCGACGGAGGCGCGGTCCGCGCCCTGCTTGGCGGACTTGTCCTTGAACTGGGTCATACGGGAGGCCTCGCCGAAGCCGGTGAGGCAGTTCATCACCCAGGCGAGCTGGGCGTGCTCGGGGACATGGCTCTGGACGAACAGCGTGCAGCGCTCGGGGTCCAGTCCGGCCGCCAGCAGCTGGGCGGCGGCGAGCCTGGTGTTGGCGCGCAGGTCCGCGGGGTCCTGCGGGATCGTGATCGCGTGCAGGTCGACGACCATGTAGAACGCGTCGTGGGTCTCCTGCAGAGCCACCCACTGGCGGACGGCGCCCAGGTAGTTGCCGAGGTGGAACGAGCCTGCGGTGGGCTGGATTCCGGAGAGCACACGGGGTCGATCAGAGGCCATGCCCCCATTCTCTCAGAGCGGGGGGACCGCTCGCGGACCACTCCGTGCCTGATCCGCATCCGGTCCGCATCCGGTCCGCATCCGGTCCGCATCCGGTCCGCATCCGGTCCGCATCTGGTCCGCATCTGGTTCGAGCCGGGTCCGGACCTGGACCGGACCCGGACCGGAGACCGGTCCGGATCGGGCCTGGAAACCAGTCCCGGACCTGACCTGGAAACCAGTCCCGGACCTGAGCTGGGAACCAGTCCCGGACCTGAGCTGGGAACCAGTCCGGACCTGACCTGGAAACCAGTCCTGCGCGGGTGGGAACCGGATCGACCTGTGCGGTGTAACAAGAGTGTGAGGACGCGGGAGGGGGGCCGCATCGTCGATGAGGCCGCGGTGATCGCACGCGTACGCGCCGGAGACCCGGAGGCGTACGCGGAGCTGGTGCGTGCCCATACGGGCATCGCGCTGCGGGCTGCTGCGGCGCTCGGAGCCGGTGCGGACGCGGAGGACGTGGTGCAGCAGGCCTTCGTGAAGGCGTACTGCGCGCTGGGCCGCTTCAAGAACGGCTCGGCGTTTCGGCCGTGGCTGCTGTCGATCGTCGCCAATGAGACGAGGAACACAGTCCGGACGGCGGCGCGCCAGCGCACGCTCGCCGGCCGCGAGGCGGCGTTCGCCGGGCCCGAGCCGCTGATACCGGATGCGGCCGACCCGGCGGTCGCGACGCTGGAGACCGAGCGCCGCACGGCCCTGGTCGCGGCCCTGGACAAGCTGAGCGAGGAACACCGCCTGGTCGTCACATACCGCTATCTCCTGGAGATGGACGAGTCCGAGACCGCCCAGGCCCTGGGCTGGCCCCGGGGGACGGTGAAGTCCCGGCTGAATCGAGCACTGCGGAAGATGGGCCGGCTGCTGCCGGACCTCCAGCCCCGGGAGGGGGGTGACGAGCGTGGGTGACAGGTCGTACGACGACGACCCCGACCGGTTGCCGGAGGAGCTGCGCGCGCTCGGGCGGTCCCTGGACCCGTCCGGTGCGGGCTCGGAGACGATGGTGGAGCGGGTGCTGGGACAGATACTGGCCGAGCGGGTGCCGGTCCCGGTTCCCGAGCCCCTGGGCGTCGCCGGGCGGCTGCGGGAGGTGGGACGCCGGCTGCGGGCACGCAGGCGCGCACTGACGGCCGCGCTGTGCGGGCTGCTCACCGTGCTCGTGCTCACACCTCCGGTGCGGGCCGCGGTCGTCGACTGGTTCGGCTTCGGCGGGGTCGAGGTGCGCCACGACCCATCGGCGGAGCCCTCCCCGTGGGCCGCGGTGCCCGGCTGCGACCGGCCCCTGTCCCTCACGCAGGCCGCGCGGCGGGCGGGCTTCGAGCCGCTGGTCCCGGACGCGCTGGGTACTCCCGACGCGGTGTCGGTGTCCGGCCTGCCACGAGGGCGTCTCCTGGTGAGCCTGTGCTGGACGGAGCAGGGGCGGACGATACGGCTGGACCAGTACGCCGCGAGCCTCGACATGACCTTCGCGAAGACCGTGCGCGAGCAGCCGCAGTGGCTGTCTCTGGGCACGGGCACCCCTGCCGGGGACACATTCGATACGGCCCTGTGGTTTCCCCGCCCGCACCTGCTGAGCTTCTGGCTGGTGGACGCCGACGGCGTCCGCCACACCCGCGCGGAACGCACGGCGGGCCCGACCCTGCTGTGGGCCGAACAGACCCGGAACGGCGATGTGACCCTCCGACTGGAGGGGGTGGCGGCGAGACAGCGCGCCCTGGAGGTGGCTCGGTCGCTCGGGGAGGGCGGGCAGGAGGGCTAGCATCTGTATCGCCCTGTGAGGAAGCGGCGGCCGTCCTGCCGATCACCCATCACGACCTTCCGCCACTGACCACCGATCACCGATCACCGATCACCGATCACGGTTCTTCCGGTCGCCAACCACGCTTCTTCCGGTCGCCGACCACGGTTCTCCCGGTCGCCGACCACGGTTCTCCCGGTCGCCGACCACGGTCCTTTCGGTCGCTCCTCGCCCGCTTCCCGTCTCCTGCCTCCCACCCCCGAGAATCTTGCGAATCGAGTGCGGGAGGTGGGAACCGGTCGGGGTCGGGCGGTGTACCAGAAGTGACACGCGGCTCGCGGGCGGGCCGCAAAGGGATCGCCCGGTAGGGGGTTGGGATGCGCAGGCACGTGATGTGGTGGACGACCAGGTATCGTGAACTGGCGGTAGTGGCAGGGACTTTGACGGCGGCGCTGGCCCTGCTCACAGGGGTCGCTCCACCGGCGTCGGCGGGTGGGCCCACGAGCGTGCTCATCGCCTCCCCGCAGAGTGCGCAGGTGGAGGGGCTGTACTACTCGGAGGAGCAGTACGGAGAGCTCCAGCGACTGCTGGACGAGCCCCGCACCAGCTCAGCGATCAAGCCGCCGGAAGCCGACCTGGCAAGCGGGAGGCTGATCAACGTCACCTGGCTGCTGCACGACGTGACGCCCTGGCGACACGACCAGCTCTACGCCTCCTCAACCGTGCAGGACGTCTGGATACACACCGCGACCAACGTGCCCGAGTCCATGAAGGGCCACTGGCACCGCGCCAAGCACCCCACCCAGCTGCTCACCTTGCTGAAGGAGCTGGGCGTCATGGGACCCGTGTCGGACCATCACGGCTACCCCGGGCCCGCCCCGGAGGATGAGCTGGCGCAGGGACCCGCGGCGGGCGACGCGGCTGCGGGCTCCGCGGACGAGGTGACCGCGGAGTCCCGCACCACCACCGCGGTGCTGGAGACGAACCGAGCCACAGGCTGGTGGTGGGCGATACCGGGCGCGGCAGCCGGAGCAGCACTGACACTGTTCCTGCGCCCGCTCACCGCCCGTATCTCCACGGCCCGGCTGCACCGCGAGCCCGGTCCACGCCAGGAGCTGCGTGACCTATGAACGGACGACCCGTGAAAAGGCCATCTCTGAGACACCGGGCAGAGCGGGGTGCGGGGTTATCGACACGGGGCCGAATCACGGGAGCGTGCCAACGGGCTCGGTCCGGCACCCGGGCCACGGTGTCTGACCGCCGCCTCCCCGAACCGCCGGAGGCCTCAGCCGAGGTCGATCTCGGGGTACAGCGGGAAGCCGGCCACGAGGTCGGTGGCCCGCTGGGAGATCTCGTCGGCGACCTTCGGGTCCAGGATGTGCTGGGCCTTGGAGGGCGCGCCCTTGCTGGTGGTACCGGGCTCGGTGCTGGTCAGCACGCGGTCGATGAGGCCGGCGACCTCGTCCATCTCCGTGGTGCCCAGACCTCGGGTGGTCAGGGCCGGGGTGCCGATGCGGATGCCCGAGGTGTACCAGGCGCCGTTGGGGTCGGCCGGGATGGCGTTCCGGTTGGTGACGATGCCCGATGCGAGGAGGGCGGCCTCGGCCTGGCGGCCGGTGAGGCCGTAGGAGGAGGCGACGTCGATCAGGTTGAGGTGGTTGTCGGTGCCGCCGGTGACCAGGGTGGCGCCTCGTCGCGTCAGGCCCTCGGCAAGGGCGCGGGAGTTGTCGACGATGCGCTGGGCGTAGTCACGGAAGGAGGGCTGACGAGCCTCGGCGAGGGCGACCGCCTTGGCAGCCATCACATGCGGGAGCGGGCCGCCGAGGACCATCGGGCAGCCGCGGTCGACCTGGTCCTTGAGGGAGTCGTCGCACAGGACCATGCCGCCTCGCGGGCCGCGCAGCGACTTGTGGGTGGTGGTGGTGACGATCTGGGCGTGCGGTACCGGGTCGAAGTCGCCGGTGAGGACCTTGCCGGCGACGAGGCCGGCGAAGTGGGCCATGTCGACCATGAGCGTGGCGCCGACCTCGTCGGCGATCTCTCGCATGATCCGGAAGTTCACGAGACGGGGGTAGGCGGAGTAACCGGCGACGATGATCAGCGGCTTGAACTCACGGGCCTGGGCGCGCAGGGCGTCGTAGTCGATCAGGCCCGTGGTCGGGTCCGTGCCATAGGAACGCTGGTCGAACATCTTTCCGGAGATGTTCGGGCGGAAGCCGTGGGTGAGGTGGCCTCCGGCGTCCAGGGACATGCCGAGCATGCGCTGGTTGCCGAAGGCGCGGCGGAGCTCTGCCCAGTCGGCCTCCGAGAGGTCGTTGACCTGGCGGACGCCGGTCTTCTCCAGGAAGGGGGCCTCGACGCGGTCGGCGAGGACGGCCCAGAAGGCGACGAGGTTGGCGTCGATGCCCGAGTGCGGCTGGACGTAGGCGTGGCGGGCGCCGAAGAGCTCGCGCGCGTGCTCCGCCGCCAGTGCCTCGACGGTGTCGACGTTGCGGCAGCCGGCGTAGAAGCGTCGGCCGACGGTGCCCTCGGCGTACTTGTCGCTGAACCAGTTGCCCATCGTGAGGAGGGTGGCGGGCGACGCGTAGTTCTCGGAGGCGATCAGCTTGAGCATCTCGCGCTGATCGGCCAACTCCTGGCCGATCGCGTCGGCGACGCGGGGTTCGACGGCACGGATCGCATCGAGAGCGGAACGGAAGGCGGTGGACTCGGTGGAGAGGTGCTGCTCTGACATCTCGGCCTCCGGGCGGCGTGGCGTACAGCGGTCACGGTTCACGGTTCGGCCCAGGCGCACGGCACTCGATCACTGCTCGAAGGCCGCTCCCCGATGGTCGATCCCATCCCAGCGCGCCAGTCACGGCCCGTGGCCAGCCTACCGGGAGCGCCGGAAGATCCACGTTCCCGGTCCACCATGCGAGCGACGACGGGAAGAGGGTTCAGCCTCATGTTCGGGAGCCACCGTGGAGCCCACGGAAAAGCCATGTCGCCGGATCCGAGGCGCACAGCGCGCACACCTGCGGCCCGCTGCCGGTGGTCGTCGCCACGGCCGACGGTGCCTGGATGACGGAGGCGGAGGCGGAGGGTCGACGCCAACTGGATCCGCCGGCCGGTTGTTCGGCGCTCCACTTCGGGCACGGCAATCGGAGGTTGATCGACGCGGCCAAGGCGCAGCTGGAGCGGGTGACGCTGACGACCCGCGCCTTCCACCATGACCGGTTCGCCGCAGGGAGGTGGCGTACGCCCGGCCGCTGCTGCGCGCGACTGGTGGTGACTCGGCTGGTGGTGACTCGGCTGGTGGTGAGTGGGGGCCGCCCGGAGGGCAGTGTGGAGAGGTGACGAAGACAGAGACGTTTCGCGCGCTGCACCGTCGGCCCGACCCGGCCGAACCCCTGATCCTCCCTGGCCCGTGGGACGCGGCCAGTGCCCGGGCCTTCGTGGACGCGGGTTTCCCCGCGCTCGCGACGCCCAGCGCGGGGGTCGCCGCCTCGCTCGGGTACGAGGACGGGCGGACGCCGGCGGACGAGATGTTCGCCGCGGTCGCCCGGATCACGCGGGCCGTGGACGTGCCCGTGTCGGCGGACGTCGAGGGCGGGTACGGGATCGCGCCCAAGGAACTGGTAGAGCGGCTGTTGGAGGCCGGGGCCGTCGGGTGCAATCTCGAGGACTCCGGCGAGGGCGTCCTCAAGGACCCGCGCGAGCAGGCCGAGTTGCTGGCCGAGGTACGCGCGGCGGCGGGCGACCGGCTGTTCGTCAACGCGCGGATCGACACATACCTGCAAGGGGTCGGCGATCCCGAACGAACCATCGAGCGGGCCGCGTTGTACGTGGCGGCGGGCGCCGACTGCGTGTATCCGATCTGCGCGCCCCCCGAGGTGCTGCCGCTGCTGCGGGCCGGGATCGAGGGACCGATCAACGTGTTCGCCCGTCTGGACGACTCGGCGGGCCCCTCGCTCGCCGAGCTGGGCGAGCGAGGGGCGACGCGGATCACCTTCGGGCCGGGACTTCAGCGCCGGGCCGCCGAGGCGTTGCGCCGGATCGCGGCAGAGGTCATGAAATCAAGTCACCCGGCCGGGCTCACACGGCCAGGAGGCCCGGCCGAGCCGACCGAACGGCCATGACCGTCAGGACAGCCATGACCGTCAGGACAGCCACCGCTTCCACGTGGACTCGTGGCTGTCCACCCACTTCTCGGCCGCCTCCTCGGGGCTGAGCTTCTGCTCGGCGATCATCAGGGAGACCTCGTTCTGGTCCTCGGTGGTCCACTGGAACTTCTTCAGGAACCGGGCCGCCGCCCCGCCGTCCTTCGCGAAGTCGGCGTTCAGATACTTCTGCAGCGGTGTGTGCGGATAGGCGCAGGCCACCTTCGCCGGGTCCGCGTCGCAGCCCTCCTTGTAGGCGGGCAGTTTCACCTCGGTCATCGGGACCTTCTGGAAGAGCCACTGCGGTGAGTACCAGTACGTCAGGAAGGGCTTCTTCTCCTTGGCGAACTGCTTGATCTGCGTGATCTGCGCGGCCTCGGAACCGGCGAACACCACCTGGTAGTCCAGGTCCAGGTTCTGCACCAGCGCCTTGTCGTTGGTGATGTAGGAGGGCGAGCCGTCCATCAGCTGACCCTTGCCGCCGCTCTCCGGGGTGCGGAACCGGTCGGCGTACTTGTTCAGGTTCTTCCAGTCGGTGACGTCGGGGTGCCGCTCGGCGAAGTAGGTCGGGACGTACCAGCCGATGTGCCCGGTCACCCCGAGGTCGCCGGCGCCCACGATCGTCTTCTTGTCCTTGACGTACCGCTGCTCCTCCTCAGGGTGTCCCCAGTCCTCCAGAAGCGCGTCGACGCGGCCCTGGCTGAGAGCGTCCCAGGCGGGGACCTCGTCGATCTGGACGGTGTCGACGCGGTAGCCGAGTTCGCGTTCGAGCAGATACCGGGCGACGGCGACGTTCGCCTGCGCGCCCACCCAGGACTGCACGGACAGGGTGAGGCTCTTGGTGCCCCGCGCGTTCGCGAAGGGCGAGGCCTGCTCGGTCATGTCGGCGGCGCCGCAGCCGGTGGTCAGGGCGAGCAGCCCCGCCGCCGCGACGACGTTCGTACGTGTGCGCATGTCAGGCTCCCTTCCTCGCACGGCGTTCCGTCGGCTGTGTCACCCGGTCGAGCATCAGTCCGAGGCAGACGATCGCGCCGCCGGCCACCAGACCGGTCGCGAGGTCGCCCTGCGCGAGGCCGAGGACGACGTCGTAGCCGAGTGCTCCGCCGCCGACCAGGCCGCCGATGATGACGACGGCGAGGACGAGCACGACACCCTGGTTGACCGCGAGCAGCAGGGCCGGGCGGGCGAGCGGGAGCTGGACCTGGCGGAGCTGCTGTCCGCCGGTCGCGCCGAGCGAGCGGGCCGACTCCAGCGCGGCGGGGTCGACCTGCCGCAGGCCCTGGGCGGTGATGCGCACGACGGCGGGCAGCGCGTAGACGACGGCCGCGGCCACCGCCGGGGCGCGGCCGACACCGAACAGCGCGACGACGGGGATCAGGTACACGAACTGCGGCATCGTCTGGCAGACGTCGAGGACCGGGCGCAGGGCACGCTCGAAGCGTGCGCTGCGGGCGGCCGCGACACCGGTCGCGAAGCCCAGGACGAGGGTGACGGCGACGGCGGCGAGGACCTGGGAGAGGGTGTCGAGCGACGGCTCCCAGACGCCGAGCACGCCGATCGCCGCCATGGCGAGGACGGCGGTCAGCGCGGTGCGCCAGGTGCCGATCAGCCAGGCCAGGGCGGCCACGACGAGCAGCACGGACCACCACGGCAGCCATTGCAGGCCGTCGCGCAGCGGGTCCAGCACCCAGGTCGTGAAGCGGCCGGCCCAGTCGGCGGTGCCGCCGACGACCGGGACACCCGAGTACAGATGGGCGGTCATCCAGTCGACGGCGCGGTTGACCGGCTCGGCGATGTCCAGGGTCCAGGCCTCGGGCCAGTCGGCACGGCCCAGCAGGCGGGCGGCGACCGCGGCGGCCACGGCGGCGGCCAGGACGTAGGGCCATCCGCCGCGTGGGCGTTCGCCGGTGCCGCTGCCCGCGGCCGCGGTGACGCGGTCCAGCACGACGGCCAGGAGCACGATCGGGATGCCCGCGGCGAGGGCCGCGCCGACGTCGACCGAGGCCAGCGCCTGGTAGACGCGGTCGCCGAGACCGCCGGCGCCGATCACGGAGGCGATGACGGCCATGGACAGGGCCATCATGATCGTCTGGTTGAGGCCGAGCAGGAGTTCCTTGCGGGCCAGTGGGATGCGGGCGGTCAGCAGGCGCTGGCGCGCGGTGGCGCCGAGCGACTCGACCGCCTCCAGCACGCCCTTGTCGGCGCCGCGCAGGCCGAGGGCGGTGAGGCGGGCCATGGGCGGGGCGGCGTAGACGACGGTGGCCAGGACGGCGGCGGGGACGCCGATGCCGAAGACCAGGACGACGGGGAGCAGATAGGCGAACGCCGGGAGCACCTGCATGGTGTCCAGCAGCGGGCGCAGGGCGCGGTCCATGCGGTCGGACAGTCCGGCGGCCAGGCCGAGCAGGGCGCCGACGACGACCGACGCCAGCACCGCGACGACCATCAGGGCCAGCGTCTGCATGGTCGGCACCCACATGCCGAGCAGGCCGCAGGCCAGGAACGCGGCGGCCGTTCCGAGCGCGAGCCGCACCCCGGCGACGCGCCAGGCCAGGAAGGCGCCGAGCGCGCCGACGCCCACCCAGCCGATGGCGAGCAGGCCGAGGTAGACGGCGCGCACGGACAGGACGACCGCGTTGCTGACGTGGCCGAAGAAGTAGAGGAACAGGGGGTGGCTGTCCCGGTTGTCGATGATCCAGTCACTGGCGCCGGTCAGCGGCCCGGTCAGATCGACGGTGAGTGCGTCGGGCCAGCTCCCGCTCGCCCAGCGGGCGGCCGCCGGCGGCACGAGGATCGCGGCGGCCAGTGCCAGCAGGGCGAGTTTGACGACGACGCGGTTCTTCAGCAGGGCGGGTACGGCACGGGGAGGCGAAGCGGTGACCGTGGCCATCAAGCCACCCCCTTGCCGGGTCCCGAGGCCGTACGGGGCTCCGCACCGGGTCCCGAGACCGCCTCGGGCTCCGCACCGGGTCCCGGAACCGTACGGGGCTCCGTGCCCGCCACGACGCCCAGCAGCCGCTCGTGGTCGACGACCCCGAGGCAGCGGCCCCGGTCCACCACGCGGACCGGTCCGCCGCTGCGCGCGACCGCCTCGATGGCCTCGGACACCGTCGCCGTCGGGGCCACCGCCGGTCCGGCCCCCGCCTCCTGCGCGGACGCGGGCCGCATGGCGGTGCGGACGGTCATGACCTGTTCGCGGGGCACGTCGCGGACGAACTCGCGGACGTAGTCGTCGGCGGGCGAGCCGACGATCTCCTCGGGGGTGCCGAGCTGGACGATCCGGCCGTCGCGCATCAGGGCGATCCGGTCACCGAGCTTGAGCGCCTCGTTGAGGTCATGGGTGATGAAGACCATGGTGCGGCCCTCCTCGCGATGCAGCCGGACGACCTCCTCCTGCATCTCCCGCCGGATCAGCGGGTCGAGAGCGCTGAACGGCTCGTCGAAGAGCAGCACCTCCGGGTCGACGGCCAGCGCACGCGCGAGGCCGACCCGCTGCTGCTGGCCGCCCGAGAGCTGCGCGGGTCTGCGCTGCTCCATTCCGGCGAGGCCCACCTTGGCGACGACCTCCGCGGCCTTCTCGCACCGCTCCGCCCTGCCCATGCCCTGGATCTCCAGGCCGTAGGCGACGTTGTCGAGGACGGTGCGGTGCGGGAGCAGCCCGAAGTGCTGGAAGACCATCGCGGCGCGGTGCCGGCGCAGTGCGCGCAGCCGGGCCTTGTCCATGGCGCGGACGTCCTCGCCGTCGATGGCGATGGTCCCGGCCGTGGGCTCGATCAGCCGGGTCAGACAGCGCACCAGGGTGGACTTGCCGGAGCCGGACAGGCCCATGACGACGAAGACCTCGCCCCTGCGCACGTCGAAGGAGACGTCGCGGACGGCGGCCGTGCAGCCGGTGCGGGCCCGCAGCTCGTCGGCGGGCAGGGCGGTCAGTTCGGGGTCGGCGGGCACTCGTTCGGCCTTCGCGCCGAAGACCTTCCACAGCCCGTCCACCGAGAACACGGGGGCGTCCGCCCCGGTGGTGCCGACGGCGGCCTCGTTCACAGTGGCGTGGGTCATCACGCACTCCCTCCGATCAGTTCCACGGCCCGTTCGCCGACCATCAGCACTCCGATCATCGGGTTCACGGCGGTCATCGTCGGGAACACGGACGCGTCCGCGATCCGGATGCCCTCCAGCCCCCTGACCCGCAACTCCGGATCCACCACGGCCAGTTCGTCGGTGGCGGCGCCCATCCGGCAGGTGCCGGCCGGGTGGTACACGGTGTGCGCGACCTTGCGGGCGTACTCGCCGAGCGCCTCGTCGCTCGTGACGTCCGGGCCGGGGCACACCTCGCGCTTCAGCCAGCCCGCCAGCGGCTCGGTCCTCGCGATCTCGCGGGCGATACGGATGCCGTCGACGAGGGTGCGGCCGTCGTAGTCGTCCTCGTCGGTGAAGTAGCGGAAGTCGAGCGCGGGCTTCTCGGCGGGGTCGGCGCTCTTCAGGTACAGCCGCCCCCGGCTCTTCGGCTTGGGGATGTTCGGGGTCATCGAGACGCCGTGCGGCGGGCGTTCGTAGCCCAGGCGCTCCGGGTTGTCCGTGAAGGGGATCTGGTAGAAGTGGAACATCAGGTCGGGGCCCGCGTGTTCGGGGTCGCGGCGCACGAACAGGCCCGCGTCGGAGTCCATCGCGGAGTTCTCCGGGATCGGCCCGTCGGTCTCCCAGACGATCACCGACTCGGGGTGGTCGAGGAGGTTCTCGCCGACGCCCGGCAGGTCGAGCGCCACGGGTATGCCGAGCGCCTCCAGGTCGGCCTTCGGGCCGATACCGGAGTGCAGCAGCAGCCGGGGCGAGTCGACGGCGCCCGCGCACAGCACGACCTCGTCGCGGGCGCGTACGAGGATCTCCTCGCCGTCCTTGGTGCGGACGTGGACGCCCTCGGCGCGGGTGCCGTCCAGCTCCAGCCGGTACGCCCAGGTCTCCAGCAGGATCGTCAGGTTGGGCCGCTCGTCCATGACCGGGTGGAGGTACGCCACGGAGGCGGAGGAGCGCTTGTTGTCCTCGGGGTGGTAGGCGAGGTCGAAGAAGCCGGCGCCCTCGGTGAACGGCTTCCTGTTGAAGCCCTCGACACGGGGCACCCCCAGAGCGGCCTCGGCTGCGTCGACGAAGTCGCGGGCGATGGCGTTGCGGTCCTTCTCGTCGACCGGGACGACGTTGTTCTTGAGCCGGGCGTAGTACGCCTCCATCTGCACGGCGCCCCAGCCCTCGGCGCCGGCCGCCTCCCACTCGTCCCAGTCGGAGGGCAGCGGTTTGAAGGCGATGAGGGTGTTGTGGGAGGAGCAGCCGCCCAGCACGCGGGCGCGGCTGTGCCGGATGTGGGAGTTGCCGCGTGGCTGCTCGGTGGTGGGGTAGTCGTAGTCGAGTTCGCCGCCGAGCAGGCCCATCCAGCAGCGCAGGGTGAGGACGTCCTCGCGGCCGACGTCGCTCGGGCCGCCCTCGATGACGGCGACGGTGACGTCGGGGTTCTCGGTGAGGCGGGAGGCGATGACGGAGCCGGCCGTCCCGCCGCCTATGACGACGTAGTCGTAGATATGGGTGTTCTCGGGCATGGGGTCGGACTCCGGTTTTCCGGTGGGGGGTGGGGACGGGAGCGGGCCGGGCCCGCGAACCGGTGGTGACGGGTGCGGGGCTCAGCCCGCGAACCAGCGCACCGGCTTCGGCGCGAGGTTCTGGTAGACGTGCTTGCTCTCGCGGTACTCGGCGAGCCCGGCGGGTCCGAGTTCACGGCCGACGCCGCTCTTGCCGAAGCCTCCCCACTCCGCCTGCGGGAGGTAGGGGTGGAAGTCGTTGATCCAGACCGTGCCGTGCCGCAGCCGCCCCGCGACCCGGCGGGCCCGCCCCGCGTCGGCGGTCCAGACGGCGCCCGCGAGCCCGTACTCGGTGTCGTTGGCGAGCGCGACGGCCTCCTCCTCCGTGCGGAAGGTCTCCACCGTCAGGACGGGTCCGAAGACCTCCTCGCGGACGACCTTCATCTCGCGGTGGCACTGGTCGAGCACCGTCGGCTCGTAGAAGTAGCCGTTCGCGGGCCGGGATTCGCCGGGCTCCGGACGCTTGCCGCCGCTGCGCAGCACCGCTCCCTCCGCCAGCGCGGAGGCGACGTACGACTCCACCTTGGCGCGCTGCTGCTCGGAGACGAGGGGGCCGCACTCGACGCCGGAGCCGGTGCCGCGGCCGAGGCGGATCTTCGCGGCGCGCCGGGCGAGTTCGGCGACGAAGCGCTCCCTGACCGACTCCTCGATGATCAGGCGCGCGCCGGCGGAGCAGACCTGGCCGCTGTGGATGAACGCGGCGTTGAGGGCCTGATCGACGGCGGTGTCGAAGTCCTCGTCGGTGGCGCAGGCGTCGGCGAAGACGACGTTGGGGTTCTTGCCGCCGAGTTCGAGGGCGACCTTCTTGACGGTGGGCGCGGCGGCCGCGGCGACCTTCGTGCCGCTGACCAGTCCGCCGGTGAAGGAGACCAGGTCGACGTCGGGGTGCTCGGCGAGGCGGGCGCCGACGGTGTGACCGGGGCCGGTGACGATGTTCGCGACCCCGGCGGGCAGCCCGGCCTCGGTCAGCAGGTCGATCAGGGCGACGGTCGTCATCGGCGTGACCTCGCTCGGCTTGACCACGAAGGTGTCGCCGGCCGCGAGCGCGGGCGCGATCTTCCAACTGGCCTGCAGCAGCGGGTAGTTCCAGGGCGTGATCAGCGCGCAGACGCCGACCGGTTCGTGCACGACGACGCTGTGGATGTCGGGCGAGCCCGCGTCGACGACCCGGCCGGCACCCTCACCGGCCACGAGGTCGGCGAAGTAGCGGAAGGCGTCGGCCACGCAGTCGATGTCGACCCGGCCCTCCTCGAGGGTCTTGCCGGCGTCCCGGCTCTCCAGCAGGCCGAGTTCCTCGCGGTCGCGGAGCAGCAGGTCCGCGACGCGGCGCAGCACGGCGGCGCGCTCGGCGACGGGGGTGCGGGGCCACTCGCCCTGCCCACCGTCGAAGGCGTCGCGGGCCGCCGCGACGGCCAGGTCCGCGTCCTTCTCGTCCCCTTCGGCGACCACGGCGAACGGCAGGGCGTCCACGGGGTCGAGGATCTCGCGCGTGGCGCCGGACGTGGCGGGTCGCCACTGTCCTGCCACGTGGATCGTGTCGCGCGCCTGGGGCACCTGGCTCTCCGCTCTGTCCGACATGCTCGGTCTTGCCTTCCGTTCCTGTTCAGGAGTGTGTGAGCGCCTGCCCGTACCCCTTTCAGGCATGCGCAATCGATCGCCGAAAGTGTGCCGCCTCACTGACAATCCGGACATAGAGCAAGAAATCAATACACCGATCCCATGGACCTGCCGCAATCCTTTGACTAAAGTCAAAGAAATGGAGGCAGTCTCGGAGCAGGTCGCGGCTTTCCGCCGCTTCAACCGCTACTTCACCCGCCGCATCGGCGCCCTCGACGACCACTACCTCGGCCAGAACCGCCCCCTGGGCGAGGCCCGTCTGCTCTTCGAGATCGGCGACGGCGTTCCGCTGCGTGAACTGCGCGCCCGGCTCGGCCTGGACGCCGGTTATCTGAGCCGGATGGCGAAGGCGCTCCAGGCGCAGGGCATGGTCCGGCTGAGCGTCCACACCGGCGACAACCGGCTGCGCATGATCGAGCTCACCCCGGCCGGCCGCGTCGAGGTCGAGGAACAGAACCGCCGGGCCGACTCCCTGGTCCACGGCATGCTCGACGGCCTCACCCCGGCCCAGCGCGCCCGGCTCGCGGAGGCGATGACGAGCACGGAACGGCTGCTGCGGCTGGCCGCCATCACCGTCGAACGCGTCGACGGCGCGTCCCCGGACGCCCGCGCCACCCTCGCCGCCTATGCCGCGGAACTGGACGAACGGTTCCCCGAGGGCTTCGACGCCACCGACCTCGTGGGCCCGGAAGAGGTGTCCGGCGACTCGGGGGCCTTCCTCGTGGCGTACGAGGACGGCCGCCCGGTCGGCTGCGGCGGGCTGCGGCGGCTGACGCCCGATGCGGGCGAGATCAAGCACGTGTGGGTGCACCGGGACGCGCGGCGCCTGGGGCTCGCCCGCCGCATCCTGGCGGAACTGGAGCGCGAGGCGGCCGAGCGCGGCTTCGGCACGGTACGGCTGGACACGCACTCCGTGCTCACGGAGGCGCGGACGATGTACCGGGCGGCCGGCTACACCGAGATCCCGGCGTACGCCGAGCACGTCTACGCCGGCCACTGGTTCGAGAAGCGGCTCGGCCGGACCGCCTGACCCGGCCGACGGCGCCTACGCGTCCTTCGCCGAAGCAGGCGTGACCCAGCCGACGGCACCTACGCGTCCCTCACCGAAGCACGCGTGACCCGGCCGACAGCACCTACGCGTCCTTCGCCGAAGCGGACTTGGCCAGCTGCGCGGCGCTCAGGAGGCTGAGGCCGGGGGCCGCCTCGCGCAGGTGCTTGATCGCCGCGACCGAGTCGGTCGGCCCCTCGTACCCGACGGCGTCCAGCCGCTCGCGCACCCAACGGGCCCTTGCCTCGTCGTCGGTGGCCGCGGCGACCTGCTCCGCCAGTGCGACGGCCCGCTCCAGGCCCGGCCGTTCCTCCGGCCCCGCCTCGGCCAGGGCGCGGCGCAGTGCCGCCACCGCGGCATCGGCGTCGCGCACGAAGAGGATCTCGGCTTCCGGGTGCTTGCTCCGTCCGAACATCTGGCCATCCTCGCCGCTGATCCGCTTGCCGGGCCAGGGAGTTGAGCACCTTCTGAGCCTCGTCGGCGACGCCGCCGGGCGCAGCGCGAGTACGACGACCCCCGGTCCGTGGCGGCGGACCGGGGGTCGTACGGCTGTGTCGCCGCAGGTCAGATGAGGCCGAGGCCGCGGACCGCCTCGCGCTCCTCCGCCAGCTCCTTGACGGAGGCGTCGATGCGGGCGCGCGAGAACTCGTTGATGTCCAGGCCCTGGACGATCTCGTACTTGCCGTCCTTGACGGTGACCGGGAACGAGGAGATCAGGCCCTCGGGGACGCCGTAGGAGCCGTCCGACGGGATGCCCATGGAGACCCAGTCGCCCTCGGGCGTGCCGTTGACCCAGGTGTGGACGTGGTCGATGGCGGCGTTGGCGGCGGACGCGGCCGAGGAGGCGCCGCGCGCCTCGATGATGGCGGCACCGCGCTTGGCGACGGTCGGGATGAAGTCCTCGGCCAGCCACTTCTCGTCGTTCACGACCTCGGCGGCGTTCTTGCCGGCGACCGTGGCGTGGAAGATGTCGGGGTACTGGGTGGCGGAGTGGTTGCCCCAGATCGTCAGCTTCTTGATCTCGGAGACCGGCGTGCCCGTCTTCTTCGCCAGCTGGGTCAGCGCGCGGTTGTGGTCCAGGCGGGTCATCGCGGTGAAGCGCTCCGCCGGTACGTCCGGGGCGGCGGCCTGCGCGATCAGGGCGTTGGTGTTGGCCGGGTTACCCACGACCAGGACCCTGATGTCGTCGGCGGCGTGCGCGTTGATGGCCTGGCCCTGCGGCTTGAAGATGCCGCCGTTGGCCTCCAGGAGGTCACCGCGCTCCATGCCCTTGGTGCGCGGGCGGGCGCCCACGAGGAGGGCGACGTTGGCGCCGTCGAACGCCACGTTCGGGTCGTCGCTGATCTCGATGCCCTGGAGGAGCGGGAACGCGCAGTCGTCCAGCTCCATCGCGGTGCCCTCGGCGGCCTTGAGCGCCGGGGTGATCTCGAGAAGGCGGAGCTTGACCGGCACGTCCGCGCCGAGCAGCTGGCCGGAGGCGATGCGGAAGAGCAGGGCGTAACCGATCTGGCCGGCCGCGCCGGTGACGGTGACGTTCACGGGAGTGCGGGTCATGGCGTTCTCCGTATGACAGCTGGCGGTGGGGCGTCCCTGCCCCGGCTTTTTGATCGATCTCTTGGCATCAAGAGATCGATCCAGCGGTCAGGCTATCGCGCCTCCGGCACCCCGGGCGTCCGGGTCGGTGTGGCCCGGCCCACAGAGCCCCCGAAAGACCCGGGTGACGCTCGGAAAAGACGGCGGCCGCCCGTCCGGGAGAGAAGAGACGGGGCGGCCGCCGGTGGGGGTTCCGTTGCCGGACTCCCGTGGGGGTACTGTGCGCGTGCCCGGGATCGGGGATCGCATGCGTAAGGGCGGCGTTCTTTTTCCGCGGGCCCTTTCGAGGAGCCCCCGCATCGAGGCCCTGCGTCGAGGCCCCGCTTCGTGGCACTTCCTCACCTCGTGGCCCATCCCCGCCTCGCGGCCCCCCTCGCTAGGCGACCCCTCCTCGCCTCGCGGCCCTTCCCTGCCCTGTCGCGCCTCCGCTCCGTGGCTTTTCCTGCTTCGAGGCTCCCCGGCTGCGATGCTTCCCGGCTGCGAGGGCCCACGCTTCGTCGCGTCCCGAGCTGCGAGGCGCCCCCGCTTCGTCGCGCCCCAAGCTTCGAGGCACCCCAGCGTCGTGGCGTCCCGCCGGTCGTCCTACTGCGTGCAGCCCCGCTCCCCCGACGCGAGTCTCGCGCACGCGGTGGCCTCGTCGGCGTCCCTCACCGCGATCATCGGGGTGTACGCGAGGGTGTCGCCGAGATCCGTGATGGAGCCGTTGAGTCTCCTGTCGCCCACGCTCACCTGGACCTCGTCGCCCCGCACGGCCTGGGTGACACGGCCCCACACCGCACCGCAGACCTCGCTGTAGCGGACCTCGACGACGGTGGCGCCGACGGTCGCCGACCGGACGGTGGTGACGAGGTCGCCGCCGCACCCCATGGCCTCGGCATCCTTGCCGGTGCAACTGTCGCCGGCGCACTTCACTCCCGGCGGTAGGTCGGCATCGGTGCTGGCGGACGGGGACAGGGCCGGGGACGCGCCCGTGGTCTTCTTCCTGCCGTCGTCGTCTTTGCCGACGTAGTGGACGGCACCGGCGGCGACGACCACGACGGCGGCGCCCGCGAGGAACATCGCGAGCCGCCGCCTGCCCGCACCGCCGCCGGGGCCGCCCGGCGGGGCCGGTGCCGGAGCGCCCGCGGCGAGTGCCCGTCCGGCCGACGCCGGGGCAGTCCCCGTACCGGCGCCTCCGCGGCCGCCCGCACGGGCCGTTCCCCTGTGTCCGACGACCCCCCACGAGTTGGCGTCCGGCCGGGAACCGGCGTCACGGGCGTCCGCGTCGGCCGCCGTCGGCTGGGCCGGCACCGTCGGTGGGACGCCCCCCGGGCCCGCGACGCCCGGAGCGGCCGTCGCACCGGCGCCCCCGCGGAACCTCCTGCCCCCGGCGGCGCCCGGGGGCGCGCCGAACTCGCCGAGCGCCGCGCGCGCCTGCGCGATCCGGAGCGCCTCCATGGTCATGTCGTGACGCATCTCCGAGCGGCTCCAGGCGCGTTCGGCGAGCTCCCACATCGTGGTCAGATGGACCGGGTCGGTGCCGGTGACCTCGGCCAGCGCGACCACCGCGCCCTTGGGGGCGAGCAGTCGGCCGTTGAGATAGCGCTCCCAGGACGTCCTGCTGTATCCGGTGCGGTCGGACAGTACGGACACGCTCATGCCGCCGCGGTCCACGAGCCGCCTCAGCTGTTCGGCGAACTCCCTGATCTGCGGATCGAGTTCCTCCGGCAGGGCTTTCCAACGAGGCATCGCTTCCCCCTGCTTCCCCCCGAGTGTGCCGCGGCACGCGCGGGACGTCCCGGACCATCCCCGATCGGGCAGATTAGCCCCGATGTGCGGCGCCTTGAACCGGCTTCCCGAACCTGTCAATACATCGACACAACGGGCACACACCGGAGACCTCCGACGCCTCAGGGGTGGCCGACGCACCCAGACACCACCGGCCTTGGCCGTCGCGGAGCCCGGAAACCGTAGCGGAACGGTCACTTCCGTGCCACAGCGCACGGACAGCCGTTGAACAGGCCCTTCGTCGTGCGGGAGTTTGGTTGCGGCGGCGGCCCGTCCCGCCTCGGGGGAGGGGATGGGCCGCCGTTCCTGACGGGTGGTCCGGCGCGGCTAACTGCGCACGGTGAAGTGCAGGGTGTCCTTGAGGAACGGGACTTCCAGCAAGGGGTTCGGCTGGGCCATCAGCGCCAGCAGGACGATCGTCAGGCCGAGGACGCCGTAGGTGGCGATGTCCGTGAAGCGCGAACGCACCGCGAGCATGCCGACGCCCGGCAGCACCCAGCGCATCACGGCACCGCCGACCAGCGCGACGCCGACCAGCAGGGTGCCGATCCGGAACGCGTCGAACGCCGTCAGCAGCAGGCCGAGACCGACGAGGCCCAGCACGGCGAGCATCGGCCACTGCCGCGCCGGCGCGGGCGCGTCACCGCCCGCCGCCCGGCCGCCGCCCTCGGGCCGCGCGGTGTCCTTGGTGAACAGGGGGAAGCGGCGGGTGGCCCGTCGGGGCGTCCCCTCCTCGTCCACGACACTGATCGCGTCCCGCACGGCGAGCTCGGCGTCCTGGACGGCCTCGTCCGCGCCGCCCGCGTCCGGCGCGGAACCGTTGCGGGACACGCCGTTCGGCGAGCGGTCACCGAGCGGCGCGAAGCCGTTGCGGGACACGCCGTTCGGCGATCCGTCGTCGAGCGACACACCGCTGTGCGGCACGCCGGTGGCCGACCTGGCGTCGTCCACCGCGGCATCACCGCCCGGTGCCGCGGTCCCCTGCCGCTCGGTGGTCCCGGTTTCCTCGGGCGACTCAGGCGACACTGCGTTCCGCCGCCTCGACCACGTTGACGAGCAGCTGGGCCCGGGTCATGGGACCGACACCGCCGGGGTTCGGGGAGATCCAGCCGGCGACCTCCGCGACGCCCGGGTGGACATCCCCGACGATCTTGCCCTCGGCGCTGCGCGAGACGCCGACGTCGAGGACGGCCGCCCCCGGCTTGACGTCCTCGGGCCGGACGAGGTGGGCGGACCCGGCGGCGGCGACGATGATGTCGGCGCGCCTCAGGTGGGCGGAGAGGTCACGCGTGCCGGTGTGGCACTGCGTCACCGTCGCGTTCTCGCTGCGCCGGGTGAGCAGCAGCGGCATCGGCCGGCCGATCGTCACACCGCGGCCGACGACCACGACCTCCGCGCCCTTGATCTCCACGCCGTGGCGGCGCAGCAGGGTCAGCACGCCGTTGGGGGTGCAGGGCAGCGGCGCGGGCTCGTTCAGGACCAGCCGGCCCAGGTTCATGGGGTGCAGCCCGTCCGCGTCCTTGTCCGGGTCCATGAGTTCGAGGACGCGGTTCTCGTCGATGCCCTTGGGAAGCGGCAGCTGCACGATGTAACCGGTGCACGCCGGGTCCTCGTTGAGTTCCCGTACGACCGCCTCGATCTCCTCCTGCGTCGCCGTGGCCGGCAGCTCACGCTGGATGGAGGCGATACCGACCTGCGCGCAGTCACGGTGCTTGCCCGCGACGTACTTCTGGCTGCCGGGGTCGTCCCCGACCAGGATCGTGCCGAGGCCGGGCGTGACGCCCTTCTCCCTCAGCGCCGCCACGCGGGCGGTCAGATCGGACTTGATCTCGGCTGCGGTGGCCTTGCCATCGAGAATCTGGGCGGTCATGGCCCCATCCTCCCGGATGACCGCCCCCCTGTTCCAATCCGGGTCGTGAGGGGCGGCGAGAGCCCCGGTCCCGGCGTATCCGCCCATGATCGACGATGTTGCACTTGCACAACACATAGGGAATGCGGCTGGACAACCGGCCCACGGCTGAAGAACGATTGTGAGCACAGTGTCGCGGGCAGTACCGGGGGGACGCACCGCATCTGTAGCAACCTTCCTCCGTATCCGCCGCGCGTCGTCCCCGCACACCAGGCAACGGAGGAAAGACCGCCATGAGTTTCGGCGACCCGAACAACCCCTACGGCGCGCCGCAGGGTCAGCAGCCGGGCTACGGCTACCCCCAGCAGCCCGCCCCCGGTCACGGCTACCCGCAGGCCCCACCCGCCGGCTACCCCGGCTACCCCGGGTCCAACATGATGGCGCCGCAGTCCATGCCGGGCCTGCTGGTCACTGCCCGGGTGTTCCTTTTCATCATCTCGGCGGTACAGATCCTGGGGGGCATCATCTGGCTGTATGTCGCTGCCTTCGTCAACGACATCACCGACACCGCGGACGAACTGTCCACGACCTCCGACAGCCCGTTCACGTTCGGCGAGGGCGGCGACATGGCGGCGGGCCTGCTGGTGTTCGTGGCCCTGGTCGCACTGTCCCTGGCCGCGCTGTCGATCACGCTGGGCGTCAAGTTCGGCAAGGGCGGTCAGGGTATCCGCATCACCACGGTGGTCTACGGCGCGCTGGGCACCATCCTCGGCCTGATCGGCCTCTTCGTCGGTCTGGACTCCGGAATGGCCTCGGCCACGATCTTCCCGCTGCTGTGGGTCGCGTTCGGCGCTGTCATCACTGCCGCGCCGGTCGTCCCCAGCGGCACGGCCTGGTTCGCCCGTCCGCGTTACTGATCCCTTCGCGACCGCACGATGCCCGGCAGAACCCGAGGGGCCGTGTCTCACCCCATGTGCAGGGAGACACGGCCCGGTGCGTCACCCGTGCCTCGGCACGGGAACCCCGACCAGTGCCGCTCAGTGGAAGAAGTGGCGCGTTCCCGTGAAGTACATCGTCACGCCCGCCTTCCGCGCGGCCTCGACGACCTGCTCGTCGCGGACCGAACCGCCCGGCTGCACCACGGCCTTGACGCCCGCCTCCGTGAGGATCTCCAGCCCGTCGGGGAACGGGAAGAAGGCGTCGGAGGCCGCGTAGGAACCCCGCGCCCGCTCGACACCGGCCCGCTCGACCGCCAGCTTCGCGGAGTCGACCCGGTTGACCTGCCCCATGCCGACGCCGACCGAGGCGCCGTCCTTGGCCAGCAGGATCGCGTTGGACTTGACCGCCCGGCACGCACGCCAGGCGAAGGCCAGCTCGGCGAGTTCCCCGGCGGTGAGTGCCTCACCGGTCGCGAGGGTCCAGCCGGCCGGGTCGTCGCCGTCGGCCTGGAGCCGGTCGGTGACCTGGAGGAGGGCGCCGCCGTCGACGGGCTTGATCTCGACGGGGCTGCCGGGGCCCTCGGGGCTGCGCAGCACGCGGATGTTCTTCTTCTTGGCGAGGGCTTCGAGCGCGCCGTCCTCGTAGCCAGGCGCGACGATGACCTCGGTGAAGATCTCGGCGACCTGCTCCGCCATCTCCTTGCTGACCGGCCGGTTGACGGCGATCACGCCGCCGAAGGCCGACAGCGGGTCGCAGGCGTGCGCCTTGCGGTGCGCCTCGGCGACGTCGGCGCCGATCGCGATGCCGCACGGGTTGGCGTGCTTGATGATCGCGACGCACGGCTCGTCGTGGTCGTACGCGGCACGGCGGGCGGCGTCCGTGTCCGTGTAGTTGTTGTACGACATCTCCTTGCCGTGCAGCTGCTCCGCCTCGGCCAGGCCGCCGCCCGTGCCGTCCACGTAGAGCGCGGCGGGCTGGTGGGGGTTCTCGCCGTAGCGCAGGGTGTTCTTGCGCTCCCAGGTGGCCCCGAGGAAGTCCGGGAACCGCGACTCGTCGACCGGCGCGTACTCGCTCGCGAACCAGGAGGCCACCGCCACGTCGTACGCCGCCGTGTGCTGGAACGCCTCCGCGGCGAGCCGCTTGCGGGCGGCGAGGTCGAAGCCGCCGTCCTTCACCGCGGCCAGGACGTCGCCGTAGCGGGCGGGGCTGGTGACGACGGCCACGGACGGGTGGTTCTTGGCGGCCGCGCGCACCATGGAGGGGCCGCCGATGTCGATCTGCTCGACGCACTCGTCGGGGCTCGCGCCGGAGGCGACGGTCTCACGGAACGGGTAGAGGTTGACCACGACCAGGTCGAACGGCTCGACACCGAGCTCCTCGAGCTGCCGCCGGTGGTCCTCCAGGCGCAGGTCGGCCAGGATGCCCGCGTGCACCCTCGGGTGCAGCGTCTTGACCCGGCCGTCCAGGCACTCGGGGAATCCGGTGAGCTCCTCGACCTTGGTGACGGGGACGCCGGCGGCGGCGATGCGGGCGGCGGTGGACCCGGTGGAGACGAGGGCGACACCCGCCTCGTGCAGGCCGCGCGCGAGGTCTTCGAGGCCCGTCTTGTCGTAGACGCTGACGAGCGCCCGGCGAAGGGGCCGCTTGTTGCTCTCGGCGGTCACTGGATAACTACCTTTCGTCCCTCAATGCGATGGCCGTGGCGGGCGAGCCGCCCCACGACCTCGACGAGCAGCCTTCGCTCGACTTCCTTGATGCGCTCGTGCAACGCGCTCTCGTCGTCCTCGTCCCGGACCTCCACCACTCCCTGAGCGATGATCGGCCCGGTGTCGACGCCGTCGTCGACGAAGTGGACGGTGCAGCCGGTGACCTTGGCCCCGTACGCGAGTGCGTCACGGACGCCGTGGGCGCCGGGAAAACTGGGGAGCAGGGCGGGATGGGTGTTGACGAAGCGCCCGCCGTACCGGGCCAGGAACGCCTTGCCCACGATCTTCATGAACCCGGCGGAGACGACGAGATCGGGCTCGTACGCGGCGACGGCGTCGGTGAGGGCGGCGTCCCATGCCTCACGGGTGGCGAAGTCCTTGACCCGGCACACGAACGTGGGCAGCCCGGCCCGCTCGGCGCGCGCCAGGCCCTCGATGCCGTCGCGGTCGGCCCCGACGGCCACGATCTCGGCCCCGTACACCTCGGCGCCCTCCGTCGCGATCGCATCCAGCAGCGCCTGCAGATTGGTGCCGGATCCGGAGACCAGGACGACGATGCGCCTGGCGCTGCTGGCCACGGGCTTGGCGGCCACGGTGGAGCCCTTTCTCGGGGGGAGCGTTTGTATGGTCGTACGAATGCTTCGGCCCCCCGGATACGGGGAAGCCTACGAAGCGGTCGACCGTCAGCAACGATACCGGCACACCGGACGGCCCCCACGGGACGGGGGCGTGGCCGGGAGGTAGCGTCTGGGAGGGCGGTCTCGGGAACGCGGGAGGTGTGCGACGCGTTCATGGGAGGGCGGTTCCCGTCACGATCCGGTCAGATCCACAGCCGGATCCAGTCGAGTCCGGTTCCAGCGGATCCACTCGTTGCCCGTTGTTCTCAGCTGTACCCAGCCGTACCGAGTTTTCCAGTTGTTGTTTCCAGTTGTTTCCAGTTGACTCCAGTTGCTTTCACAAAGGGAAGACGCTCACTTGATGTCGGACCGCAGCCCGCGACTCCTCACGCTCCCCCAGCAGTCGGCGCAGCGAGGGGAGCGCGCCGG
This sequence comes from Streptomyces sp. NPDC002309, assembly GCF_053593375.1. NCBI lineage: Bacteria > Bacillati > Actinomycetota > Actinomycetes > Kitasatosporales > Streptomycetaceae > Streptomyces > Streptomyces sp. NPDC002309. The sequence continues at coordinate 87,201 of NZ_JBSFCI010000012.1, read as the reverse complement.
CGTGCTGCTGCGGGAGCGCTCCAACTCGTCGCCCGACGCGACGTCGGGTGACGCCGGCGGCGGTCGGCAGGGCGGTACGGGTCAGGACGACAACCCGTTCGCGCCGCCGCCGGAGGGCGCCCCCGACCAGCCCTGGCAGCCTCGGCGGCCGTCGGGCGACAACGGCGACTCCTCGGGCCCGGACGGCGCGCGAGGGAACGGCAGGCGTCCGGCCTGGGGCAGCCAGTGGAGCGACCGGCAGCCCGGCCGCTCCTCCGGCGGAGGCTTCGGCGACCGGCCCGGCGGCAACCCCGAGGGGTCCGGCGGCCCGACCCCGGGCATGCGCTGGGACCCCACGGACCCCGCACAGCGCCGGGCGCGCTACGCGCTGCTCGGAGGCATGTGGGCCTTCTTCTTCGCACTGTTCAGCTGGACGTACGTGGCGCTGCTGCTGGGTGCGCTGGCGCTGTACTGGGGCATCAGCGCCCTGCGCACCAAGCCGCGCACGCCGTCGCCGGACGCCCCGGCCACCACCACGCCGCCGGCCCGCCCGCAGACCGCGGCGGCGGTGAGCGGTCTGGTCACGGCGTCGCTGGCGATCGCGCTCGTCGGCGCGGCCTTCACGGCCCAGCTCGTGTACCGCGACTACTACACATGCACCAGCGACGCCCTCACGAACGAGGCACGGCAGGCGTGCAGCACGCTGCTGCCGGAGCAGTTGCGCAATGTGCTGGGGGCCAACGCCTAGGCGGTTCCCGGGTCGGACGGGTCGTCGGGACTCTTGGAGCGCCTCTTGGAGTGCGGCTTCGCGAGGTCGACGGGTGCCTCGGTCTCAGGGGCCTTCCGAAGGTGGGGGGTTCCGGCGGGAAGGCGGGCTTCGGTCGGGACGAGGGCTTCCGTCGGGACGAGGGCTTCAGGCGCAGCGGCCGGCTCCCGTGCCTCCGTCTTCGCGGAGACCTCACGCAACGCCGCCCAGCGGGCCTCGCGGGCGGCGTCGTCATGGGGCCAGGGGGACGGGGGACTGAAGGGGAAGGGTTCGTACGCCTCGTAGGTGTCGTCCGGGTCGTATGTGTCGTAGGCGCCGGGCGCGTCGTCCAGGACCGTGTCGTCCTGGTCGTCGTCCTGGTCGTCCTGGTCGTGCTGGTTCTCCGCCCCGTCTCCCTCCGCATCGTCCGTCGTGCCGGTGTCGTGCGGGTCTTCCGTGACGGCGGAGGTCTCCGGGGCCCGGGCTTCCGAGGCGGCGGATTCCGGGGCCGGGACTCCAAGGTCGGGGGACGGCGCGCGCGACGCGGGGAACTGGAGCAGTTCGGGCTCGGTGTCGCCCGGTTCCCTGCCGGCCGTCGTCCTCGCGTCCTGTGCCGCCCGCGCGACCGGGTCCTTTTTCCCTTTCGCCGCCGGCGGCCCGCCCGCCATGAGCGGCTTCCCGCCCCTCGTGGCCGACGTCGCCACCGGTTCCGTGCCCGACCTGCTCCGGTACCACCACCACCGCACCACCAGCGCGACCGGCGCGGCGACGATGGCCACCCACGCCAGGGCCGCGAGGCCCACCTGCCACCACACCGGCCCGAAACGGGTGAGCGCCTCCACCCCCAGCGGCCCGCCGGCCAGCCCCGCCAGCAACGCCGACCAGGCCCCGCACAGCACCGCCGCCATGCCGGCACACCCCACCGTCCGCCCAGGCGACCATGGCCCGGCGCCGGTCTCTCCCACGGTCCCGGCCCACACGGCCGCCCGTCCCGTGAACCATCCGACCGTCACCCCGGCCGCCACCGGCACCGCGGCCGCCGCCCAGTGCAGCGGCGTCATGGCGCCCGCACCCGGTACCGCCGCGAGCAGCGGGAACTGCGGCAGCAGAGGCACCGGACCGGAGGCGAGCGGCCCCGCCATGTGCCCGGCGCCCAGCGCGAACCCGGGCCCGAGGGCGTAGGACGCGCCCCACACCGCCGCGTTCGGCACCAGCGCGAGGCACAGCAGCAGTACCGCGAACCGCCCGGACCACCCCTCCGTCAGCTGCGCGAAGGCCACCCGGGCGGCCGGGCCGTGCCACACCAGTGACACCGCGACCAGCAGGGCGCCGCCCCCGACCAGCACCGCGGCCCCGGCCGTCGCCGCCCGCGCCGCCGCGGCGAGCCGCTCCCGGTTCCGCGCACCGAGCAGGGGCCGGCGCAGCGGCCCCAGCAGTCGCAGCAGGCGGGCCACCGGCCGACGCGGCTGCCCGTACGCCGTCCACACCCCCGCCCCCGCCGCGCCCATGGTCACGAGCGGCACGCACACCGCGGTCCCTTCCCAGTCCGGGCGCAGCACTCCCCCCGCCGCGTACGCCGACGCGGCGGCACCGACGGCGAGATAGCCCAGCACCACTCCGGCCCATGCCGTGCGCCCGGCGACCAAAGGGGCCGGCCCGTCCCCCGCGAAGGCCCCGTCCACCGCGTCGCGGGCCGCCCGGTGCACCAGCCACACCGGCAGGGCGAGCAGCAGCATGGGGGTGAGCCCCATGGGGGCGGGGACACCGCTCAGGGTGTCGGTGCGGACGAGTTCCGCGCCGTGCGCCAGCAGCCAGAGCGCCGCCGCCACGTGCAGCGCGCCGCCCGGCCCGCTGTCGGGATAGGGCGAGCTGATCCACAGCGCCATCACCAGCACGGCGAACGAGCCCAGTCCCAGCCCGGCCGCCACCACACCGCTGAAGAGACAGGCGGCGAGGCCGGGCGACCGGCGGCGCATCCGGGAGAGCCGGGGAGTCGGCGGAGTTCGGCGGTCGGTCATCAGGGTCACGTCGGCCATGCTCCCAACGACACGCGCTTTCCCGGCGTAACAGGCGAACCTCCGATGTGTCGCTCAATATGTGCTTATGTGTTTTTTCGTACGAAAGGGCGAACTGTGACACAAAGCCCTGCAACTCCGCTTCCCCCGCCCGAGGAGCGCCGACGCCTCAGGGAGGCCGCCTCCCTGACGCAGGCTCAGCTGGCGGCCCGGGCGGGCGTCTCCAAGTCGACGGTGCGTGCGTGGGAGACCGGTCGCACGACGCCCGACGGCAGGCAGGCGGAGGCGTACGCGCACCTGCTCGCCTCCCTCGAGGACGAGCCGGCACAGCAGGTACGCCAGGACGCCCGGCCGGCCGCCACGACCGCCGCCGTCACCACCGCGGCCGCCGCCACCGCCGTACGAAGCGCCGGACCCACGGCCGACACCGAGCGCCTGCCCCTCGCCGACACCGACCCGGATCCCCACCCCCCACCCAGACCCGAACCGGCCGCTGAACCCCTGACACCCGCTCAGGCTTTCGACGCGCTCTACGCGTTCTGCGCGCCGGGCCTCGTCCGGCAGGCGTACGTGCTCACCGGGCGGCGCGAACTGGCGCGCGAGTCGGTCGAGCGGGCCTTCCAACTCGCCTGGCAGCGCTGGCCCGAGGTGGCCGTCGACCGGGACCCGGCGGGCTGGGTGCGGGCAGCGGCGTACGAGTACGCGCTCTCCCCGTGGCACCGCTACCGCCGCCGCCACCGCCGGCCGGAGCCACCGTCTGCCGACGTGCGCGACCGCACCCTCATGAACGTCATCCTGCAACTCCCACCGCCCTACCGCCGCACCCTTCTCCTCTACGACGGTGTCGGCCTCGACCTGCCGGAGACCGCGGCGGAGACGGAGGCGACCACTCCGGCGACGGCCAACCGTCTGCTCTACGCGCGCCAGGCCGTCGCCTCCCGGCTGCCCGACCTCGCCGACCCCGCCCACCTGCAGCGGCGGCTCGGCGAACTGGCCGCCACGGAGCGGCTGCGCGCGGCCCGGCCCCTGGCGGTCCGCACCGGCGGGGAGCGCCGGGCGCAGTTCTGGACCCGGGCCGCCATCGCCTTCACGGTCACCCTGATCGGCGCGACGGCCCTGACCCTGCGGACGGCTCCGACGCAGTACGAGCCACCGGTGGCCCCTGGTGAGACCGTGCGGGGCGTGCCCCCGCGGGCGGCGCCGGGTCCGCTGTCGTACGCGCAGCTGGAGCTTCGTCAGAAGCTGCGGCAGGCGTCGGCGAGCGGGCCGGAGCGGCTGATCCCGGAGGCGAGATGAACAGGTGAGCGCATGCGGAAGGGCCCGCTCCCACGGCCGGACGGCCGGGTGCGGGCCCTACTGCTGCGCGCCGCGGTGCACTGCTCCGCGCGCCGTGTTCCTGCTGGACGGCGAGTCAGCCGGCGAGGATCTCGCGGGCCAGCTTCGCGGTCTCGGTCGGGGTCTTGCCGACCTTGACGCCCGCGGCCTCCAGGGCCTCCTTCTTCGCCTGGGCGGTGCCCGACGAACCGGAGACGATGGCACCCGCGTGGCCCATGGTCTTGCCCTCGGGGGCGGTGAAGCCCGCGACGTAGCCGACGACCGGCTTGGTCACGTTCTCCTTGATGAAGGCCGCGGCCCGCTCCTCGGCGTCGCCACCGATCTCACCGATCATGACGATCAGGTCGGTGTCCGGGTCGTCCTGGAAGGCGGCCAGCGCGTCGATGTGCGTGGTGCCGATGATCGGGTCGCCACCGATGCCGACGGCGGTGGAGAAGCCGATGTCACGGAGCTCGTACATCATCTGGTACGTCAGCGTGCCGGACTTCGAGACCAGGCCGATACGGCCCGGCTTGGTGATGTCGCCCGGGATGATGCCGACGTTGGACTGGCCCGGGGTGATGATGCCGGGGCAGTTCGGGCCGATGATGCGGGTCTTGTTGCCCTTCTTGCCCGCGTACGCCCAGAAGGCGGCCGAGTCGTGCACGGCGATGCCCTCGGTGATCACGACGGCCAGCGGGATCTCGGCGTCGATCGCCTCGACGACCGCGTCCTTGGTGAACTTCTCCGGCACGAAGATGACCGAGACGTTCGCGCCGGTCTTCTCGATGGCCTCCTCGACGGTCCCGAAAACGGGTACCTCGGTGCCGTCGAAGTCCACGGACTGCCCCGCCTTGCGCGGGTTCACGCCGCCCACGACGTGGGTGCCGTCGCCGAGCATGAGCTTGGTGTGCTTCATGCCGGTGGCGCCGGTCATGCCCTGGACGATGACCTTGCTGTCCTTGTTGAGCCAGATAGCCATGGTGTGTTCTGTCCTCGTCCTGAGTGCTTACTTGGCGGCGTGAGCCAGTTCGGCGGCCTTGTCGGCCGCCCCGTCCATGGTGTCGACGCGCTGGACCAGCGGGTGGTTGGCGTCGGTGAGGATCTTCCGGCCCAGCTCGGCGTTGTTGCCGTCGAGGCGGACGACGAGCGGCTTGGTGACCTGCTCGCCACGGTCCTCGAGAAGCTGCAGGGCCTGGACGATGCCGTTGGCGACCTCGTCACAGGCGGTGATGCCACCGAAGACGTTGACGAAGACGGACTTGACGTCCGGGTCGCCGAGGATGATCTCCAGACCGTTGGCCATGACCTGGGCGGAGGCGCCACCGCCGATGTCCAGGAAGTTGGCCGGCTTGACGTTGCCGTGCTTCTCACCGGCGTACGCGACGACGTCCAGGGTGCTCATCACGAGACCCGCGCCGTTGCCGATGATGCCGACCTCACCGTCGAGCTTGACGTAGTTGAGGTTCTTCTCCTTGGCGGCGGCCTCGAGGGGGTTGGCCGCGGCCTTGTCGTGGAGCTCGTCCCAGTCGTGGCGGAACTCGGCGTTGTCGTCCAGCGACACCTTGCCGTCGAGGGCGATGACGTCACCGGAGGCGACCTTGGCCAGCGGGTTCACCTCGACGAGGAGGGCGTCCGACTTGATGAAGGTGTCCCACAGCGTGACGAGGACGTTCACGACCTTGTCGGCGACCTCGGCCGGGAACTTGGCGGCCGCGACGATCTCGCGGGCCTTGGCCTCGTCCACACCGTCGATGGCGTCGATCGCGATCTTGGCGACGGCCTCCGGACGGGTGGCCGCCACCTCCTCGATCTCCATGCCGCCCTCGACGGACGCGATGGAGAGGAAGGTGCGGTTGGCACGGTCGAGGAGGAAGGAGACGTAGTACTCCTCGAGGATCTCCGGAGCGGTCTCGGCGATCATCACCTTGTGGACCGTGTGGCCCTTGATGTCCATGCCGAGAATGTCCGTCGCGCGAGCGACGGCCTCGTCCGGGGTCGCGGCCAGCTTCACGCCACCCGCCTTGCCACGGCCACCGACCTTCACCTGCGCCTTGACGACGGACTTGCCGCCGAGCCGCTCGGTGATCTCGCGCGCCGCCTCAGGCGTGTCGATGACTTCACCGGCCAGCACCGGTACATCGTGCTTGGCGAAGAGGTCCCTCGCCTGGTACTCGAACAGGTCCACGCGCTTCCGTCCCTATCAGTGATCTCGCGGTTCGTTGGATGCGTGGGCGTGCCGCGAAGGGCAACGTGACGACCGCTCTGTCACAGGGGATGCGCACACGGTGTCCGAGCGCGCGGCATGTCCGTCTCGCAGGTTATCTCTGCTTGCGTGGGGCCTCTAAATCGCGGGTCACATGTGAGCGGTGATACCTGTCACACGATGTCGGATTCGCCGGCACGGGGTGCCGCGGGGGTGCGGGGCGGGGAGCTGGGTGCTGGGGCGGGGAGCCGGGTGCGGGAGCTGGGGTGTGGGGGAGCTGCCGGCCGATGGGCGGGGTGCGGGCTGTTTGGGGGTGCGGGCCGTTGGGGGGTGCCGGTGCGGGTGGGCTCGGCCGCGGGGACTGCGGGCGGGCTGCCTGCGGTCGGCTGGCGACTGACGGCTGACGGTGACGGCTGCCGGTGACGGCTGCCGGCTGCCTGGGGTCGGCTGGTGGCTGACGGAACCTGGAGCCGGCCCAGGGCCTCACCGGGCTGGGGTTGACCCGGTGAGGCCCCTTGAGCTGCCCCGATGGTGGACCCGACGGTCCTTCTCGGGGACTTCGGCCCGGCGATCCCCACCCCAATGGGGACCGCCGGACCCCGTCCGCAGACCTTCCGTTCGGGCGAGCCGACGGTTTCGGCCGCCCGCGCCAGGTGCCCGCGGGGTCATGTCGCACGCCGGGGGCGTGCGTGTTCTGGATGCGCTCCTGGCGCCTTGCGGGGCGAGCACGGCGGGCGCAGTCCCGACGGGCCCTCGGATGCCCTGAAGGAACGGGGACATGCCACCGTCCGCCACTCCGACGTGTCCCGCCTGAGCGGCCCGGCGGCAGTCCCACGCGAGGAGCGTTCCGCCACGCCCCCCTGAGAGGCCCATGCCCGGCGGCTAACCGGGGAGAACGAGGATGTCCCGCTGCCGATCCCGCGTCCCGCCCGCCTCGAGACGCGCCACCACGCCCGGCACGGGCCACAACGCCGTCCGTCGGCTCAAGGCCGTCGCGTGCGCGTCACCATGCCTTGGCGCACCGCTGTCCGCCGAGGTCCGACCGTCCAGCACCCCGGGACCACCACCGGCCGACCCCGCACGCACGGGCGTGTGCCGCGCCCCGCCCCCGGGAGCCCGCCGCTCCTTCGAACCCACGCCATCGGCAGTCGAGCCCTCGCCTCCACCGGGGGGCCAAGCCGCCGCGTCGGGGACACTCTGCGAGTCCAGGAGGCCAGGGGGCGAAAAAAGGCCCGGAAGAACGGAAACTCCACGAAGCCCCGGCCCCGGCCCCGGCCCCGACAGACGAGACAGGTCAGCCACACCATCCGCGCCGGACACGCCAACCGCGCCTGACCCATCAGCCACGCCTGACCCAGGAACCACGCCAGGAACACCCCATGCTCCCGATGCCCCAGACACATCCGCCACCTCAGGCACATCCGCCACCACGCCGGAGAGGTTGGGGACACCAGGAAGCTCAAGCACGTCCGGAAGGTGAGCCCCCTGCGGGCGCGCAGGCGGATGATCTGCCCCGGATCGTGACGCCGCCCCCAGCCGCAAAGGCACCCCGGACGCCACCGGCACCCCAGCCCCGGCCAACCCGGAGGCCCCAGCCCGAGTACCACCCACAGCTCCAGCCTCACCAGCACCAGCCATCCGGCCAGTCACCGTCTGCACGGCACCCCCGAACGGCCGCACCACCCGCTCGCCCACGGAGTACCCGTAGCTCTCCAGCCGAGGGAACGCCACACCCTCGACCACAGGCCGGACAGAGTCCCGGCCGACCGAGCCGACCAACCCGTCCCGCGAACCGTCCGACCGTTCCTCGGCACCGGCCCGCCCTCCGGGCGCCGCAGCCACCGGCGCGACCACCCGCGCCGAAACCCCCGCGCCCGGCGCTCGTTCAACCGCGTCCGCCCGCCCCCCGTACAGCATCCCCAGCACGAACAGCCCACCCGTCAGCAGGATCAGACGCGGCGTACGCCGCCGCGCCGCCCCGCGCACCACGCGCGGGACGGCGCCGGACAGCGCGGCTGACCAGATCAAGAGGGGGAGGGTCCTCCCGTGCGACGGAACGAATCACCCGTCGACGGCTACGCGTCGACGACTTCGCGGCAAGGGCAAGCGGAGGCACCGCACCGCTGATGAGGCGTCGATCCTTGCATGTGACTCCCGAGGTTGCGCAAGCCCCGCGTTACCGATGGGTAGTCATATCCCTTTTCGGAACCGCCTCACCCGTTCCGCACCGGTTCCACCTGCGGTCGTCACAGGTGTCCGGTACCCGTCAGACCGTTTCCGGTATCGGCAACGGACGCTTCTCGATCGCCGCCGCCATCACGTCCGGAAAGAGATCCGGCGTACAGGCGAAGGCCGGCGCCCCGAGCGCCGCCAGCGCCGACGCGTGTTCCCGGTCGTAGGCGGGCGCCCCCTCGTCGGAGAGCGCGAGCAGCGTCACGAACTGCACCCCCGCCCCCTTCATCGCCGCCACCCGCTTCAGCATCTCGTTCCGGATCCCTCCTTCGTAAAGATCGCTGATCAGCACGACCACCGTCTCCGCGGGCCGCGTGATCTGCGACTGGCAGTACGCCAGCGCCCGGTTGATGTCCGTACCGCCTCCGAGTTGCGTGCCGAAGAGCACGTCCACCGGATCGTCAAGCTGGTCGGTCAGGTCGACGACCGCGGTGTCGAACACCACGAGTCGCGTGTTGATCGTCCGCATGGAGGCGAGCACCGCCCCGAACACCGACGCGTACACCACCGAAGCCGCCATGGATCCCGACTGATCGATACAGAGGATGACCTCCTTCTTGACTGACTGGGACGCCCGCCCGTAACCGATCAGCCGCTCCGGGACGACCGTTCCGTACTCGGGCAGGTAATGCTTGAGGTTGGCCGCGATCGTGCGGTTCCAGTCGATGTCGTGGTGGCGCGGCCGGCTGATGCGCGCGCTGCGGTCGAGCGCCCCGCTGAGGGTGGCCCGCGTACGCGTGGCCAGCCGCTTCTCCAGGTCCTCGACGACCTTGCGCACGACGGCCCGTGCCGTCTCCTTCGTCGTCTCCGGCATCGCCTTGTTCAGCGACAGCAGCGTGCCGACAAGATGCACGTCGGCCTCCACGGCTTCCAGCATCTCCGGCTCCAGCAACAGCGCGGACAGCCCGAGCCGGTCGATGGCGTCGCGCTGCATGACCTGGACGACGGACGACGGGAAGTACTTCCGGATGTCTCCGAGCCAGCGCGCGACGGACGGCGCGGACGCGCCCAGTCCCGCTGAACGCTCCTTACCTGTCTGCGACTTGTCCCCTTTTCCGTAGAGCGAGCTCAGCGCCCCGTCCATGGCGGCGTCCCGCCCACCGAGCGCACACCCCGTACCGTCCGCCGCGTCACCCCCGAGCACAAGCCGCCACCGCCGCAACCGCTCCCGCCCGGCGTCGTTCGCCTCCGCCCCCATCAGGGCCTGCGCAGTCATCTCGCCTCCTCCCCAAGCACCCCACGTATTCCGCTCATCACGCCACCCCCACCAGCGCCACGCCGTCGCCTTGCCCTGTCGGTTCGTCCAGCCCCAGCAGCAACCGCACCACGGGCAGCACCGCGTCGGCCCGCTCGGCGTCGAGGCCCGCGCCGAAGCCCGGCATCCCCGGCCCCGCCGTCTCCGCGGTCCGTCGCCGGCCCGGTCCCCGCCGCACCGACTCGCCCAGCGTTCTGCGGACCCCCGGCTCGTACGCCGAGAAGGTGCGCCGCAGCAGTGGCAGCACGTCCGTGAACGCCTCCGCCGACACCCCGGTCAGCCAGCCGTCGACCAGCCCCAGCAGCCGCTCGTCGTGCACCAGCAGCATCCCGCCGCCGCCCCCGCCGACGAACCCCTCGATCCATGCGGCCGCGTCCCCCGGCGGCGTCCCCGGCGAGAGCGCCAGGCCCATCAGGCGCGCCGCCTCGTCCTGCGCCAACTCCCCGTCGTCGAGGAGCAGTCGTACCGCGCGCCCCCGGATCACGCCGGGCACGGTGTCGCGCGCGCAGAGCACCCGCAGCACCGCGTGCCACCGACCCCGCAGGTCACCGTGTCCGGCTGCGGGGGCCTCGACGAGCAACCCCACCGCCGTGTGCACCGCGTCCATATGACGCCGCATCTCCTCGGCCGCGTCCGTGTCGAGCGCGGCACACGCCGGAGGCAGCCCGACGAAGACACGGTCGGCCAGGCCGACGGCGACCTCGGCGAGAGCGCCGGTGTCCGTCCCCCGCACATCGCCGTAGCGCAACGAGCGAACCAGCGCCGGCAGCGCCTGCGCGAGCCGGCCGACGTCGGTGTCGAGTGCCGCCCGGTCCGCGAGGATCCGCATCACCACGGGGAGGGCCTGCGGCAGTTCGGCCAGCAGACAGTGCTCGGCGAGCTGGGTGACCTCGGGGAGTCCCCGTGCCGTCATGGCGTCGGTCTCCGCCTTGGCGGTCGCTGCGGCGAGCACGGTCGTCCCCCACACCCCCGCCTCCGCCACCCGCACCGACAGCTCCGGCTCCCAGCGCAGCCGCCAGGTCTCCCGGAACGTTCCCGTGCTGCCCCGCGACACGGCCGGCTCACCCCACGCCACGCCCAGCAGCCGCAGCCGATGCATCAGTCTGCTGCGTCCGGCGTCGGTCTCCTTGCGCAGATCGAGCTCCAGCTCCCGCTCCAGCGCCTCCGGTTTCAGCCTCAACCGCCGTTGCTGCCGGGTGAGATCCCGCTGCAACGGCACCGCCGGCGCCGCCTCCGGCACCTCCCCCAGGACGTCTCCCACCACCAGCCGGTCGTGCACCAGCGCCAACGGCACGTCCGACCCTTCGCACATCACCGCGCGGACGGCATCCGTGGTCTCACCGAGCCCTGCCAGCGGGCGCCCGCGCATCGCGGCGAGCGTCTCGGCCAGCCGCACGGCCTCGATGACGTGTGCCGGGGAGACGCCGCGGTCCTCGGCCCGCAGCAGCCCCGCGACCTTCGTCATCCACCGCTCGACGGGCCGGTCCGGCGCCGAGAACAGGTGCCCGTACCACCCTGGCGAATCGATCCCCGCGCCGTACCCGCTCACCCGCGCGAGCCGTCGATTCGTCCACGGCACCCACGTCATCTCGACCTTGACCTTGGGCAGCCCCTTCACCGACGCACGGTCGGACGCGACCGTGACCTTCTGCCGCAGCGCGGGGACGTGCCACGCCCCGCAGACCACGGCGACACCGCCCTCGAACTCCCGCTGTGCCGCGCGCATCTGGAGCCGCATGTACGCCTCCCGCACGAGGTCCCGCTCATGTCCCCCGCTCCCGTAGACCTCGCGCAGCGCTCCCATCGCCTCCTCGACCACGGCGAACGGGGCGAACACGTCTGCCGCACCGGGCCCACAATGCTCGACGACGTCCTCCCACCAACGCTCGGCGTCGTCGTAACCGGCGGCTTCGGCGAGCACACCGAGCGGGTCGATCCGCATATCCGCCTGAGGGTCGCCGTCGTCATCGTCACCGCATGTCTCGGCATCGGCGCCGGCGCCGAGGGGGTCACCCTCGGCATCCGACGCTTCGGATGCTTCCGCGGCGTCCACGCCTGCACCGGCGGCATCGCCATGGGTATGGGTATCGCCCTGGGCATCGGGGTCAGCGGCGGCCCCGGCGTCACCCCGACCGCCCTCCTCAGTCGCCGGCTCCCCCTCCGGCCCGCTCCCCCACACCAGCGTGTGCGTGGCCGGCAGATCGATGAAACGGGCCGGAACGTCGTGTTCCAGAGCCCACCGGATCGCGACCCACTCCGGGGAGAACTCGGCCAGCGGCCAGAACGCCGAACGCCCCGGCTCGTCGACGGCATGGGCCAGCAGAGCGACCGGCGGCCGCATGTCCGGCTCGTCGGCGAGCCCGATCAGCGCGTCGGCCTCGGGGGGACCCTCGATCAGCACCACCCGCGGCCGGGCCGCGTCCAGCGCCGCCCGCACGGCCCGGGCCGACCCCGGCCCGTGATGCCGTACGCCGAGGAGCAGCGGCTCGACGCCGGTCCATCCGCCGTTCGCGGCGTCCTCAACGCCCGTCACGCCGTCCCCCTCGCCTCCGAGGCCACCCCAAGTCGCCCTCGTCCACAGCGCCGACCCCCTTCACGACCTCCGCGTTCCATCCGTCGACGCTCATACGCTCACCTCCCGGCAGGCCCGGTAGAAGTCCGTCCAGCCGTCCCGCTCGCGCACGACCGCCTCCAGGTACTCCCGCCAGACGACTCGGTCCGCCGCCGGGTCCCGGACGACCGCGCCGAGGATGCCCGCGGCAACATCGCTCGGCCGCAGCACGCCGTCCCCGAAGTGCGCGGCGAGCGCCAGGCCGTTGGTGACGACGGAGATCGCCTCCGCTGTGGACAAGGTGCCGCTGGGTGACTTCACCTTCGTACGGCCGTCGGCCGTGATCCCGTCCCGCAGCTCGCGGAAGACCGTGACGACACGCCGGATCTCGTCGACGCCGTCCGGGACGGCAGGCAGGTCGAGGGACCGGCCGAGCTGATCGACCCTGCGCGAGACGATGTCGACCTCGGTCTCGACGCTGTCCGGCAACGGCAGCACCACCGTGTTGAAGCGACGGCGCAGAGCGCTGGACAGCTCGTTCACCCCGCGGTCCCGGTCGTTCGCGGTGGCGATCAGGTTGAAGCCGCCGACGGCCTGGACCTCCTGCCCCAGCTCGGGTATCGGCAGCGTCTTCTCCGACAGGATCGTGATGAGCGTGTCCTGCACATCGGCCGGTATCCGGGTCAGCTCCTCGACCCGCGCGGTCATGCCCTCCGCCATGGCCCGCATGACCGGGCTGGGCACCAGCGCGTCCCTGCTCGGGCCGTGGGCGAGCAGCTGCGCGTAGTTCCAGCCGTAGCGGATCGCCTCCTCCGGTGTGCCGGCGGTGCCCTGCACCAGCAGGGTCGAGTCGCCGCTGACCGCCGCCGCCAGGTGCTCGGACACCCAGGTCTTCGCGGTACCGGGCACACCGAGCAGAAGAAGCGCACGGTCGGTGGCGAGCGTCGTGACGGCCACCTCGACGATACGGCGTGGTCCCACATACTTCGGTGTGATCACCGTGCCGTCGGGCAGGGTGCCGCCGAGCAGGTACGTGGCGACGGCCCAGGGCGACAGCTTCCAGCGGGCCGGGCGCGGCCTGTCGTCCTGCGCGGCCAGCGCCGCGAGCTCCCCCGCGAACGCGTCCTCGGCATGCGGCCGCAGCGCTTCCGCCTGTTGCTCGGGATTGGTCTCGGTCAGCTCGACGGATGTCGATTCCACGGACACAGGCATGGCTGAGTCCCCCTCCAGCTCGGCCGGTTCGGATCTGGCATCCACGTTGCACCACACCACTGACAATCCGTTCTGACCTGCGGAAACGCGCTCGCCGGGGCGATTGTCAGTGGTGGGATCTACCTTCGATGTCATGACTCAGCAGGGGGTGCGCTGGACTGCGGATCAGGTGCTGGCACTGGCGCCTGACGCCTCGTCACGCAAGGCGGGAAGCAAACTCGGAGCGGCCGGGCCGTGGTCCGAGACGGGGAGTTCCGACGAGGGGACGGTATGGGGACTGTGCAAGGGCAGTGGCAGCAAGCCGTACCAGACGATCATCGACATCGCGGACGCGTCCGGCCCCGCGTACAAGTGCAGTTGCCCTAGCCGCAAATTCCCGTGCAAGCACGCGCTCGGGCTGCTGCTGCTCTGGTCGGGCGACGACGGTGCGGCGCCGTCCGGCCAGGCGCCGGACTGGGCGGAGCAGTGGATCTCGGGCAGGCGGCAGCGCGCCGCCGAGAAGCGGGCGTCGGGCGCTGCGGGTTCGCCGGCCGCCGCCGCTGATCCTGAGGCCGCACGGCGCCGGGCCGAGCGCCGCGCCGAGCGGGTCACGGCCGGCGCGACGGAGCTGGAGCAGCGCCTGACGGACCTGCTGCGCGGCGGCCTGGCCGCCGCGGAGCAGGCGGGGTACGGGTTGTGGGAGGAGACGACGGCCCGCATGGTCGACGCCCAGGCTCCCGGACTGGCAGCTCGTGTCCGGGAGTTGGGGGCGATCCCGGCGTCGGGACCGGGCTGGCCGGTTCGGCTGCTGGAGGAGTGCGCGCTCCTGCACCTCCTCGACCAGGGCTGGCTGCGTCGCGACCTGCTGCCGGAGACCCTGGCGACGACGGTGCGCTCCCGGATCGGCCTGCCCGCCTCGGCGGACGGCCCGCCGGTGCGTGATCGCTGGCTGGTCCTGGCCCAGTACGACACGGCGGACTCCCGGCTGACAACGCGCCGGATCTGGCTGTACGGCGCGGACTGCGACCGCACCGCCCTTCTCCTCTCTTATGGCGCGGCCGGCCGGGCTCCCGAACTCGCCCTGCCGGTCGGTCTGGCGCTGGAGGCGGAGGTGTCCGCCTACGCCGGCGCGGGCCAGGTGCGGGCAGTCCTCGGCGAACAGTTCGCGCCACCGGCTCCGGCCACGATACGGCCTCCGGGCTTGACGACCACGCAAGCCGTCGCCCGTTACGGTGAGGCGCTCCGCTCCGACCCCTGGCTCGACTCGGTCCCGGTGACCCTGGAGCGAGTCGTACCGACTCCGGACGGCGGTTCCTGGCAGCTTGCCGACGCCGACGAGGACGCGGCGCTGCCTCTCACCCCGGCGGCCCGGGCCCGCTCCGGCCTCTGGCGCCTGGTGTCCCTCTCCGGCGGCACACCCGTCAAGGTCTTCGGAGAGTGCGGGCATCAGGGCTTCAACCCGCTGGCGGCCTGGCCGCAGGGCGCGGGAACGGCGGTGCCGCTGTGCTGACCTCTCCTGTCTCCGCCGCGGGAGCGCGGGCCCGCACGCCGAAGGGAATCGAGAGAAGCCGAAGAGGCCGGCACCCTCCGACAGGACTCGCGCGACATCACCCATGAGGCTGCGCGGTGCTTGTGAGACCGCGCGGCATCGATGAGGCAGAGCAACACCAATCAGACGGCGCACCCCCCACGGAACCGCACAACGCCAAGGGAACCACGCGACGCCAACGGATCCGCACAACACCCACGGAATCGCAGAAAACCCCATGGAACCGCGTGACACCGACGGAACCGCAAGCGAAAGGAATCCGATGCACAGCACCGCGCCTCCCGTGGACCCGCTCGCCTCGGACGTCAATGGCGCCCACGATCACGAGGGGGCCGCCTCCTGGGAGGTCCTGGTCACCACCGCCCTGCTCGGCACGGACCGCCGCACGCCACCGCCCTGGGCCTCCGCGCCGGGGCGCGATGCACCAGGGGCGCTTCTGGACGCCGCCGCCGCCGAGACCGTACGGCGCCGGGCCGGCCTGCGCCCCGCACGTCCGGCGGCCCGTCCGGAACCCGCACCGGAGGATCCGCGCCGGCCACTCCCCGCGGCTGCGGCCCGCAGACTCGCCCTGCTGCTGGCCGACCGCCCTGGTGTGTCCGGCGGAGGCCGCAGAGGCACGGCTCCGGATCTCATGGAGCTGCTCCCCCAGTGGCTCGCCCTGGCCAACGCCCACGGCTACGCGCCTCCCCCGGAAGCGCTGCCCGCCCTCCTGGACGCGGCACGCGGTCGTACGGACCTCCGCCCGGCCGCCCTGACGTTCGCGGGCCCGCGCGCCCTGTGGCTGGCCCGTCTTCACCATGAATGGCGCTTCGCCCTGCGCGCGACGCCCGGCGGAGGCACGGCCCTGCCGCACCTCGAGGACACGGGGCAGGTGCGCCGGCTCTGGCAGGAGGGACTGTTCGCGGAACGGGTCTCGCTCCTCGCGGCACTGCGCGCCCAGGCGCCCGCGACCGCCCGCGAACTGCTCGCGTCGAGCTGGCCGACGGAAAGGGCCGAGGACCGCCTGATGTTCCTCGACTCCCTCCGGAAGAACCTCACGGCCGAGGACGAGCCGTTCCTGGAGCAGACCCTGGCCGACCGCAGCCGCAACGTACGGGCCACGGCGGCAGAGCTGCTCTCGGCACTGCCCGGCTCGGCGCTCGCCGCGCGCATGGCGGTCCGTGCCGGTGCGTGTGTGGCCGTGGACCATACAGCCACAGACCGGACAGGGGACGGGCCGACGCTGACCGTCGAGGCTCCGCACGAATGCGACGCGAGCATGGAGCGGGACGGTGTGATCGCCAAGACGCCGGCGGGCCGCGGTGAACGCTCTTGGTGGTTCGGTCAGTTGGTGGAGGCGGCGCCGCTCGCGACCTGGCGTGACCGACTGGGCGGTCGTACCGCCGAGGAGATCGTCGGGCTCCCGGTGGCCGACGACTGGCAGGCCGAACTGCACGCCGCGTGGTGCCGGGCAGCGGTCAGGCAACGCGACACCGACTGGTCACGCGCCCTGCTCGGGACGCCCTCGGCCCCGGAGGCCGGCGGCCCCGGCGCGGTGTCGCTGGCGGAGCGGGCCAAGTTGCTGGACACCTTGGGCGACGAAGAGCGGGCCGACTGGGTCGCGGGATTCATCGCCGCACACGGCCTGTCCGAGGCGTTCCAACTGCTGGGCGCCTGTGCGGTGCCGTGGTCCGCGCCTCTGGGTCATGCGGTCGTCGACTCCCTCAACATCGCGCGGGACGCGGGAAGTTACCCATGGAGCTTCAGTGGGGTGATGGGTCTGGCGGAACGCTGCCTCGATCCGTCGGAGGCGAACCGCCTCGACGGCCTCGTGGCGATACCCGAGGAAGCGGAGAACGCGTCACCCGGAGCGGGCGGGTACTGGGCCGAGGCATTCCAGCGTCTGGTCACGACGCTGCGCCTCCGCGCGGCACTGGCCGAGGAGCTGAAGCCCTGACGGACGCGGATCAAGAGAGCAGCCGAGGGGGAGTCGCCTGACACGAGGAGCGCACGAAGAAGCAGGGGCAGAGGAAGAGGAAGAGGAAGAGAGCAGACCCAGACGAACGAGTCAGCCGGAGCGGCAGGCAAAGAGGGCAGCCGGAGGGAGATCCGAACGGCGGGCGAAGGGGGCATGCGAAACGGCAGGCGAAGGGGCAGCCGGAACGGTAGCCGGAGCCGACAGGCGCTGCACGACGGAACCCGGCACGAGGCAGATCAGAGCGCCGACCCCGCAGACCTGGCATCGAAGCACCGACCCGCCTGTCCGACATCCAGACTCCGGAACCGCCCCCCGGCCAGCCCGCCCGCCCACCTGACCACCCGAACGGACCACGCACCAGGCCTCGCCCGCCACACCCCGGTCTCCGCGTCCCCAGTGTTCCCGCGTCCCCGGCCCCCGGCCCTCCGCCCTCCGCCCTCCGCCCTCCGCCCTCAAATGGACCACACGCGGAGCTCTGACCCGCCCCGTCACGCGAACAGAGCAACAGGCCGGAAGCTCAGCGCGTCGCCCCTGGACTCACCCGCTTCGGCGGGCCGGCGGCGTCACAGCCATTTCGGCGCGCCACCCCCGCTCACCTGCGCGAACCTCAGGCATCCGCGGGCTGGCGCACGTTCGCCCGGACCCACTCCACGATGGACGTGGTCGTGGCCCCGGGCGTGAAGATCTCGGCGACACCCTTCTCCTTCAGCGGAGCGATGTCCCCTTCGGGAATGATGCCGCCCCCGAAGACCAGGATGTCCTCCGCCTCACGCTCCTTGAGCAGGTCGATCACCGCGGCGAAGAGCGTGTTGTGCGCCCCCGACAGGATCGACAGCCCGACGGCGTCGGCGTCCTCCTGGATCGCGGTGTCCACGATCTGCTCGGGCGTCTGATGGAGACCGGTGTAGATGACCTCCATACCGGCGTCCCGCAGTGCCCGTGCGATCACCTTCGCACCGCGATCGTGGCCGTCGAGCCCCGGCTTGGCCACCACCACGCGGATCGGACCGGCTGCCACACCCATCACTGCCTCCATGAAGCGAATACATCCATCCGTACCGACAAGTACCGCACAGATCCCTGATGCCCGTACGGGTGGCGCGCCACCCGCGCCCACGGCCCCGGCGCGCTTGCCGATCCGCACCTCCACCGAGGAAGTGAACGAACGTTATCGCTAGCAGCCCATCACCGGCAGTTTTACGATGTGGACCGAGGGGGAAATCACATAGTGGGACACATTCGCACGCGCGGAGTTCCAGGGACCCCGCGCAACGGGAGCCGCAACGAGGCGCCCCACCCCGCGTCGCGAGCCGCGCGCCGCGGACGGTGAGGCACATCGACGCAGGTACGAAGGGCATCAACGGCACATAGCGCAGGCCACACAACCGATCACCGAAACCCCACCAGCCTCATCCAGCACATGAGGCCTCACGCAAGGGAACAGCCCCGCACAACAGCAGTCAGGCGGCGGACATCGCACCGCGTGCGACCCGCGGCCGGAGCATCGGGACAAGAGAACCTGCACACCCCGTACCACCCCCGCACCACCCCGTACCCAGTGTTCATCGTGAACCAGCAAGCGCCGCGCGCCACCCTTCGCGCCCCGTCGATCCTCCACCGCGACTCCCACGGACGCACACGAGGGACAGAGACGTCCACCGCGTGCCGACGGGAGGTCGGCCATGAAGGTCACGCAGGTCACCAGGGCTCTGCAGCCCTTTGAACCGCTCTACCGCCAGTTGCTCCCGATCCCGGGCAGCCTCGCGGGACTGTCCATGGCCCTGCTGAAAGCCACCGCCCTGGAGATCGCGATCCTGGCCGGGCACCTGATCCTCTATCCCTCCGGCATCATCCAGGAGCGCCGCGCGCCGGCCAACCGGCTCCCCCTCCACGAGGGCGCCGCCCAGCTCCCCACCGGGAGCAAGCCCCCGGTCGTGCTGCTGCACGGCTTCATCGACAACCGGTCGGTCTTCCTGCTCCTGCGCCGCTCTCTGGCCCAGCACGGCAGGGAGCAGGTCGTCTCCCTGAACTACTCCCCGCTGACCTGCGACATCCGCACGGCCGCCAAGCTGCTCGGCCGGCACATTGAGGAGATCTGCGAACGCACGGACAGTGGCCAGGTGGACATCGTGGGCCACAGCCTCGGCGGACTGATCGCGCGCTACTACGTGCAGCGACTGGCCGGTGACGCCCGCGTCCGCACCCTCGTCACGCTGGGTACTCCGCACTCCGGCACGCGGGTCGCGCCGCTGGCGAACGCGCACCCCATAGTGCGCCAGATGCGCCCCGGCTCCGCCGTCCTCGACGAGCTGGCGCTGCCCACGCCCGGCTGCCGCACCCGGTTCGTGAGCTTCTGGAGCGATCTCGACCACCTGATGGACCCGCTGGAGGCGGCCTGCCTGGACCACCCCGACCTGCTCGCGCAGAACGTCCGGGTCACCGGCATCGGCCATCTCGCACTCCCCGTGCACCCCGCCGTCGCGTCCGGGATACGCCAGGCCCTCGACGGCATATACCACGGCACCACGGAGGACGTCCGGCCCGACTCCCACGACGACGGGCTCACGGTGGCCTGACTCATCCCGGCCGTCGCCCCCCCCCCCCGCAGCCCTCCAGTTGTCGCCCCCCGTCTGCCGCCCCCATCTGCCCTCATCTGCCGCCCCCTGCAGTTCCCCCCGGCCGCCATCCCAGCCGCCAGCCCCGCGGTCAGCCCCGGCCGCCGTCCCCCACCGTCACCCTTCACACCCCTCAGGCCCCTCAGGCCCCTCGCCGGTTCCTCCAATTACCCGGCACGCCACCTGACGGCCCCGTCCGGACCCGTCCGGACACCTCCGGGACACCTGTCCGTCACGCGGAAACACGGCCAACTCAGCGCCTCAACACCGCCGTCGGGATCGAACAACCTTCGAACACAGCCCCAAGGTCGCGCCCGCAGTCCCCCGAAACACGGCCGAATGCCCGTTTCCTGCGTACGCGAAACCTGCCGAAGATTGTCGCGCCCGCGTACTGCCGGGTACAGTCACCGCACTGCTCTGCCAGCCCCTGTCGTCGAGGCGAAAGAGAAGTTGGTGAACGACCGTCACCCGTCGGGGTCCATGACCACCCCGGCCCCGGCTTCCGAGGCCACCGCGGCGCACTACGCGTCGTACGGCACCCCGGAGGCCCAGTACGGCGACTTCACCACATATGCCGCTTATCCCTCCGACGGGTTGGACATCGGCTGCGTCCCCACTCCGAACGCTCCGACCGCCACCACGACCTTCGAGGTCGACCCTCTCTTCGGCGACCTCGCGGGCAACGGTCACGGCACCGGCGCGTACGACGCCACCCAGTGGGCCACCGGCGGCACTCACGCAGGCGCCTACGACCCGTACGCGGCTCAGCACCAGGCCGCCTACGACACCGGCGCCTACGACGCGACCGCCTGGACCGGCGGCGACCACCAGCAACTCCCCCTCATTCCGCCGCAGGCCGGTTCGGTCGAGACGGGCGGGCAGTGGGGCGCGAGCGCGTGGCTCCAGCCCGAGCAGGGCGGCCTCCCCGACCCGACCCAGCAATGGGAATGGGGCACGCAGGCCTTCGACACGGGTGCCTACGACGCCACGCAGTGGAACTCCGACAGCTGCATCGCCGGCACCGGCCAGACCACCGAGGGCTACGAGCAGCACAGCGAGGCCCTCCACCACCAGGCCGAGTCGTTCCCCCAGCAGGCCGCCCCGCTCGACCACCAGGTCGACTCGTTCGACCACCAGGCCGTGCCGCTCGACCAGCACGTCGGCGAATTCGACCCGCACACCGGCGAGTTCACGCAGCAGAGCAACGACTTCGACCAGCAGGACGTGCCCTTCGACCAGCTGGCGACCGCGACGTTCGATCAGGTCGACCTCGGTGACGCCGGAAACGGCAACCCGGACGGCACCGGCGGGACGTCCGCGACCCCTCTCCTCGACGACCAGGAGGAGGTCACCCCCGTCACGGTCGGCCGTGCGGCCGGCCGCGGTGGGAGCCGCTCCCGTCGGCGTTCACCGGCCAAGCGGTCCGCGCTTCTGACCGTGGCCGTCCCGTCGGCGTGCGTGATGGGCGTGGCGGGTATCGCCGCCGCCTCGGTCGGCACCTTCACCGGGGACGAGCAGGACGCCACCACGACGACGGCCGCGGACGCGAAGGCGGTGAAACCATCCGCCGCCAACAACCAGCTGGACACCCAGCTCACCAGCCTCACCGCGGAGGCGGACGACTTCGGCGACCGCGTCAGCCGCACCCAGGAGCGCATCGACCTCAAGGCGGAGCAGGCCGCCGAGAAGAAGCGCGCCGCGGAGGAGGCGGCCCGCAAGGAGCGGCTGCGCCCGAAGTTCGCACTGCCGGTCGCGCAGCACGGACTCAGCGCCTACTACGGCCAGTCCGGCATCAACTGGATGTCCGTGCACACCGGTATCGACTTCCCCGTCGCGTACGGCACGACGGTGATGGCCGCGACGGACGGCACGGTCCGCACGGAGTACAACAGCGCGTACGGCAACATGATGATCGTGACGGCGATGGACGGCACGGAGACGTGGTACTGCCACCTCTCCAGCTACCAGGTCGCCTCCGGTACGACCGTCAAGGCAGGCGACGCGATCGCCTACTCCGGCAACTCCGGCAACTCGACCGGTCCGCACCTGCACTTCGAGGTACGACCCGGGGGCGGCGCGTCGATCGACCCGCTGTCCTGGCTGCGCAGCCACGGGATCGACCCCTCGTAAAGCGCCCTCTCCCCGACGGACCCACGCCTGTAAAGCGCCCTCTCTCCGACGGACCCACGCCTGTAAAGCGCCCTCTCTCCGGCGGACTCACGCCTCGTAGAGCGCCCCTCCCGGACCGGTCCCGCTCCTCGTGACGCGCCCGCACGGAAGAACCGACCCTCGTGACGTGCCCTGCACAGACGGGCCATGTTCCATGACGGAACCCTCCCGGACGGACCCACCCCTCAACGCACCCGCACGGACGGGCGAGGGCTCCATGACGGAACCCCCGGGCCCGGCCCTGCGCGTACGGCTACAGCTTCTCCACCGGCGCGTACCGCAGCAGCAGCCGCTTCGGCTTGGTGTCACCGAAGTCGATCGTCGCCTCGGCGTTCGCGCCCGTTCCCTTCACCGCGACGACGGTGCCGAGCCCGAACTGGTCGTGCGTGACCCGGTCACCCACAGCCAACGCGACCACGGGCTGTTCGGCCGTCCGCCGGGTGGCGAATCCCGATGCGCCCGACGCCGAGGAGCGTGAGCGGGACGAGGACAGGGAGGCCGCCACGCCCGAGACCGGACCCGCGGGGGCCGCCTTGGCACCGGTGCGCTTCCAGTCCAGGTGTGCCCCGGGGATCTCCTCCAGGAAGCGGGACGGCGGGTTGTACTGCGGCTGGCCCCAGGCGCTGCGCATCACCGACCGCGTGAGGTACAGCCGCTCCCGCGCGCGGGTGATGCCGACGTACGCGAGCCGCCGCTCCTCCTCCAGTTCCTTGGTCTGGCCGAGGGCGCGCATGTGCGGGAAGACGCCGTCCTCCATGCCGGTGAGGAAGACCACCGGGAACTCCAGGCCCTTGGCGGTGTGCAGAGTCATCAGCGTGATGACACCGTCGCCGTCCTCCTCGTCGGGGATCTGGTCGGAGTCGGCGACCAGCGCGACCTGCTCCAGGAAGTCGGACAGCGTCCCCGCCTCGCCCTCCGCGCGCTCCTGCTCGAACTCCAGGGCGACGGCGGCGAGTTCCTGGAGGTTCTCGATGCGGGTCTCGTCCTGCGGGTCGGTGGATGCCTGCAACTCGGCGAGGTAGCCCGTGCGTTCGAACACGGCTTCCAGGATCGTGGCCGGGCCGGCGCCGGAGTCGACGATCGTGCGGAGGTCCTCCATCAGCGTGTTGAACCGCTTGACGGCGTTCGTGGAGCGGGCTGCCATGCCGTACGCCTCGTCGACGCGCTTGAGCGCCTGCGGGAAGCTGATCTTCTCGCGCTGGGAGAGCGCGTCGATCATGGCCTCCGCACGGTCGCCGATGCCGCGCTTGGGGACGTTGAGGATGCGGCGCAGCGGGACCGAGTCCTCCGGGTTGGACAGCACCCGCAGGTAGGCCAGGACATCCCTGACCTCCTTGCGCTCGTAGAAGCGGACGCCGCCGACGACCTTGTAGGGCAGGCCGACGCGGATGAAGATCTCCTCGAACACACGGGACTGGGCGTTCGTCCGGTAGAAGACCGCGACATCGCCCGCCTTCGCGTCGCCGGCGTCCGTGAGACGGTCTATCTCGTCGGCGACGAACTGCGCCTCGTCGTGCTCGGTGTCGGCGACGTAGCCGGTGATGCGCGCGCCCGTGCCCGCGTTGGTCCACAGGTTCTTGGGGCGGCGGGACTCGTTGCGCTCGATGACGGCGTTGGCGGCGGTGAGGATCGTCTGGGTGGAGCGGTAGTTCTGCTCCAGCAGGATCGTCGTCGCGTCCGGGTAGTCCTCCTCGAACTGGAGGATGTTGCGGATGGTCGCGCCGCGGAAGGCGTAGATCGACTGGTCGGCGTCGCCCACCACGCACAGCTCGGCGGGCGGCAGGTCGTCCGGGCCGGGCGGTACGTCGAGGTCCTCGGGGGCACGCTCGCCGGTTCCGACGAGTTCGCGCACGAGGGCGTACTGGGCGTGGTTGGTGTCCTGGTACTCGTCGACCATGACATGCCGGAAGCGGCGCCGGTAGTGCTCGGCGACGTCCGGGAAGGCGCGCAGCAGGTTGACCGTCGTCATGATCAGGTCGTCGAAGTCGAGGGCGTTCGCCTCACGCAGGCGTGACTGGTACAGCGCGTAGGCCTGGGCGAGGGTCTTCTCGAAACCGTCGGTGGCCTGGGCGGCGAAGTCCTCCTCGTCGATCAACTCGTTCTTGAGGTTGCTGATCTTGGCGCTGAAGGACTTGGGCGGGTAGCGCTTGGGGTCGAGGTCCAGGTCGCGGCAGACCAGGGACATCAGGCGCTTGCTGTCGGCGGCATCGTAGATCGAGAAGGACGAGGTGAAGCCGAGCTTCTTGGACTCGCGGCGCAGGATGCGCACGCAGGCGCTGTGGAAGGTCATCACCCACATCGCGCCCGCCCGGGGACCGACCAGCGTCTCGACGCGCTCCTTCATCTCGCCCGCGGCCTTGTTCGTGAAGGTGATCGCGAGGATCTGGCCCGGATGCACTCCGCGCTCGGCGAGGAGGTGGGCGATGCGGTGGGTGAGGACGCGCGTCTTGCCCGAGCCGGCTCCGGCGACGATGAGCAGCGGGGAGCCGGAGTGGACGACGGCCGCGCGCTGGTTGTCGTTCAGTCCTTCCAGAAGCGCGGCGGCGTCCAGTGCGGGGCGGGGGGCGCCGTCGCGGTAGTAGGCGTCCCGGTCCGGGGGCGCGTCGAACTTCCCGCCGAACAGATCGTCCGGAAGGGACTCCGGAGAGTGATCGTCCTCGGGCGGCGGCGGGGGCTCCTCATGGCCCCGCGGGGCTTGGAGGTCCGCCAGGAAGCTGTCGTCAAAGAGGCTGCTCATCGCTCTCCGAGTCTAGGGCGCCCCACTGACAACCCGCGGCCACCCCGAGAACATCCCCGGGCCGGAAGGCCGACGATCTTGCGGTGGGAGCTCGACATCACAGCCGGTGACCCAGCGGGTCGGCGCACTCGCGCCCGGCCCCCGCGCCGCGCCGTCGCTCACCGTCCGAACATGCTCTCACGCGGGGCGTGATCCCTGACCGAAGGTCACGAAAATGTATCGGGCATATCACCCACCAACCTTCACACGGGCCACACGAGTTGGCTACCGTGCCGGACAGGCCGCACGACTCAGACCGGCGAACGTCGCCGGGCCGCGCGGCCTCCGCCGAGTCCGATGCGCCCAAGGCAGCCGGAGCCGGGGACCCACCGAACTTGGGGTGAATCGGCCCAGCGCCCTCCGGGGAGCGGGCCGTAGGGCAACCCTTCCGAACCACCCGCCCGAACCCGACAGCTAACCCGGTAGGCGGCAGATGGAAGGAGTCGCCTCCTTTGGCGTCGCACCGCAAGTCGCGCCCGACCGGCGCGCGGGTGGCAGGCATACGTACACCGGCCCTCGCCACCGCTGCCCTGACCTCCGTGGCCCTGCTCTCACAGACCGCGAACGCCGAGCCCTCGGCCGACGACAAGCCGAGTCTCGAAGAGGTCGAGAAGAAGGTCGACGATCTCTACCGCCAGGCGGAGTCGGCGACCGAGAAGTACAACGCGGCCAAGGAGAAGACCGCGAAACAGCGCAAGCGCGTCGACACCCTCCTGGACGACGTCGCCCAGCGCGCCCAGAAGCTGAACGAGGCGCGTGAGGAGCTGGGGACGTACGCCGCCGCCCAGTACCGTTCCGGGGCCTCCGTCCCCGACACCGCCACCTTCCTGCTCGCCGACTCGCCGCAGGACTACTTCGACCAGAGCCAGCTGATGGGCCGTCTGACCAGCCGCCAGAAGGACGCGGTCGACGAGTACTTCACCGATCAGTCGGCGACGATGAAGAAGCGCCAGGAGGCCGCGCAGAGCCTGGAGACGCTCAGCGAGTCGCAGGGCGACCTGCGGTCGGCCAAGGCCACCGTCCAGAAGAAGCTCGCCGACGCGCGGCAGCTGCTGTCGGACCTGACCGCGGAGGAGAAGGCCCGCCTCGCGGCGATCGAGAAGAAGAAGCAGGAGGAGGCCGAGCGCCAGGCCGCCGAGCTCGCCCGGCAGCAGGCGGAGGACCAGCGCCGCCAGGAGGCGGCGCAGGAGGAGCGGGAGCAGGAGTCCGCCGGCGGCGGTTCGCCGGCCGGCACGGGCGAGGCGTCCGACTCCGGCGGTTCCGCCTCGGACTCCGGGTACGCCACCAAGGCGGAGAAGGCGCTCGCGTTCGCCCGCGCGCAGATCGGCAAGCCGTACGTCTGGGGCGCCACGGGCCCCGAGTCCTACGACTGCTCCGGCCTCACCCAGGCCGCGTGGAAGGCCGCCGGCGTCACCCTCCCGCGCACCACCTATGACCAGGTCGACGCCGGCACGACGGTGTCCCTCGCCGCCGCGCGTCCGGGCGACCTGATCTTCTTCTACGACGACGTCACTCACGTCGGTCTGTACATCGGCAACGGGATGATGATCCACGCCCCGAAGCCCGGCGCGTACGTCCGCGAGGAGTCCGTCTACTACGACGGCGAGTCCTCCGTCCACAGCGTCGTCCGCCCGGCCTGACACCGGCGCCGCGGGGGGCCGGAGAGGTGATCGGCGAGGCGGTCGAAGGGCACGCGCGCGTGCGGCGGTTTCCGTGGCACGCGCGCGTGGGGCGGCGCGTCAGGTCCAGAGCACGGCGATGAACACGTTCGCCGTGGTCAGCAGCGCCACCAGCCCGAACATGCCCTTGTCCACCTTCTCGTCGTCCCGCTTCACATAGACGAGGCCGAGGATCACGATCAGCAGCGCCAGTTTCACGCCGATCTTGATGTTGTTCACCGGCTGATCGTCCGCCTGGTTCAGGCCGACCAGGATCACGCCGGTGACCAGCATGGTCAGCGCGCCGTGCAGCATCGCCGGGACGAATCGCGCGGTGCCCTGGCCCATCGCCTTCATCTGGGTGAGGAAACCACCGAGGAGGGAGGCGATGCCGATGATGTGCAGCCCGACGAAGAGGTGGATGAGTACGTCTATGGGGCCGGAGCCTAATCAGGAGGTTCCGGGCCGCCCGACACCGGGCCGCCCACGCTCCCACGGTGACTGCGCAAAGCCCCCACGGTGACTGCATATATGCGCCCCATAGCACCCGCACGCCGGCACCCGACCCGGAATCGCCGCATCGGTCATCGCGCCGCGTGAAGGCGACGGCCCCGAAGGGCGCGCCCGATCACATACGGTCACCCGCTGTTCCCCTGACGTCACTTCCGCACAAGGTGTCACCGTATCGACACGCCCGGGTTTAGCGTCCTCCACCAGGTGACCGGCTCCCCACCGCCGCCCTTGCCAGAGGCGGCAGCCGGGCACCACCGCCGAGAAGGTCCGGCGGCGCCCCGCATCCCCTGTGCGGGGCGCCGCCGGACGCGTCAGCCGCCCCGGCGCGGTCGTACGTCCACCCGGTGGCCGTACGGACCGGCGGTCGCCCGAGTCGTACGAAAGGACGTGCAGTCCACGTGGCAGCGCACCGCAAGCCCCGACCACGCTCGGCCCACGGCACCAAGGCCCGCACGGCGGCGACGATCGCCCTCGCGGGCGCGGCGACCGCGACGGGCCTCGACGGGATCGGCCACGCCGACCCTCAGCTGACGCCGGAGCAGGTCAAGGCCAAGGTGGACAAGCTGTACCAGGAGGCGGAGGTCGCCACCGAGAAGTACAACGGCGTGCAGGAGGAGGCCCGGGCGGCGCGAACGCGGCTGGGCAGCCTCCAGGACGAGGCGGCCCGCAAGGAGGAGCGGCTCAACTCCGCCCGGGAAGCGCTCGGTTCGTACGCGGCGGCCCAGTACCGCGACGGCGGTCTGGACCCCGCGCTGCAACTGGCCCTCTCCGACGACCCCGACCGGTACCTCGACGGCGCCGCCTTCGCCGAACGCGCCGGGGACCGGCGGGCGGCGGCCGTCACGCGCGTCGGCAGACAGCTGCGGGAGATCGAGCAGCTGCGCGGCGCCGCCCGCCTCGAACTGGCCTCGCTCCGCTCCCGGCAGACCGAGCTGAACCGGCACAAGAAGACCGTCACCGGCAAACTCGACGAGGCGCGAAGGTTACTGGACCGGCTGACGGCCGAGGAACGGGCGCGGTTCGCGCAGGGCGAGGGCACGGACCGCGCCTCACGGGCCTCGACGGCCGACCGTGACGCCCTCCAGGCTCCCGGTTCCGCCACGACGGCCGCGCCCAGCTCCCGCGCCGCCGCGGCCGTCTCGTACGCCTACCAGAAGCTCGGCAGCCCGTACGTCTGGGGCGCCACGGGTCCCAACGCCTTCGACTGCTCGGGCCTCACTCAGGCCGCGTACCGCTCCGCGGGGGTCGCCCTGCCCCGCACCACCTACGCCCAGATCGACGCCGGCCGCCGGATCCCACGCTCCGAACTGGCCCCCGGCGACCTGGTGTTCTTCTACTCCGGCATCAGCCACGTCGGCCTCTACGTCGGCAACGGCCAGATGATCCACGCACCCAACCCCTCGGCGCCGGTCCGGCTGGCCCCGATCGACCAGATGCCGTTCGCGGGAGCGACCCGGGTGGTCTAGGGCCTTCTGCCGGCCGGTGCCTTTCCGGAAGGGGGCTCGCCCACCGGTTCCAGCGCGGGTACGGGCGTGGGCGAGGAAGACGGCGTGGGCCAGGAGATGTGGTTCGCGCTCGCCGGCGCCGCCCACCCGTGAGCACCGGGTGACGGCCGCCCGGCGGTCACACCAGCCGTCGCGCCGTCGCCCAGCGGGTCAGCTCGTGCCGGTTGGAGAGCTGGAGCTTGCGGAGCACCGCCGACACGTGGGACTCGACCGTCTTGACCGAGATGTACAGCTGCTTGGCGATCTCCTTGTAGGCGTAGCCGCGGGCGATGAGCCGCAGGACCTCGCGCTCCCGCTGGGTGAGGCGGTCCAGGTCCTCGTCGACCGGCGGGGCGTCGGTCGAGGCGAATGCGTCGAGGACGAAGCCGGCGAGACGCGGCGAGAAGACCGCGTCGCCCTCCTGGACCCGGAAAATCGAGTCGACGAGGTCCGTGCCGGTGATCGTCTTCGTGACGTATCCCCGGGCGCCGCCCCGGATCACGCCGATCACGTCCTCGGCCGCGTCCGAGACGGACAGGGCGAGGAAACGGACCGGCTGCTCGGCGCCGCCCATCAACGGGGCGCAGCGGCGCAGCACTTCGACACCGCCGCCGCCCGGCAGGTGCACGTCGAGGAGGACGACCTCGGGGCGGGCGGCGGTGATGACCGTGACCGCCTGGTCGACGTCCGCGGCCTCGCCGACGACCTCGACGCCGGTCTCGTCGGTCCGGCCGATCTCGGCCTGGACGCCCGTGCGGAACATCCGGTGGTCGTCGACGAGGACCACCCGCACGTGCCGCCCCGCGACGCCGCCGCCCTGCTGGTGCGCGGGCTCGGCCGACTCCTCCGCTCCCGCCGTTCCGTTCGCCTCGGTCGGGTCGCTCATGACGTCTTCTCCGCCCTCTCCATCTCCAGCTCGACCTCCGTGCCGCCGTCCGGCACCGCCCGCAGCCGGGCCGTGCCCCCGTTGCGCTCCATGCGGCCGATGATCGATTCTCTGACTCCCATGCGGTCGGCGGGTATCGAGTCGAGGTCGAAGCCGGGACCGCGGTCCCGGACGGACACGAAGACCGTCTTCCCCTCGACCTCGGCGTAGACCTGTACGGCGCCGCCGTCGCCACCGTACTTCGCGGCGTTCACCATCGCCTCGCGCGCGGCCTGCATCTGTGCGCCGATCCTCTCGTCGAGCGGGCAGTCGCCGACCACGACGACCTCGATCGGGACCCCGTGTTTGTCCTCGATCTCCGCGGCGTTGCGCCGCACCGCCTCCGCGAGGGTGGCCGGCTCGTCGGCCTCGTCCTTGCCGGTGCCCTCCGGTTTGTAGAGCCAGGTGCGCAGGTCGCGCTCCTGGGCACGGGCCAGGCGCCGCACCTCGCCGGGGTTGTCCGCGTTGCGCTGTATCAGCGTCAGGGTGTGCAGCACCGAGTCGTGGACGTGGGCGGCGACCTCGGCGCGCTCCTGGGCACGGATGCGCATCAGGCGCTCCTCGGAAAGGTCCTGGGTCATGCGGACGAGGTAGGGACCCGCGAGGAGCGTGATCCCGACGAGCACCGCGAGCGCCGCCTGGAGGACCGAGCCGAGGTGGGCCGCGGAACCCTGGAGCACGAAGACGCCCGTCACACCGGCCGTGACGAGCAGGACGCCGCCGACCGCGCGCAGCAGCGTGAGGGTGCGCTTGCGACGGCCGACCTCGACCCAGCGGGCCCGGCGGGCGTTGTCGGCCTGGCGCCAGACCAGGGCGACACCGGCGCCGACGAGCACGGCCGGCAGCAGGTACGCCTGGGCGCCCCCGCCCAGGTTCACATTGCCCACGAAGACCGTGGCAACGACGACCATCAGCAGCAGGGCGACGATCTGGCCCTTGTCGGGTCTGCGCGCCACGAGTTTCCTGCGGCCGTCGGGAGAGGTCTCGGTGGCCACCAGGGACGGAGGCTTCTGCGCCTCCACACCGCCGACGCCGAGCGGCACGAAGAACCAGAAGGCGGCGTACAGCAGCGCGCCCAGGCCGTCGGCCGTGAAGAGGCCGACGAACACCAGGCGCACCCAGATGACGGGCAGGCCGAGGTGCCCGGCGAGCCCCCGCGCCACACCACCGAGCCAGCGTCCGTCACTGCTGCGGTAGAGCTTGCGCGGCGGCCGCGGCTCGTCGAGTGGCGCTGCTGCGGTTGCGGCGTCCGGCATGCCACCGATGGTCACACGCCGGGCGGGCCGGAGCATCAGGGTCGACCCCCGAGACTCCCCTGATCTTCGACCGGCGCGCCGGTCGAACACCTCCCCCGCCTCGACTCAGGGGTGATTTCAGGGTCCGGCCAGGGTCGTACCGACTCCCGCTGCGGCGGCCCGCCCGTCACCATGGACCCATGACCGATCACCAGCACGCCGCGGACGCCGTGCCCGACGCGGGCCCCGCGTCCGACACCGCGGCCGCGACGACCGCGGGTGAGGAACGGCGCGCGCCCGGCGACCCCGGAGGCCCCGGCCTGCCCGGGAGTCCCGGCGACTCCGGGAGTCCCGGCGACTCCGGGAGTCCCGGAACCCCCGGGGAATCAGGCGCGTCCGGCGGTCACGAGCCCCTGGAGCCCCCGCACAAGTTCCGGCGGGACGGGCGGCACAAGATGATCGCCGGGGTGTGCGCCGGGCTGGGGCGGCAGTGCGACATGGACCCGGTGATCTTCCGCATCACCCTCGCCGTGCTCTCCGCGACCGGCGGCATCGGTCTCCTCTTCTACGCCTTCGCCTGGCTCTTCGTCCCGTACGACGACAAGGACGAGAACGAGGTCCGCAAGCTGCTGACCGGCCGGGTCGACGGGCAGGCTCTCGCCGCCGTGCTGTTCGCGCTGGTCGGCTGCGGGGTCTTCCTCGCGATGCTCGAGAACGGCGGCGTGCTGACCTTCGCCGTCATCCTCTCCCTCCTCCTCGCCGGCGCCGGCTACTGGTCGCAGCGCCGGGGCGCCCCCGATCCCGATCCGCTGGCGGCCCAGGCCGTCGCGGACGCCCCGCCGGAGGCGATGGCACCCCCGGCAGCCGCCGCCTACCCCTCCTGGTGGCGTGACCCGATCGTCAAGGACGGCACCCACGTCGGCGGCACCGGCTACCTGTGGGGCCCCAGCGGCTCCGCCGACCGCGACATCGCGGCAGCGGTCAACATCAGCTTCGACACGGAGACCGGCTCCCGTGCCCCTCTCGCCCCCCGCACCACGCCGCCCAGGCAGCGCGGCCCTCGCTGGATAGGTGGCTGGGTCTTCCTGTTCGCCCTGCTGGCGGCAGCCGTCGGCACGCGCGAGACGTGGGACGAGCAGCCGCTGGGCACGAGCCTGCAGACGGGCCTGGCCTGCGCCCTCGCGGTCATCGGGCTGGGTATCGCCGTCAGTTCGCTCCTGGGCCGCACGGGAGCGGGATCGATATTCCTGGCCGTCCTCACGGCGGGACTGCTCGCCGGGGCGGCGGCGCTGCCCAAGGACATCGGCACGGAGTGGATGCGTACGACGTGGCGGCCCGCGGCGGTGACGGACGTGGCGCCGAAGTACGACCTGGGCACCGGCGTCGGCACCCTGGATCTGAC
This sequence comes from Streptomyces sp. NPDC002309, assembly GCF_053593375.1. NCBI lineage: Bacteria > Bacillati > Actinomycetota > Actinomycetes > Kitasatosporales > Streptomycetaceae > Streptomyces > Streptomyces sp. NPDC002309. The sequence continues at coordinate 55,430 of NZ_JBSFCI010000012.1, read as the reverse complement.
CCGCCTGAAACCCGCCGAGGGCCGGACGGTCTCCCTGGACGCCGAGGTGGGAGTGGGCCGGCTGCGGGTGGTCGTGCCGCCGGACGTGACCGTGAAGGCGAACATCGACGTCGGCATAGGTGACATCCAACTGCCGGGTGAGCAGGGGAAGGACGTGGACGTGGAGCCCGGCAAGTACCGGAAGGTGACGCTCCCCGCGGCGCCGGGCGGCAAGAACGCCGGAACGATCGATCTCGACCTCAAGGTGGGCTTGGGTCAGGTGGAGGTGAGTCGTGCCGCGTCATGACTTCCAGCCGGGAAGGCTGGTGGCGGGAACGGTCGTCACCGCGGTGGGCGTCCTGTACGCCGGGGACGCGGGCGGCGCCTGGGAGACACCGTGGTTCGCGGTGCTCCCCCTGATGACGGGCGGCCTGTGCCTGGCCGCCGTGGCGGCGATGGTGGGCCGTGGTGTACGTCGTCGCCGCGCGGGCCGACAGCGTTCCTGACGGCACGGGCGGCAGCCCTCCGCCCTGCCGTCGCCTCCCCGCTGTCGCCGCACCACCGACGTCGTGCGCGGGGGCCCGCTCCTGCCGGCCCCCGCCGCACCCGACGCCCGCTACCGCGGGCGGGCGAGGACGACTGACGATGGGCCAGGTCACCGCCCGGACGGACGGTGACCTGCGCGCGCTAGCGGTACCCGCCCGACCGCTCCGGTCGGCGGGACCGCAACGCCGCGTCGACGGAGAGGACCGACGCGCCGGCGAGGACGAGGGGGATCCAGGCCATCAGGTAGACGAGATCGTTTCCGTAGTAGTACGGGTCCGATGCCCAGCTCACGGTGAGCCAGAGGCTGAGGGAGATCAGCGCGCCGCCGAGGGCGGCGAGGCGGGACAGCAGGCCGAGAAGGGTGCCGATGCCGACGGCGAGTTCGCCGGCCGCGATGGCGTAGCCGAAGGCGACGGGGTTCTCCAGGGCGAGGTCGACCAGGGCCGGCACGGCCGAGGAGTCCCGGACGGTGCGCATCAGGTCGCCGATGGAGCCCGAGCCGGCTTCCTGGAGGAACGCGCTGTCGGTGAGCTTGTCGAGGCCCGCGTAGACGAAGGTGATGCCGAGGAAGACACGGAGCGGGAGGAGCGCGTAGCGGGTGGCGGTGTCGCGCCAGTCGCCGCGACCGCCGTCGCCGTCGGGGGCACTTCGGGTGTCGGTACGAATACTGTGAGTCATCGATGCGCAGCCGCCTCTCGCACGCAGTGCCGTAGCCCTCAGAAGACCATACGTATGAAAGGAAGAACCCGCTCACATGCGGACGGGCCCTATTTCATCACGCTCGGCGCTTCGTTCGAGTCCTGCCCGGCACAGGGGCGTACGCGCTACTCCGTCACGTCGATGACGTAGGCGTTCGTCTCCACCCCGGCCGCCGTGACCACCCGCACCTCCACCCGGCCCGGCTCCACCTCGGCCGGTACCGGCACGGTCAGGAGCGCGTCGGTCGGGTTGCTGAAGCCGCCGGTGACCGGGACGAGCGGGACGTGGACGTGGACGGGACCGATGCGGACGACCATGCGGGAGAGGCGGTCCGCGCTGCCGGCGCCCGGAGGGACGAATCCCGCGCCGCGGATCTCGATGTCCTCACCGGTGCGGATGGGCGCGTCCAGGTCGCCGGCCTCGCGGGCGCGGACGACGGAGAGGACGACGGGGCGCCCGCCCTCGGCGTACTTGCCGGCCAGGTAGGTGGCCGCCGACACCAGGACCAGCACCGCCAGTCCCCAGGGCAGGTCGGGCAGTTGGTCGGGCCGGCGGGCCAGCCGTACCGCCGCGAACACCAGGGCGACGGCGCTGATGACGACGTACTGGATGTCGGCGAAGGTGCCCCGGCCCGAGTCGTCCGTCAGCAGATCGGCCGCCCTGGGTCGGTCCGCGTGGACCTTCTGGAGCCGCTGCCCGAGGACGCGCAGCCCGACGATCCGCCGGACCAGCACGGCGATGCCGCAGGTGACGGCGAGGACGGTGACCACCCCGGCGCCCCGGGCGAGTTCGAGGCCGGCGATCAGCTCGTCGCGCGCGCCGGGCGAGGAGGCGGCGGCGAGTTGCCCCGCGAGCACCAGCACGGCGTAGGCCACGAACAGCACCCACAGCGCGGCGACGGCACGGGAGGTCGACAGGCGGTTGTCCTCGCCGACGACGGGTGCGAGGGCGCCGCCCCGGGCCCGGTGGAAGTAGGAGGCCGCTGTCAGCGCCGCGGCGACCAGTACCGTCGCGAGCAGTCCGGCCGTGCGTGCGTGCGTCCAGCCCGCGCCGATCGCCGTCAGCGACTGCGCGAGCAGCACGAGCAGGACCAGCGCCCAGACCGCGCCCGCCGTGCGGCGCCACAGGCGGGACAGCCAGGCGTCGCCCTCGGCTCGGGCACGTTCCGCGACCGCGGTCGCGGACTGGGTCAGTTCGTCGGAGACCCACTGGCGGGAGGCGGACACCGAGTGGGCGACGGCCGCGGGCAGGTTGTGGCCGGCCGCGAACTCGTCGCGCTGCACCAGGAACGCGGCCACCGCCCGCCGATGTCCCGCACGCGCGCCGTGCGGACAGCCCCCGCAGGTGCAGCCGCCGTCGTGGGCGCCCCCGAACGCGCCCGTGTGCGCCTGAGCGCCCTGCCTCGCCTCCTGCACCGCCACGCCCGACGCCCGCCTTCCGCGCATCCGCGCACCCACTCGTCCGCCCCGCTCGTCGATGAGTCGGGACCCTCCCGGCGGCCCGTGCAACTCCCCCGCGATGTCAGCGAATTGTGCCCTACGACACCCCGTGCGCGTCCGGCAGGTCGGGTCAGCGACGTCGGCCGGGGTGAACGGGCGGTCGCCGTGTTGACCCGGCTGCGGGAATCGCCGTCCGGCCGGGGTGACGGGACCCGGGCCTTCGACGGCGGCGCGGTCCGCCCCGCGCCGGGGCTGTGCCGCTCCGTGCCGCGGTCCCGGCCGACGTACGGCGAGGGTCGTCGTGGGGCCGGAAGCCCTCGTCGGGCTCTCTGAACGCCCGCTACGACAGAAGGTCCGGCTCACGGCGCGTGATGTCCTGCCAGAGCGGCTGGTAGTTGATCCACGCGACCAGGTCGCCGCCGAGCTGCTCGCGGGTCGCGGCCGCCTGTTTGTGGTCGATCAGGACCGGGCGGCCCGCGGCCTTCGCGATCAGCTGCACCTGGCAGGAGCGCTCCATGGACAGGAACCACCAGGCCGCCGCGTCCACGGAGTCGCCGACGGTCAGCAGGCCGTGGTTGCGCAGCACGAGGGCCTTGCGGGAGCCGAGCGCGGCGGCGATCCGGCGTCCCTCCTCGGCGTCGACGGAGACGCCGCTGTAGGCGTCGTACAGCGCGTGGTCCTCGTAGAAGGCGCAGCTCTCCTGGGTGATCGGGTCGAGCAGGTCGCCGAGCGCGGACAGGGCGCGGCCGTGCACGGAGTGGCAGTGGGCGACGGCGACGACGTCGGGGCGGGCGTGGTGCACCTGGGCGTGGACGGTGAAGGCGGCCTGGTTCACGTGGTAGCGGCCTTCGACCACCTGTCCGTCCTGGTTGGCCAGCACGAGGTCGCCGACGGTGACGTGGCGGAAGGGCATGCCGAACGGGTTGACCCAGAAGCAGTTCGAGTACTCGGGGTCGCGTGCGGTGATGTGTCCGGAGACGCCGTCCTCCAGGCCGTACCGCCCGAAGACGCGCAGTGCCCCGGCGAGCCGTTCCTTGCGGTGCCGGCGCTCGTCGTCGACCGATTCGTACATCGGCGGCATCGCGAACTGCAGCCGGTCGGTGGGCAGGGGCTGGGGCGGGGTGGGCGCGGGCATGGGTCCTCCGGCGCTGGGTTCCGGTACGGAGCGGAAGTTACCGTCGGTCAGCGCGGGAGAACAGGGCTTCGGTGGGTGGAAACGACACTGTGGCGCCGCACATACCTGACAGGGGGTGTCGGGTTTCGGCGCGAGACTCGTCGTATGGCAACGAACTGGTCGTCCTTCACCACCGCCGAACCCGATCTCGCGAAGACCGTCGAGGAACGCTTCGGCGCCCACACCCACCACGTCCTCGCGACCCTGCGCAAGGACGGCTCGCCGCGCACCACGGGGATCGAGGTGCGGTTCGTCGGCGGCGAGTTGTGGCTCGGCATGATGCCCGACTCGCTCAAGGCGCTCGACCTGCGCCGCGACGCGCGCTTCGCGCTCCAGGCGAACCCCGGGGAGGGCACCTCGATGGGCGGCGGCGACGTCCGGGTCGCCGGGCGGGCCGTCGAGGTCGAGGACGACGCGACGAAGGCCCGGTACCGCGAAGAGGTGGAACCGCCGGAGCCGTTCCACCTCTTCCGCACCGAGCTGACGGAGGTCGTGAGGACCTGTGTCGAGGACGACCGGTATCTGGTCGTCCAGGTCTGGAAGCCCGGCGCTCCCCTGCGCACGATCAAGCGCGCGTAGGGCCGGCTACTCCCACTCGATCGTGCCCGGCGGCTTCGACGTCACGTCGAGGACGACCCGGTTGACGTCCCGCACCTCGTTGGTGATCCGGGTGGAGATCCGGGCGAGGACGTCGTAGGGCAGACGCGACCAGTCGGCCGTCATGGCGTCCTCGGAGGAGACCGGGCGCAGCACGATCGGGTGGCCGTAGGTCCGGCCGTCACCCTGGACGCCGACCGAGCGGACGTCGGCGAGCAGCACCACGGGGCACTGCCAGATGTCGCGGTCGAGGCCGGCCGCCGTCAGCTCCTCGCGGGCGATGGCGTCGGCCTCGCGGAGCAGGTCGAGCCGCTCCTTCGTCACCTCGCCGACGATGCGGATGCCCAGACCCGGTCCCGGGAAGGGCTGGCGCTGGACGATCTCCTCCGGCAGGCCCAGTTCCTGGCCGACCATCCGGACCTCGTCCTTGAACAGCTTGCGCAGCGGCTCGATCAGCTGGAACTCGAGGTCCTCGGGGAGCCCGCCGACGTTGTGGTGGGACTTGATGTTGGCGGTGCCCGTGCCGCCGCCGGACTCGACCACGTCGGGGTAGAGCGTGCCCTGGACCAGGAACTCCACCGCGGGACCCTCGTCCGCGACGATCTCGGCCTGCGCCTGCTCGAAGACGCGGATGAACTCGCGGCCGATGATCTTCCGCTTCTCCTCCGGGTCGGAGACACCCTTGAGGGCGTTCAGGAAGCGCTCCTCGGCGTCGACGACCTTCAGCTGGACGCCGGTGGCCGCGACGAAGTCCTTCTCGACCTGCTCGGTCTCGCCCTTGCGCATCAGGCCGTGGTCGACGTACACGCAGGTCAGCTGGGAGCCGATGGCCTTCTGGACGAGGGCGGCGGCGACCGCTGAGTCCACACCGCCGGACAGCCCGCAGATGGCGCGCCTGTCGCCCACCTGCGCGCGAATGGCCTCGATCTGCTCCTCGATCACATTGCCGGTGGTCCAGGACGGGGTGAGGCCGGCGCCGCGGTAGAGGAAGTGCTCCAGGACCTGCTGGCCGTGCGTGGAGTGCATGACCTCGGGGTGGTACTGGACGCCGTAGAGCTTCTTCTCGTCGTTCTCGAAGGCGGCGACCGGGACGACGTCCGTGGAGGCGGTGACGGAGAAGCCCTCGGGGGCGGCGGAGCAGGCATCGCCGTGCGACATCCACACGGCCTGCTCGTCAGGGGTGCCCTCGAAGAGGGTGGAGGCGGACCGGGAGACGTGCAGTCCGGTACGGCCGTACTCGCGGGCGCCCGTGTTGTCGACGGTGCCGCCGAGGCTCCGCGCCATCAACTGGAAGCCGTAGCACATGCCGAAGACCGGCACGCCGGCCTCGAAGATCGCCCGGTCCAGACTCGGGGCGCCCTCCTCGTAGACCGACGAGGGGCCACCGGACAGGATGATCGCCGCCGGGTTCTTGGCGAGCATGTCCTCGACCGGCATGGTGCTCGGCACGATCTCGCTGTAGACCCGGGCCTCGCGGACGCGTCGGGCGATGAGCTGGGCGTACTGCGCACCGAAGTCGACGACCAGGACGGTGTCGGGGGCGGCGGGGGTCGCTGATGACACGGGTTGCCTTCCGGCGGCTTGAAAGGGGCTGTACCACCGATTCTAACGGGGCTGCCGGACGTGCCCGCCGTCTCAGGATCCGAACCGAATTGGCCGCCGGTGTGGGCCACGGCATACTGGCGGCATGCGCTCGCACCCGACCTTCCTCTTTACCTATGGCACCCGGCCCGCCGGCTGCCATGGTCGTGCTGCTTGAGCAACTGACAAGCGACTTCCCAGGCGCCCCGGGCCGACAAGGTCCGGGGCGCCTGGCGTTTCCTCCGGATCCTGTCGCTCCGGGGCACTCACCCCACCGACCGGCGAGGAGCCCCTGACATGACCACCACCTCAGCGGAGAAGACCGGCGCGCGCACGCCCGAGGCCGCCGACGTGATCACCGGCGCGCGGGAGCGCATCGACGCACTCGACGACCGGATCATCGGCCTGATCCAGGAACGGATGGCCGTCTCGGCCGTCATCCAGGAGGCCCGGATCACCTCCGGCGGCCGCCGCGTGAACCTCTCCCGGGAGATGGAGATCCTCGGCCACTACCGGGAGGAGCTCGGCAGGCCGGGCACCTCGCTCGCCATGACACTGCTCGAACTGTGTCGCGGCCGGATCTGAATCGGCGTTCCGTGTACGCACGTACGCATTCCTCTCACCCGTACGGCGCGTGACCGCCGCCCGACGGGCTTCGTTGGTCCCGGTGTCCGTGCCAGCCAGGGGCGGGCCCGAAAGAACCACGCGTGGCTCGCTGGGGCGATGAGACGTACGGATCGTGCCGTGCGTCGTGGGACCTCGCTCCAGAAAGTGACCGGACGGCAGGGGACAGCAGGCCGGTCACCCAAGAGAACGGTCGGCTCCGGGGACGCCCGGGGCCGGCCGGCGGAACTGCCCAAGTGAGACGTACCTGAGGTCGAGACCATCCGGAGGCAGGCGGCGCAACCCCCCGGCGCCGCTTTCCGAGCACCGGCGCTGCCCTGACGCCGGTGCTGACGAAGGAAGGGCCCCGCGGCTCCGCCCTGCGGGGCCCTTCTCATGCCCACTCACCCGTCCCACCGGTTGCCCCGGGTCCCGCCACCCAAACCAAGTGATCCAGGTCACATAAAATCCGCGTCAAGTGCGGACAACCATTCACCGGCTCCAGTGATCAAACCTGCAAGAACCCGGGCCCCACCCGTACCCCCATACGCGGAAGCCCTTCCGACTCAGCAGGTAGGTCTCGCATGAAGCTTCGCCGTGCCCTGGCAGTCGCCGCCGCGACGGCCGCGATAGCCCCGATGGCTCTGCTCGCGGCGCCGGGCGCGTACGCGACGGATTCCCCGAGCCCCAGCGTCTCGGAGTCCACCACCGAGACGGCGACCGTCTCCCCGTCCCCGACCGACTCCGTCTCGCCCACCGCGAGCGACCCGGGCACACCGTCGGAGAGCACCAGCGAGTCGGCCACCACGGACCCGACCGCGTCGGACAGCCCCTCGGCGACCGCGACCACCGAGCCGACGGGCTCCACCTCGCCCTCGGCCACCACCTCCGTGAGCCCGTCCCCGAGCAGCTCCGCTCCGGAGGAGGACCTCTGCGAGAACGCGGACGACGAGTCCGTCGGTCTCAGCGACGATCTGACCAGCGGTCTGACCGGTCTGCCCGAGTTCATCGTGGCCGGCAGCGGCTGGACCGAGTTCTCGTTCGACGTCTCCAACAAGGGCGACGAGCAGATCAAGAAGATCAAGCCGCTGATCGGTGTCGCGGCGATCGGCTGGGACATGGAGGACTACTCCGGCGAGATCGTCGTCCAGGTCTTCGACAAGGCCAAGGGCAACTGGAACACGCTGGCGGACACGGCCGGCGAGGGCGGGACCTTCCCGGCGTTCGACCTCGGCGCGGGCCAGTCCACCTCCTACCAGCTGCGCCTGAGCATCAACGGCGAGGTGCCCGACGCCATCGGTCTGACCGGCGGCTTCGCGCAGTACTCGGACGCCGACGGCTGCTGGATGTCCGACGACCCGAACGGCTGGATCTACTTCTTCGACATCCTCGCCGCGGGCACGGACGCCGGTGACCCGGAGGACGCCAAGCCGCAGGGCGGGATGGCCGAGCTGGACGAGGTCAACGACGTGGACGCCACGGGCAGCCTCGCCGAGACCGGTTCCAGCTCCGCGCTGCCCATGATCGGCCTGGTCGGCGGGGTCGCCGTCGTCGCCGGTGCGGGCGCGCTGTTCGTCGTCCGGCGCAAGAAGGCCGGTGCGCAGGCGTAACCACGCCTGAACCAGACAAAGGGAGAGGGAGCTGCGCTCGGAGGGGGGCGCAGGTCCCTCTCTCTTCTTTTGTCTCTTCTTCTGCCTCTTCTTCTGCCTCTTCTTCTGGCGTCTTCCTGCGACTACTTCTTGGGCGGGACCGTCGGCATGCCGAGGAACGGCAGCCGCAGCGCGCCGAACGCCTCCGCGGGGACCGCCGGGGAGGCGGGCTCGACCGGCTTCAGACGCTCGTACGCCACTCCCTGCCGTGGACGCGGGTCGGACTCGCCCTTGTTGGGCCAGTACGACATCGCGCGCTCGGCCTGCGCCGTGATGGTGAGGGACGGGTTGACGCCCAGGTTGGCCGTGACGGCCGCGCCGTCGACGACGGAGATGCCCGGGTGGCCGTACAGCCGGTGGTAGGGGTCGATCACGCCCGTCTCGCGGGAGTCGCCGATCGGGCAGCCGCCGAGGAAGTGCGCGGTGAGCGGGGTGCCCATCAGCTCGCCGACATTGCTGCCGGCGAACCCGTTGATCTCGGCGGCGATCGCCGACGCGCCCTGCGAAGCGGCCTTGATCTGCTTGGGGTTGGGCGCGCCGTGCCCCTGCTTGGCGGTCAGCAGGCCCTTGCCGACGCCGGCCGGTTTCAGGTACGTCGTCAGCGAGTTGTCCAGCGACTGCATCACCAGGCCGATGATGGTCCGCTCCGACCAGCGGTGGTTGTTCAGGGAGCGGAGCATCTGGAGGGGGTGGCGGCCGGCGTTGCGCAGGAACGCCAGGACACGGGAGGAGCCCTCGGCGTACGGGATCTGGAGGATCGCCATGCCGCCCATCGCGTTGGAACCCCTGCCGTAACGCACCGGCTCGATGTGGGTGTCGGCGTCCGGATGGATCGAGGACGTGATGGCGACGCCGCGGGTGAAGTCGACCTTCTTCTCGCCCGTGGCCTTGCGGTAGCGGCGGTTGGTGGTCTGGGCGCCCACCAGCGCCTCGGAGTTGGTACGGGTCAGTTCGCCGAGCCGGTCGGACAGACGCGGCAGCCGGCCGTCGGCCTTCATACGGTGCAGCAGGGTCTGGGTGCCGTAGGTGCCGGCGGCCAGGACCACGCGCTCGGCGCGGAGGACGCGGCCGCCGTCCTTCCTACGGCTGCCGGTGGGCAGGGTGGTGACGGCGTACCCGCCCTGTGAGTCGTCGGTGACGGAGACGACCGTGGTCATGGGGTGGACGACGGCGCCGGCCTTCTCGGCGAGGTAGAGGTAGTTCTCGTTGAGGGTGTTCTTCGCGCCGTGGCGGCAGCCGGTCATGCACTCACCGCACTCGGAGCAGGCCCGGCGGACCGGTCCCGCGCCACCGAAGTAGGGGTCGGCAGCCTCCTCGCCGGGGCGCGCCGTGGCCTTGCCGTCGGCGTCCTCGCCGTCGCCGAAGAAGACGCCGACCGGCGCCATGTGGAAGGTGTCGCCGACGCCCATCCGCTGCGCGGCGGCCTTCAGATGGACGTCGGAGGGGGTCGTCGTCGGGTTCAGCCGGACGCCGAGCATGCGCTGGGCCTGGTCGTAGTAGGGCGCCAGTTCCTCGTGCCAGTCGGTGATGTGGCCCCACTGGGGGTCCTCGAAGAAGGGCTTCGGGGGGACGTAGAGGGTGTTGGCGTAGTTGAGCGAGCCGCCGCCCACGCCCGCGCCGGCCAGCACCATGACGTTGCCGAGCAGATGGATGCGCTGCAGGCCGTACATGCCGAGCCTGGGCGCCCAGAGGTAGTTCTTCAGGTCCCAGGAGTTCTTGGGGAGGGTGGCTCGGGTGAAGCGGCGGCCGGCTTCCAGGACGGCGACCCGGTAGCCCTTCTCCGTCAGGCGCAGGGCGGTGACGGAGCCGCCGAAACCGGAGCCCACGACGATCACGTCGTAGTCATAGGCGTCCTGTGGCACGTGTTCTCCTCGTCGAGTGTGCGTGCGGGGCCTGGCGTGCGCGGGGCGTCAGCGGAACCTGAGCGACTTCATCACCCGCAGGCTGCGGCTCATGAACGCCGCGTACTTCTCGTCGTCCATGCCCATCGACGGGGCCATCGGCAGCAGGCGCTGGTGGGCGATCGTCTGGGCCTCGGTGTACTTGAGGATGCCCTCGGAGCCGTGGCGCCGGCCCAGACCGGAGTCCTTCATGCCGCCCATGGGCGACTGGACGCTCCCGTACGCCGGCGCGTAGCCCTCGTTGATGTTGACCGTGCCGGTGCTCAGCCGGGCGGCGACGGCGCGGCCGCGGCGGGCGTCCTTCGTCCAGACCGAGGAGTTCAGTCCGTACGGAGTGGAGTTGGCGTGCTCGATCGCCTCGTCGTCGGACCTGAAGCGGTAGAGGGAGACGACCGGGCCGAAGGTCTCCTCGGTGCAGACGGCCATCGGCGGCTCGACGCCGTCGAGGATGGTCGGCTCGTAGAAGTACGGGCCGATGTCCGGGCGGGCGGTTCCGCCGGCGACCAGCTTCGCGCCCTTGGCCACCGCCTCCTCCACATGCCGCTTGACGGTCTCCAGTTGGCGTTCGCCCACCAGCGAGCCCATGTCGGCGCCGTACGCGAGGGACCTGCCGAGCCGCATGGCCTTCGTGCGGGCGGCGAAGCGCTCCACGAAGGCGTCGGCGACCGACTCGTGGACGTACAGCCGCTCGATGGAGATGCACAGTTGCCCGGCGGAGGAGAAGCACGCGCGGACGGCGCCGGCGGCGGCCTTCTCCACGTCCGCGTCCTCCAGCACCACCATGGCGTTCTTGCCGCCCAGTTCGAGGGAGACGCCGACCAGGCGGGCGGCGGCGCCCTGCGCGACCTCGCGTCCGGTGCGGGTGGAGCCGGTGAAGGAGACGTAGTCGGCGTGCTTGACGACCTCGGGGCCGACGACCGGGCCCTCGCCGAGGACCACCTGGAAGACCTCTGCCGGCAGCCCGGCCTCGATGAGCAGGTCACGGGCCCAGAGCGCGGTGAGGCAGGTCTCGGTGTCCGGCTTCATCACGACGGCGTTGCCCGCGACGAAGGCGGGCAGGGCGTCGCCGACGGACAGCTCCAGCGGGTAGTTCCAGGGCGCGATCTGGCCGACCACACCCCGCGGGTGGCGCAGTTCGGTGACCTTGGTGAGGGTCGGGATGGCACCGGTGTGCCGCTTGGGCCGCAGATAGGCGGGGGCCTTCCGGCCGTAGTGCCGGGCCGCGACGGCCACGGCCTGCACCTCCTCGTGGGCGTGCAGCCGGGCCTTGCCGGTCTCCAGCTGGATCAGGTCCAGGACCTCGGCCTGGCGCTCCAGCACCAGGTCGTGGAAGCGGAGCAGGACGGCAGCGCGCCGCCGTACCGGTGTCTGCGCCCACACGGCCTGTGCCGCACGGGCCGCGGCGAACGCGTCCCGTACGTCCTCCGGCGTGGACTCGGGCAGGTCGGCCAGCTTCTCGCCGGTGAAGGGCGAGTGGTTGGCGGTCCGGCCGGAACCCGCCACGCCCCGGGTGAGCTGGGCGACCAGCTCGGGGGTGACCACGTCCTCGGCGGTGCGGGCGCCCTCGGGTGCCGGGGCGAGAGGGTTGGTGCCGGTGGTGTGCGTGGCCTGCTCCAGGGCCTGCGAGTCCGTCATGAGCCGCAGGGTATGCCGCGGCGAAGCCTTTGTGTACCCGTCGGTAATGGGGATTCACCGAGTACACACATACCGCCAGTGATCACTGGCAGCAAACACCCTGATCAGGGCGTTGACGCGCCCTGACCGGCCTCGATCACCAGTCGGTCGCGGGCTCCCCGGAACACCGACGTGCCCTTCTTCTCGTCGGGCGTGCCCTTGGGCATGTCGACGCGGAGCTCGTACATGCCGCCGTGGTCGGCGAGGATCACCAGCTGCATGACGCGGGACGGGTCCTTCGCCATGTTGTAGGTGGTGTCGGCGAGAACGGCCTCCCGGCCGTCGAAGGTCGTACGGGTGTACTGCGTGCGGGCGTCGCCGTCGTAGCGGTCCCAGCCGGTGTGCGCCTCGCGCGCCCGGCTCATCGGGGGGCCGGGCGCCTTCTCCCAGCGGGTGAGGCGGACCTGGACGGTGTCGTCGAGGTCGTAGACGACGGCGTGCGACCGATCGTCGGCGCCTCCGTCCTCGCGGGCGGTCACCTCGTAGTCGCCGGGCAGGGAGAGGACGGCGGCCAGGTCCTTCTCACGGTGCGCGGTCCAGGCGGTGCCGCGGGGCTCGGCGCTCCGGGCCGGGCTGTCGGGGGTGGTCCGCCTCGCGGCCCGCGTGTCGTCGGGGTCGGCGCGGAAGGACGACGTGGCGAGCAGGGCACCGCCGATGACCAGGACGCCGAGCAGAAGGGCGGGGGCGGGGCGGCGCAGGGGGTGCAGGGGGTGCAGGGGGTGCCGGGGTGGTACGAGGGGCAGCTCGGCGGTCTCGGCAACGAGTACCGACCCCGGGGCCGGGCCGGGGTTCGAGGCGGGCGGGGGGCTGGAGGCAGGTGCAGCCCCCGAGACGGGCGCGGGACCGGAGGCGGGCACAACCCCCGAGACGGGCGCGGGACTGGAGACGGGTGCAGCCCCCGAGACGGGCGCGGAGCCCAAGTCACGCGTCGAACCCGAGACGGGCGCCGAGCCCAGGTCACGCGTCGACCCCGAGACGGGCGCCGAGCCCAAGTCACGCGTCGAACCCGAGACGGGCGCCGAGCCCAAGTCACGCGTCGACCCCGAGGCGGGCGTGGTCCCCGAGGCGGGCGTAAGACCGCTCTTCGGCAGTCGCGCCGCGTCGTCGCCCTCCGCCACGTCGTCCTGCGGCCCCGGCGCGGACTCGGGCATCCCCCGCAGCCGTGCCGTCCCGATGTCGTCCCCGAACCCGAACCGCTCCGAGCCCTCTTGAGGCACCGTCACCGCCTCCAGCTCCACGGCGACCTCCTCAGACCCCGGTCGCCGCTCGGGATCCTTCGCCAGGAGCCGTGCGAGGAGCGGGCCCAGGACGCCGGCCCGCCGGGGCTCGGGCGGATCCGAGGCGAGGACCGCGGCGAGCGTCGACTCCGGTGTCCCCCGGCGGAAGGGGGACGAGCCCTCCACGGCGGCGTACAGCAGAACCCCCAGTGACCACAGGTCGGAGGCGGGGCCGGCCCCACGGCCGGACATGCGCTCCGGGGCGACGAACTCCAGCGATCCCACGAACTCGCCGCTGACGGTGAGGGACTCCTCGCCCTGGACATGGGCGATGCCGAAGTCGGTGAGGACGACGCGGCCCTGCCTGCCGAGCAGGACGTTCGCGGGTTTGACGTCGCGGTGCACGATGCCGACGGCGTGGGCGGCGCGCAGGGCGCCCAGGACGGCGAGAGCGATGCGGGCGGCCTCGGCGGGCGGTACCGGTCCGCGCCGGAGCATCTCGTGGAGGGACTCGCCCTGGATCAACTCCATGACGATCCAGGGGACTCCGTCCTCCTCCACCACGTCGTGGATGGTGACGGCGGACCGGTGGTCGACACGGGCGGCGGCCCGGGCCTCCCGGTACAGGCGATGGGCGGCGCGGCGACGGGCCTCGTCCTGCGGATCGCCCGGCAACCGTGGCTGCTTGACGGCGACTTCACGCCCCACCAGTTCGTCGCGCGCACGCCAGACGGTTCCCATGCCGCCGGAGCCGATGCGTTCGGCCAACCGGTAGCGTCCGCCGACCAGACGTCCGTCGCTCTGGTGTTCGCCGTCACTCATGTCCCATGCCTACCGCGCGGGACACTTGTTTGTCGACGTGCGTTCAGAGCTTGTCGACGTCGAGGTTCGCGATGGCCACCCGGGCCACCTCGCGGCCTCGTTCGGCGAGGTCGCCCTTGCTCGGGTAGCTGATCGTGAGCTTGTACATGTCGTCGTCGGCGTTCTGGTAGTAGAAGATCTGCACTTCGCGGGGACGCGGGTTCTGGCTGTCGGTCGTCGTGTAGGTGACGGTGTTCTGGGCGGCGTCCTTGCCCTGGTACGTGATCGCGTCGTCCGGCCTGGTCGGCGGCTTCTCCGGCATCCCGAACTCGTAGCTGCCGCTCTGCTCGAAGACGCGGTTGTCCTCGTACATCTCGGCGCCGGCGGAACCCTGGATGGAGTTGCCCGTGTCCTCGGACTTCTTGTCGAGGGTCAGCCCGATCCAGATGGCGTCACTCGCGTCGGTGTAGGTCACCCAGTGTTCTTCGTCGGTGCCCTCGGGCACCTCCCGCTCATAGCCGGAGGGGAACGCGAGGGTCGCCGCGACCTCCCTCTCCGCCCGGGTCTTCCAGCCGTCGGGCAGCGGGCCCGCGAACGGGTCGGCGAGCACGAGGTACGCCGCCACCGCCGCCGCGACGACCGCCGCGCCCAACCCGAACAGCGCCCTTCGGCCGATCCGGATCCCGCCCCCGCGCACGGCGTCGCCGCCGACCGTCACGACCTGGGTGGCCACCGGCTCGGGCGGGTTGACGGCCGCCTCCAGCAACGAGCGGACCTGGGCGGCGTTCGGGCGCCGGGCCGGGTCCTTCTGGAGCAGGCCGTTGATGACCTCGGCGAGCGGTCCCAAGGCCGACGCGGGCGGCGCGGGCGTGGCGTTGAGGACGGACTGGAGCGTGGCCGGCGTGTTGCTGCGGCGGAACGGCGACACGCCCTCCGTCGCCGCGTAGAGCACGACGCCGAGGGACCAGAGGTCCGACGCGGGGCCGGGTCGCTGACCCAGCACCCGTTCCGGCGCGATGTACTCGGGCGAGCCGACGAAGCCGCCGGTGTCGGTCAGGTTCGTCTCGCCCTCGATCTGCGCGATGCCGAAGTCGGTGAGGACGACGCGGTCGTGCCGGCCGAGCAGGACATTGTCCGGCTTGACATCGCGGTGCAGGATGCCGGCGGCGTGCGCGGCCTCCAAGGCGCCGAGCACCTCCAGGCCGATCCTGGACGCCTCGCGGGCGGAGAGGGTGCCCTCCTGGAGCGCGTCACCGAGGGAACGCCCTCGCACCAGCTCCATCACGATCCACGGGCGGCCGTCCACCACGGCGACGTCGTGCACGTTGACGACCGCCGGGTGGTCGAGCCGGGCCGCGGCGCGGGCCTCGCGGCGCATCCGCTCGAAGGCGTTGTCCCGTTCACGCTCGGGAAGATGGTCCGGAACGCGGGGTTCCTTGACGGCGACCTCCCGGTCCACCGTCTCGTCCTTGGCGCGCCACACCGTGCCCATGCCGCCGTGCCCGAGCTTCGCGAGCAGCCGGTAGCGCCCGGCGATCAGCCGCCCCGTGCCGGGGTCGTCCTGCGCCGGCCGGAGCGCGGGCTGGTGGGGCGCGGGCTGCGCGGGGTGTCCGGGCGCCTGGTGCGCGGACTGCTGCGGTGCCTGCGGGGCGGGTTGCTGCTGTGGCGGCACGGTCGGCGCGGGCGACGCGTACGGGTTGTCCGGGTGCGGTACGGCGGCGGGCCGGACCGGTGGTTGAAGACCAAAACTCGTCGGCTCGTCGGCCCCGTGGCGGGCTCCCCCGTTGTTGCTCATGCGTCCATGCATATCGCGGCGGACGGTTCCGCAGCCACCGCGAGGGGGCACCGGTCACAGACCCGTGACCCCGGTCGCCGCCAAATCTCCTATTTGGGCGAGCTGTCGGCGCCGGCGGCGGACGGCGACGCGGACGTGCTCGAGGACATGCTCGGTGCGGGGCTCGCCGGTGGACCGTCGCCGTCCCCGGCGCCTCCGTTCATCAGCAGCGCCGCCGCCGACACCCCCGCCGCCACCATCGCGGCGACCAGCAGCGCGATCACCAGCCGGTCCCGCGGGGCGCGTTGCCGGCGGGACGGCTCCGGCGCACTGCCCGTCTCCAGGAGCTCCCGCAGCAGCCGCTCGGCCTGCGCCGCGTCCAGCCGCCGCTCCGGATCGCGCTCCAGCAGTCCGCGTACGACGGGCAGCATCGGTCCGGCCTGTGCCGGCGGGCGGATCGGCGCGGCGACCACGGCGTGCAGCAGGCCACCCAGCGAGTCGCGGTGGAAGGGCGACTCGCCGCTGACCGACGTGCACAGCAGCACGCCGAGCGACCACAGGTCGGATGCCGGTCCGGTCCCCGAGCCCGACATCCGCTCGGGCGCGGTGTATTCGGGCGAGCCCACGAAAGTCCCCGCCTCGGTGAGGGTGGTGGCGCCCTCGACCTGGGCCACGCCGAAGTCGGTGAGGACGACACGTCCGGTGCCCGACTCGATGAGGACGTTCGCCGGCTTGAGGTCGCGGTGCAGGACACCGGCCTGGTGCGCGGCGCGCAGCGCGCCGAGCAGGGCGATGCCGATGCGGGCGGCCTCGCGGGCGTCCACCGGGCCGTGCGCGGCGATCCGGTCGGCGAGAGAACCGCCGTCGATCAACTCCATGACGATGTAGAGACGTTCGTCGTCCTCGACCACGTCATGGACGACGCTGATGTGCGGGTGACGCAGCTGGGCCAGCGCCCGTGCCTCGCGCAGCGTGCGCTCGCGCGAGGCACGGGCCCGCGCGGCCGACGGCGAGTCGTCCGTGACGAGTTCCTTGACGGCCACCTCCCGGCCGAGCAACTCGTCGGTGGCGCGCCAGACCACGCCCATGCCACCCCGCCCGAGCGTGGCCCGCAGCCGGTAGCGGCCCGCGATGACGCGCCCGTCGGACCCCTGGCTCCCCATGAGCACATCATGCCCCAGCCCGGGCGTGCCGCTCCGGGCCGAACGGGTGGCATGGCCGACAAACGCCCGTGCCGCACGGGTACGTTGCGCCTCGTACGACCTGGGGGGACCTGAGTGACCTGAGTGACCTGTACGACCTGGGTGACCGCCGCTCAGGAGGTGTCGCCGGGCCGCCACCCCTGCAGCAGCTTGTCGAACTGTTCGCGCGTCGTCTCCCAGTCCGCCGCGGGCGCGGACATGTAGATCGCGTACTCGACGCCGTCCCGGGTCATGTACATCTGGTCGATGGCCCGGCGCGGCCCCGCGTACTCGCCCGGGTCACTCTCCAGCGCGGTCCACGTGTACTCCCACAGGGCGCCCTCGCGGTCCCGGTAGGTTTTCCTCTCCATGGTCACGCGCTCGTACTGGGCCAGCCGCTGAACCTGTTCCTCCAGGTCCCGCTGGTGCTCGTAGGAGTCGTCGAAGTCCGGTGACTTGTCGATGGCAATGCGGATGAGGCGCGTACCGCCGTCGGGCGTGTAGTCGATCTGCGTGAGGTCGCCGTCGACGCCGTACACCGTCCGCTGCCAGCTGTCGTCGGGCAGCGAGAGGCTGAAACCCGCCGGGTCGTCCTTGCGCACCCAGCCGGCCGGGACGGACTCCTGGGGGGCCGGGGACTCCTGGGGCTCCTGGGTGCCCGACGGGGTGGCGGGCGAGCTGACCGACGGGGCGGCACCGGCCGGGGAGCCGCCCTCGTCCCGCTGCTTCACCAGGACCGCGCCCGCCCCGCCGGCGACGGCCGCCATGGCCACGACGAGGGCCAGCGTGCGCAGCCGGCGCCGCCGCCTGCTCGGCACGGCCGCGGTCGGGGTGTCGAGCGGGTGCGGCCGGGAGTGCTCGCGTGTCTCCTGGCGCACCGGACCGGTCTCCGGCTGCCGGGCAGGGGGCACGAGCACCTCGGTCACCTGCGGACGGCCGCCGTCGGCCACCTCGGCGAGGAGTCGCTCCGCCTCTTCGGACGAGGGCCGCCTTGCCGGTTCCTTGCGCAGCAGCGCGGTGATCACGGGCCCGAGCGCACCGGCGTGCCGGGGCTCGGAGGGGTGCTCCTCGACGACGGCCTGCATGGTGGACAACGGCGAGGTACGGCGGAACGGCGAGGTTCCCTCCACCGCCGTGTACAGCGTCGCACCGAGCGCCCACAGATCGGAGGCCGGTCCCGGGTCGTGTCCCCGGACCCGCTCGGGGGCGAGGTAGTCGACCGAGCCGACGACCTCGCCGGTGCGCGTGATCGTCGTGTCGCCGTCGATCTGCGCGATGCCGAAGTCGGTGAGCAGGACGCGCCCGTCGTCGGCGAGCAGGACGTTGCCGGGCTTGACGTCCCGGTGCAGGACCTTGGCGGTGTGCGCGGCGCGCAGGGCGCGCAGCACCCACAGGCCGATCCGGGCGGCCTCGGCCGGCTCGAGCCGGCCCTGCGCCTTGACCGCGTCGGCGAGCGAGCGGCCCTCGACCAGCTCCATCACGATCCATGGCCGGCCGTCGTGTTCGAGCACGTCGTGGACGGTGACGACGGCCGAGTGGTTGATCCGCGCGGCCGCGCGCGCCTCCGCCCGGGTGCGTGCGAGCAGAACGGCCCGGTCGCTCTCGGAGACGTAGAGGGCGGCGGTCAACTCCTTGATGGCGACGACCCGGTGCAGCACCTCGTCATGGGCGCGCCACACCCGTCCCATGCCACCGCTGCCGATGGCGTCGGAGAGCCGGTAGCGACCTCCGACGAGCAGGCCCTGCATCTGATTCACGTTTCCCCGCAATGTTCTTGACCGGATCAGCGTAGGGACCTGCCCGCGAACGGGGAACCGCGGGGCCCCTCAGGAAACCGCACTGTGACGGTTGTCGCTTTCGGTGACGACGGGCAACCACCGGGCCGGCCGGCGACCACCGTGCCGGCCGCTCCGGCGGGCCAACTGCCCCGGGCCTCTCAACGGGTGGCCTGATACGTCGTCGCCGCCTGCTCGTAGAGCCGGGTGACCTCGTCGCGCTCGGCCTCCGGGCCGCGCACCTGGACCACGTGGTAGCGCCCGTCCAGGAGCATCGCGAGGTTGCGCACGAACAGGTCGCGGCCCGTGTCGTCACTCCAGGTGAACTGGCCCTCGGCCATGGTCCGACCGCCCACCTCGATGGTCTTCAGACCGGTGGAGGTGGCCCAGCTCGACTCCCGGTAGGGCCGCAGCTCGGGCTCGCGCTCCCGCTGGTACGTCATCGGATCGCCGCCGTACTCGTCCGAGCCGTCCCTGCCCGGCACGACGATCAGCTCGAAGTCGGCCCGGGAGTAGACGACCTGGCCGCTGCCGTTCTTCGGCGCGCGCTGCCAGCCCTCGGCGACGGCCACAAGGAAGCCCTCCGGGTCGCTGCGCAGGGTGAACCCCTCGGCGACGTCCGACTGGGTGCCGCTCGGCCGGTCGTCCGACGAGCTCGGCCCGTCGTCCGGAGAGTTCTGGTCGGGGCGCGGCTCGCTGCTCGCCCTCGGCGTCGGCCCGGGCGCCTCACCGGCCTGTCCGGCGGCCCCGGTCCGGTCGGGGCTCGCGCCGCCCGCGCCCTCGCCGGCCTTCGGCATGAACAGCACGGCGTACGCGATCGCCCCGGCCAGCGCGAGCAGTATCAGCACGAGCAGGGTGCGTCCCAGGCTGCGCGGCGAACGCGTCCTCTCCCGGTCCCGCTTGTGCCGCCCGTGCCGCGCGGGCAGCCCGGCGCGCCGTCTGCGCACCAGCTCGCCCTTGCGGCGCACTATCGGCAGCCGGCTGGCGTCGGGCGGCGGCGCGGCGACCACATGCAGGCCGGCCTCCGGCTCGGGAGCGGACCGCACCAGGGAGCGCAGCCAGCCGCGCAGCTCCTCGAAGTCCAGCCGCTCGGTGGGGTCCTGACGCAGCAGCGACTCCACGACCGGGCGCAGCGGCCCGCACTCCTCGGCGAAGGCGGGCGGCTCGGCACACACCAGCTGCACCAGCTCGGCCGTCGACTCCTCCGGGTAGGGCGCGTGCCCCTGTACGGCCCTGAAGAGCAGCGCCCCGAGCGCCCACAGGTCGGTCGCGGGGCCGATGGGCGGCGTGAGCTGCCAGTTCTCGTGCACCGGCCCGGCCTGCTCCGGCGCCCACCGCTCGGTGACGGGCCCCACCACGGCCATCCGCGCCTGCCGTGCCCGCTCGGCGGCGAGCGCGGTGGCGGGGCCACGGCGTGGCGCGGACGGTGCGGCGACGAGATCGTCCCAGCGGGCGCCGGCGCGGGTCTGGCCCGCCGGGGGTACCACCTCGTGGGCGGGCGCGGGCACGACGGGGCGAACGGACGCCCGCACACCCGGCCCCGCCGGACCGTCGCCCCGGGGCTGCACGCCCGGCCGGGCGGGGCGATCGCCGTGGGGCGGCACGCCGGGCTGGGCCGGTCCGTGATGGTACGGCGCCGCGCCGGGCCGGGCCACGCCGTCGCCGTACGGCGCTCCGCCCGGCCCCGCCGGACCGTCGCCCTGGGACGGCACGCCGGGCCGAGCGGGACCGTTCCGGTACGGCGGCACTTCCGGCCGGGCCAGGCCGCCGCCGTACGGCGGCACACTCTGCTGGGCCGGACCGTTGCCGTGCGGCGGCACCACCGGCTGGGCGAGTCCGTCGGCCTGGGACCGGCCGTGCTGCCCGGTCCCGGTGTCGCGCGGCGTCGCCCCGTGCCAGGGCGCGGCGCGCACGCCGTAGGGGTCCGCTATCCGCCCCGGCGGGTTCCCCTCGGCATCGCGGGTGTACGGCTGCTGCTCCGTGCCGCCCTCGGGGGCGGGGCGGGCGCCGGGCAGCGCCGCGCGGCCGCTCTGCTCGGCCTCCTGGACCCGCGCCGCGGCCCGTGCTCCCGCCCGGTACGCGGCGATCGCCCCGGCCCGCGCCGCACGGATGTCCCCGCCGGACTCCTGCGCCCTGCGGGCCAGGGCGGCCGAACCGCCCACGCTCCGGGCCGCGTCCACGCCCGGGACCGGCAGCCCTCCGGCAGCCCTCGCCTCGATGGCGGCCCGCCGGTCGGCCTCGGGGTCGGCGCCGCCGAGAGCACCCGCGCCGGGTCCGCCGGCCCCGTTCAGCTCAGCGGCACCGGCGGCCCCGAAGGTCCCCCGGGCCGCTCCCCGCGCTCCGGCGGCCCCGCCGCCGTCCGCACCGCCGCCGGTGTCGTCGTACAGCGGCGGCGGCACCGGGTCGTAGCCGCACAGCGCTTCCTCCGCCGCGCCCACCGCCAGACCGGTCAGCATGACCCGCCCGTCGTCGCAGACGAGCACCGTCCGCGCGCTGATGTTCCGGTGCACCCAGCCGTGCGCGTGCAGCACCCGCAGCGCCGTCAGCACGTCGGAGGCGACCTCGGCCGCCCGATAGGGCGTCAGCGGCTGCTCGGCGAGCAGCGCGGCCAGCGATCGCGCGGGCACCAGCTCGCTCACCACCCACAGCGACCCGCCCTCGGCGAACACGTCGAAGACCTGGTCGAGCCGGGGGTGATCGGGGATGGCGGCGGCCGCCTGGGCGGCCTCCACCGCGCGCCGGACGACGGGGTCCGTGGGCCGCCGGACGGCTCCCCCCTGAGGGGCGGGCCGCCGGGTCGCGCGGTCACGCGCCGTGAACCCCTCGGGCAGGCCCTCCGCGTCGAGCACCTCGGCCTCGACAACCTCCGGCAACGGCACCTGCCGTACCAGGACTTCCTGGCCGCTGTAGGTGTCGAAGGCCCGCGTCTCGGTGAGTTCGTACTCGTCGGAGGGGGGCAGCGGCAGGCGGTAGCGGTCGGCGAGCACGCGCCCCGCATAGTCGTCCACGTTGCCTCCCCCGGCCGCCCGGTGGTCAATTCCGTTCGTGTGGCGTCTCGTTCCCGATGCGTTCCCGATGCGTACGGTTCGCAACCACTCACGATACGTGCCGGAGGCAACCCGCACGGAGGGGATGCGAGATCTCACGAGATCTCATCGGACCGGCCCGCGTCCGGGCTTGATCACGCCTTCGGCTGGAAGGAGTCGGTCAGCGTCCGCCACGTGGACCGACGCAGCGCGCCGTCCCACGCCGAGGCCTTGGCCGTGTACATCAGGGCGTAGCCCTGCTGCTCGTCGACGACGAATCCGCGGTCGATCGTGCGGTACTTCGTGCCACCGTCGACGTAGGTGAACTCCCAGTCGGCCGTGTTCCAGCCGCGGTAGTCCACCTCCGCTATGCGGATCCGGTCGTACTGCGAGCGCGTCATGTAGCGCTCCTGGTTCTCCCAGTCCCGGACGGGGTCGTCCTTGGGCGTGGAGGTCCAGGCGACCAGTAGCTTCTGCCCGTCGGGGCCGGTGAACCGGTCGCCCGCCGCGTCCGACGACCCGTACTTCCAGCCCTTGGGCAAACCTATGGAGTAGCCCTGCCCGCCCTCGTACGTCGAGTCGACGGCGGTGCCGTCCGAGGAGCCCTTGCCCTCCGAGGAGCCCTTGCCGTCCGAGGAGCCGTCCGTCTGCTCGTCGCCGGCCGCCCCACCGCTCGCGTCGCCCGTCGCTTCCCCGGCCGGCTCCGATGCGGTGGCCTTGCCGTCCGGGCGGGTGCCGCCGTCGTCCGACTTGGTGTCGGCGCCTCCGTCCGCCTCGGTGGTCGTCCTGTCGCCCTTGCCACCGGACCGGTCGGACGCGTCACCGCCGGAGTTGAGCACGACGGCGAGCACGACACCGAGCACGGCGAGGACCACTGCCGCGGCGATGACCACCATGGTGCGCCGCGGCACCACGTCCGTGAGCGGCGCCCTCGGCGCCGGCCGCGGCGGCAGGTCCGGCGGCGTCATCACGGGCCAGCCGGAACTCCGGCCGCCCGAGGTGCCGTTGCCGCCCTGCGTGCCCGCCTCAGACGCCGATCCGGCGCCCGTACGCGCCGTGGCCGCGTCCGCTCCGCCCGCGCTCCCTGTGCTCTTCCCGGCGGCCGTGCCCGCCGCGGCCTTGCGGGCCGAGCGCAGCGCTCCGCGCAGCCGGTCGGCACTGTCCCTGCCCTGCGCGCGCGCCGGACCCCCGCTCCTGCCGGGTGCGTCCGGCTGCGGGGGCAGCGGCACGACCTTGGTGGCGTCGGCCGGTTCGGCCGTCCTGGGTTCGGGCGCGTCGATGACCGACCTGAGCATGGCCCGGGCGCCGGCGTCGTCGATGCGCTTCTCGGGGTCCTTGGTGAGCAGGCCGTAGATCACGTCCCTGAGCGGACCGGCGTGCTGGGGCTCCTCCAGCGGCTCGGTCATCACCGCGGTGAGCGTGGCGATCGCGGAACCCTTGTCGTACGGCGGGACACCCTCGACCGCCGCGTACAGCAGACCGCCGAGCGACCACAGGTCGGCCGCGGGACCGGGCTTGTGGCCGCGGGCGCGCTCCGGGGAGATGTAGGAGGGTGCGCCGACGAGCATGCCGGTGGAGGTGATGGAGGGGTCGCCCTCGACCTGGGCGATGCCGAAGTCGGTGAGCACGACCCGGCCGTCGTCGGCGATCAGCACGTTGGACGGCTTCACGTCGCGGTGCAGGATGCCCTCGCGGTGCGCCGAGCGCAGCACGTCGAGGACGGCGAGGCCGACCTCGGCGGCGCGCCGGGGCTCCAGCAGGCCGTCCTCGCGGATGGCCTCGGCGAGGGACTTGCCCTCGACCAGTTCCATCACGATCCAGGGCCGGTCGTCCTCGTCGACCACGTCGAAGACCGTCACCGCGCTGTTGTTGCGGATCCGCGCGATGGCCTTGGCCTCGCGCAGCGTGCGCGTGATGAGCCGGCGTTTCTCGTCGTCGTCGATGTTGGTCGGGAACCGCAGTTCCTTCACGGCGACCGTCCGGCCGAGGGTCTCGTCCTCGGCGCGCCAGACCGTGCCCATGCCGCCCCGGCCGAGCACGTCCCCCAGCCGGTACCGCCCCGCGAGAAGACGCTCGCTCTTGTCCTGACGAGTGTCCTGACGGGATGTCCCCGCCCGCTCCGCCTCCGACATGCGTCCCCTCATGCAACCCGCCCTGACAGAGCCTCCATTGTCCCTCACCCGACAAGCGGCTCTCTCCCCGGGTGCCCCCCGTTCCCGCGAGGGCGCGATGTGGTCCTACAAGGGCACGATGTCGGGCGCCCCCAGCCTCGCGGCGTCGGCCGTCAGGTCGTCCGGCTGGCGCTGCGACTCACGCTCGGCCTCCACCCTCTTCTCGTAGTGCTGGACCTCGCGTTCTCTCTGGTCCTTGTCCCAGCCGAGCACCGGCGCCATCAGTTCGGCGGCCTCACGTGCGCAACGGGTACCCCGGTCGAAGGTCTCTATGGAGATGCGGGTGCGCCGCGTCAGCACGTCGTCCAGATGGCGCGCGCCCTCGTGCGAGGCGGCGTAGACGACCTCGGCGCGCAGATAGTCGTCGGCGCCCGTGAGCGGCTCGCCCAGCGAGGGGTTCTGACCGATGAGGTCGAACAGCTCCTCCGCCATCGACCCGAAGCGGTTCAACAGGTGCTCCACGCGGACCACATGGAGACCGGTGCGGGCGGCGATCCGCGCCCGTGCGTTCCACAGCGCGCGGTAGCCCTCCGCGCCGATCAGCGGCACGTCCTCGGTGACGCACTCGGCGACCCGCAGATCCAGGCCGTGCACCGCCTCGTCCACCGCGTCCTTGGCCATCACCCGGTACGTCGTGTACTTGCCGCCGGCCACCACGACCAGCCCCGGCACCGGATGGGCGACGGTGTGCTCGCGGGAGAGCTTGCTGGTGGCGTCGGACTCCCCGGCGAGCAGCGGCCGCAGACCGGCGTACACCCCTTCGACGTCGTCGCGGGTGAGCGGCACCGCGAGGACCGAGTTCACATGCTCCAGCAGGTAGTCGATGTCGGCGCTGGAGGCGGCCGGGTGGGCCTTGTCGAGGTCCCAGTCGGTGTCGGTGGTGCCGACGATCCAGTGCCGGCCCCAGGGGATGACGAAGAGCACCGACTTCTCGGTGCGCAGGATCAGCCCGGTGGTGGAGTGGATGCGGTCCTTGGGGACGACCAGGTGGATCCCCTTGGACGCCCGGACGTGGAACTGTCCGCGCTCCCCCACCATGGCCTGGGTGTCGTCGGTCCACACACCGGTCGCGTTGACGATCTGCCTGGCGTGGATCTCGTACTCCCCGCCGCCCTCGACGTCCTGCACGCGGGCGCCGACCACGCGCTCCCCCTCGCGCAGGAAGCCGGTCACCCGGGCGCGGTTCGCCGCCTTCGCGCCGTACGACACGGCGGTGCGCACCAGCGTGGCGACGAACCGGGCGTCGTCCATCTGGGCGTCGTAGTACTGCAACGCGCCGACCAGCGCGTCCTTCTTCAGCGCGGGAGCCACACGCAAGGCCTGACCACGGCTCAGGTGCCGGTGCACCGGCAGGCCCCGGCCGTGTCCGCGGGCCATCGACATGGCGTCGTAGAGTGCGACGCCCGAGCCCGCGTAGAGCCGCTCCCACCCCTTGTGCTGCAAGGGGTAGAGGAAGGCCACCGGCTTCACCAGGTGGGGCGCCAGCCGCTCCAGCAGCAGGCCGCGCTCCTTGAGCGCCTCGCGGACCAGGGAGAAGTCGAGCATCTCCAGATAGCGCAGTCCGCCGTGTATCAGCTTGCTGGAGCGGCTCGACGTGCCCGACGCCCAGTCCCGTGCCTCGACCAGGCCCGTGGACAGGCCGCGCGTCACGGCGTCCAGCGCGGTGCCCGCGCCCACCACGCCACCGCCCACGACCAGCAGGTCCAGCTCTCGATCGGCCATCGCCGCGAGCGACTCGGCGCGCTGCGCCGGCCCCAGTGTCCCTGTCCTCACT
The DNA here is from genome assembly GCF_053593375.1 of Streptomyces sp. NPDC002309. Classification (NCBI taxonomy): domain Bacteria; kingdom Bacillati; phylum Actinomycetota; class Actinomycetes; order Kitasatosporales; family Streptomycetaceae; genus Streptomyces; species Streptomyces sp. NPDC002309. Next base: position 29,869 of record NZ_JBSFCI010000012.1, on the reverse strand, counting down.
GCTGCCTCCCGCTCATCGCCTCGCGTCGGCCGCACCCGTCGGGCGAGACCCGGTCCACATCCCCCACGCTCAAAGTCTGACCGCGTCGTCCGACTTCAGCCACCACACGTCTCCAGCCTGTGGACAACCTGCCCGGACATCGGCCACCGGATGCCGCGAGAACCCGGAAACGAGCACGGACACGGCGGAGCGCAATACCGCAAAACGGTCATATTTACTCCTAGTCTGACTGTGCGCTCGCTCGTCCTGTCCACAGGGCTTGCGCATCTGTCCCACTTCGGTTATCGGGAAGGACGGCCCACGCCATGCCCGCAGATCTCGCCGTCATCGGACTCGGCCCGCTCGGCCTGCCGCTGGCCCAGGCCGCGGTCGCCGCCGGCGTCCCCACCGTCGGCTACAAGACCGGCCCCGAGCCCGGCTCGCTCAGCCCCGCCGAACTGCGCCGGATGCTCTCGGGGGGCTTCCGGCACGCCGTGGGCCCGAGCGAGCTCGGCCGGGTGCGCACCGCGGTCATCTGCGCCCCGACCCCCAGGAGCGCGGACGGCGGACTGGACCTGAGCCAGGTGGAGGCCGCCGCCCGCACCCTGGCCGCCCAACTGCGCCCGCACACCACGGTCATCCTGGAATCGCCCGTGTACCCCGGCACGACGGAGGAATTCCTCCGCCCCGTGCTGGAGGAGGGCTCACAGCTGCGCGCCGGCCGCGACTTCCACCTCGCGTACTCCCCGAGCCGCGTCGACCCGGGCAACCGCGACTTCACCCCGGCCAACACCCCGAAGGTGATCGGCGGCCTCACCCCCGCCTGCACCGAGTCGGCCGCCACCTTCTACGGCCGCCTCACCGACAAGGTCGTCCGCGCCCGGGGTCCGCGCGAGGCCGAGACCGTGCAGCTCCTGGAGACCAACTACCGGCATGTCAACATCGCCCTGGTCAACGAAATGGCCGTCCTCTGCCACGACTTGGGCGTCGACCTGTGGGACGTCATCCGCTGCGCGGAGACCAAGCCGTTCGGCTTCCAGGCGTTCCGCCCCGGCCCCGGCGTCGGCGGCCACACCGTCCCGCAGGACCTGACCGGCCGCGCGGGCCGCGGCCTGCGCATGGTCGAACTGGCCCAGCAGGTCAACACCCGGATGCCCCGCTACGTCGTCCAGCGCGCCGCCACCCTCCTCAACGAGCACGGCAAGTCGGCCCGCGGCGCGCGCGTGCTCCTGCTCGGCGTCACCTACAAGCCCGACCTCGCCGACCAGCAGTCCACCCCCGCCCAGGAGGTCGCGATCCGCCTGATGGAGCTCGGCGCCTCCGTCAGCTACCACGACCCGCACATCCCGTCCTGGAGCATCCTGGAGCGCCCGGTCCCCCGCGCCGACTCCCTCTACGAGGCCGCCGCCGAGGCCGACCTCACGATCCTGCTCCAGAACCACCGCACCTACGACCTGCAGGGCCTGTCGGTGAAGGCACAGCTGCTGCTGGACACCCGGGGCACGACCCCCACCGGCGCGGCACACCGTCTCTGACGGACCGGTGGGCGACCGAGCCGCGGGCGGGGAGACCGCTGGTGGTGCGGTCAGGCCGAAGGGCCCGTCCACCGCGGTGGACGGGCCCTTCGCGTGGCGGGCCCGCGGGCGGCAGGCGTCGCGGATCTACTGGCGGTGCTGCGAGTCCGCCACCGTCACCTCGACGCGCTGGAACTCCTTGAGCTCGCTGTAACCGGTGGTGGCCATGGCGCGGCGCAGGGCGCCGAAGAGGTTCATCGAGCCGTCCGGGGTGTGCGACGGGCCGGTCAGGATCTCCTCCAGGGTGCCGACCGTGCCGAGGTCGACCTTCTTGCCACGCGGCAGTTCCTCGTTGACGGCCTCCATGCCCCAGTGGTGGCCCCTGCCCGGAGCGTCGGTCGCGCGGGCGAGCGGCGAGCCCATCATCACCGAGTCGGCGCCGCAGGCGATGGCCTTGGGCAGGTCGCCGGACCAGCCGACACCGCCGTCCGCGATCACGTGCGCATACCGGCCGCCGGACTCGTCCATGTAGTCGCGCCGGGCCGCGGCGACATCGGCGACCGCCGTGGCCATGGGGACCCGGATGCCCAGGACGTTGCGCGTGGTGTGCGCGGCGCCGCCGCCGAAGCCGACCAGCACACCGGCCGCGCCGCTGCGCATCAGGTGCAGGGCCGCGGTGTACGTGGCGCAGCCGCCGACGATCACCGGGACGTCCAGTTCGTAGATGAACTGCTTCAGGTTCAGCGGCTCGTGCGAGCCGGAGACGTGCTCCGCCGAGACCGTCGTCCCGCGGATGACGAAGAGGTCCACTCCCGCGTCCACGACGGCCTTGGAGAACTGCGCCGTGCGCTGCGGGGACAGCGCCGCCGCGGTGACCACGCCCGAGTCGCGCACCTCCTTGATGCGCTGCCCGATCAGCTCCTCCTTGATCGGCGCGGCGTAGATCTCCTGGAGGCGGCGGGTCGCGCTGTCGGCGTCGAGCTCGGTGATCTCGTCGAGCAGCGGCTGCGGGTCCTCGTACCGCGTCCACAGCCCTTCGAGGTTCAGCACGCCGAGGCCGCCGAGCTCGCCGATGCGGATGGCCGTGGCCGGGGAGACGACCGAGTCCATGGGGGCGGCCAGGAAGGGCAGCTCGAAGCGGTAGGCGTCGATCTGCCAGGCGATCGAGACCTCCTTCGGGTCCCGCGTACGGCGGCTGGGGACGACGGCGATGTCGTCGAAGGCGTACGCCCGGCGGCCGCGCTTGCCGCGCCCGATCTCGATCTCAGTCACGTCTGTGGCCTTTCCCTGATGCGTTGCAGCGCCTTCCAGTATCCCCGACGGGCACGCCGAGGGCGGCCCCGGATGCCCCGGGGCCGCCCTGGAAAGGCCTCACGCGCGTGTGCGTGTCACTTGCTGCTGTAGTTCGGCGCCTCGACCGTCATCTGGATGTCGTGCGGGTGGCTCTCCTTGAGGCCCGCCGAGGTGATCCGGACGAAGCGGCCCTTGGACTCCATCTCGGCGATGGTGGCGGCACCCACGTAGCCCATGGTCTGGCGCAGGCCGCCCACGAGCTGGTGCAGGACGTTCGCCAGCGGGCCGCGGTAGGGCACCTGGCCCTCGACGCCCTCGGGGACGAGCTTGTCGTCGGAGGCGACCTCCGCCTGGAAGTAGCGGTCCTTCGAGTACGACCTGCCCTGGCCGCGGGACTGCATGGCGCCGAGCGAGCCCATGCCGCGGTACGACTTGAACTGCTTGCCGTTGATGAACAGCAGCTCGCCGGGCGACTCCTCACAGCCCGCGAGGAGGCTGCCGAGCATCACGGTGTCGGCGCCGGCGGCCAGCGCCTTGCCGATGTCGCCGGAGTACTGCAGGCCGCCGTCGCCGATCAGCGGGATGCCCGCCGCACGGGCCGCGAGCGACGCCTCGTAGATGGCGGTGACCTGCGGGACGCCGATGCCCGCCACCACGCGCGTGGTGCAGATCGAGCCCGGGCCCACACCCACCTTGATGCCGTCGACCCCGGCGTCGATCAGGGCCTGCGCGCCGTCGCGGGTGGCGACGTTGCCGCCGATCACATCGACGTCCACACTCGACTTGATCTTCGCCATCCAGCTCAGGGCGTTGCTGTTGTGGCCGTGCGAGGTGTCGACGACCAGGAAGTCGACTCCGGCGGCGGCCAGCGCCTGGGCGCGCTCCAGCGCCTCGGGGCTGGCACCCACGGCGGCACCGACGAGCAGCCGGCCCTCGGCGTCCTTGGCGGCGTTCGGGTACTTCTCCGCCTTGACGAAGTCCTTGACCGTGATCAGGCCCTTGAGCACGCCCGCGTCGTCGACCAGCGGCAGCTTCTCGATCTTGTGGCGGCGCAGCAGCTCCATGGCCTCCTGGCCCGAGATGCCCACCTTGCCGGTCACCAGCGGCATCGGCGTCATGACCTCGCGCACCTGGCGGTCACGGTCGCTCTCGAAGGCCATGTCGCGGTTGGTGACGATGCCCAGCAGCCGGCCGGCCGGGTCGGTGACGGGGACACCGCTGATGCGGAACTTGGCGCACAGCGCGTCCGCCTCCCCGAGCGTGGCCTCCGGGTGCACGGTGATCGGGTCGGTGACCATTCCCGACTCGGAGCGCTTCACCAGGTCGACCTGGCTGACCTGGTCCTCGACGGACAGGTTGCGGTGCAGTACACCGACGCCGCCCAGACGGGCCATCGCGATCGCCATGCGCGACTCGGTGACCTTGTCCATGGCGGCGGACAGGAGCGGGATGTTGACCCGGACGTTGCGGGAGATGCGGGACGAGGTGTCGACCGCGCCCGGCAGCACGTCGGACGCGCCCGGCAGCAGCAGCACGTCGTCGTAGGTCAGCCCGAGGGTCGCGAATTTTCCGGGCACTCCGTCGACGTTGGCAGTCATGACACCTTCCCCAAATGGCCTTGCTCGGTGCGGATGTCCATGCTAACGGGAAGCGGAGCCGTCACATTCCACGGTTGCGGACACCCCAGGGCTTCGTATGTTCGTACGGAAGTCCGCTCGCGCGTGTTCATCCGCCCGGCCCGTCTACTGTTCGGCGAGCGCCCGCAGTCTGCTGAGCGCGCGGTGCTGGGCCACCCGGACCGCGCCTGGTGACATTCCCAACATCTGACCCGTCTCCTCCGCCGTGAGGCCCACGGCGATACGCAGCACCAGCAGCTCGCGCTGGTTCTCCGGCAGGTTGGCCAGCAGTTTCTTGGCCCACTCGGCATCACTGCTGAGCAGCGCCCGCTCCTCGGGACCGAGTGAGTCGTCCGGCCGCTCGGGCATCTCGTCGGAGGGGACCGCGGTCGAGCCGGGGTGGCGCATGGCCGCCCGCTGCAGATCGGCGACCTTGTGCGCGGCGATGGCGAAGACGAATGCCTCGAAGGGGCGTCCGGTGTCCCGGTAGCGCGGCAGCGCGAGCAGGACGGCGACGCAGACCTCCTGGGCCAGGTCCTCCACGAAGTGGCGCGCGTCCCCCGGCAGGCGGGAGAGCCGGGTGCGGCAGTAGCGCAGCGCCAGGGGGTGCACATGGGCGAGCAGATCATGCGTGGCCTGCTCGTCCCCGTCGACCGCGAGGTGGACGAGCGCACCGATCGCCCCTGGGGCTGTGGCCGCCTCGTCGTCACGCATCGGTCCATGGTGCCCTGCGGCCGGACGGCCTGCGGCACTGCCTCCGTTGTTGTGCACCGAAGCGTTATGAGTAGGTGCGCCGGAAGTCATCCCCTGCGCCCTCCCCTTCCGCTCGACCGACTCGTCCCCGAGGAACTCCACACCTTCAAGGATGCGGCATCCGCGCCGAAACGAGCAGCGCCCGTCCTGCGGACCGGCCCTCCGCGACCGTCGTACGCGCGGGGTCCGCCCCCGCCCGGTACCCCGGCACGACCCCTGTGACCACGTACGACAGCACTCCGGGCGACGCGTTCGACCGGACGCCGGAGACCCGCCGACCGCACGACGAAATCCGTCGCCCGCCGGGCGTGCGCGCAGGCACATGCCCGCCCCGAGCACACGATGCGCGTCCGGCGCGCCGTCGCTCCGGAAGCGCGCCGGGCGCGGACCCGGCGCGCGATCCACGCGCTCACGCGCCCCGCGCACGGACCAGAGGCCGCCGTCGCGCCGACCTGCCGGTCGGGCAACCTGGCGGCAGCCGCGCCCGAACGACGCGAGCAGCGACAGCAGCCCGAGCGACCGGAGCAGCGACAGCAGCCGGAGAACGGCCCATCGGCCGCCGAAGTACCAGGGCACCCGGCGCCCGCACCACAGGCCGCCGAAGAACCAGAGCACCCCGCGCCCGCACCACAGGCCGCCGAGGAATCCGAGCGTCCGGCCCGCAGGCCGTCGCACACCGGGACCTCCACGCGCCCTGCGCGCGGGCCCGAAGCCGTCGGTCCCCGGACGCGCCCGGTGCGGGTGGCGTCGTGCGGCCGGCCGTCGTCGACGGACCGGCAGGGAGGTACCCCCATCGTGTCGCCTCCTCCCCCACCGGAGCGGGGGCTCGTCCGACCGCCCCCGCTCACCGGGACAGCCGTCAGCGCACCAGGCCCCAGCGGAAGCCGAGCGCCACCGCGTGTGCGCGGTCCGAGGCGCCGAGCTTCTTGAACAGACGGCGTGCGTGGGTCTTGACCGTGTCCTCGGAGAGGAACAGCTCACGGCCGATCTCCGCGTTGGAGCGGCCGTGACTCATGCCCTCCAGCACCTGGATCTCCCGCGCAGTGAGCGTCGGGGCGGCACCCATCTCGGCGGACCGCAGCCGCCGCGGGGCGAGCCGCCAGGTCGGGTCGGCGAGCGCCTGCGTCACCGTGGCGCGCAACTCCGCCCGCGAGGCGTCCTTGTGCAGGTAACCCCGGGCGCCGGCGGCGACCGCGAGGGCCACGCCGTCGAGGTCCTCGGCGACGGTGAGCATGATGATGCGCGCACCGGGGTCGGCGGACAGCAGCCGCCGCACCGTCTCGACGCCGCCCAGTCCGGGCATGCGTACGTCCATCAGAATCAGGTCCGAGCGGTCGGCACCCCAGCGGCGGAGGACTTCCTCGCCGTTGGCCGCCGTCGTCACGCGCTCGACACCGGGCACGGTCGCGACCGCGCGGCGGAGCGCCTCTCGGGCAAGCGGGGAGTCGTCGCAGACGAGGACGGAAGTCATGGCCGCCCTCCGCAGCTGATGCGCGTCACCTTGAGCCTCCAGGCTGGTACGAAATCGTCACCTGTGCGGTCGACCGTCTCGGACGCCTGCCCGAGCGCTTGTGTTTTCAACCGCCTCCGCACTCTCAACGACGGTCACTCGAAAGAGTTACGGGGCTGTGTGCCGTCTTCGGCACTCTACGTGAGGGTGCGGACACGCTGCAGACACGCACAGGGGACCTGCAACCTTTCATCACAACCCGTGCCCCATTTAGACCCATTTCTTCCCATCTGCTGGTGTCTGAGGCTAGATTCGCAATGAGTCATATTTTCATCTCCTTAGATCGTAGATGTACGGTCGTGGGCACCGTATCCGCTCAGAACGGCTACAAGGGGTCACACAATGGCAGATTTCTCCCGCCTTCCCGGACCGAACGCGGACCTGTGGGACTGGCAGCTCCTCGCCGCCTGTCGCGGGGTCGACAGTTCGCTCTTCTTCCACCCGGAGGGTGAGCGCGGGGCGGCGCGGAGCGCTCGCGAGAACTCGGCCAAAGAGGTCTGTATGAGGTGCCCCGTCCGCGCCCAGTGCGCGGCTCACGCCCTCGCGGTGCGCGAGCCGTACGGCGTGTGGGGCGGCCTGACCGAGGACGAACGCGAGGAGCTCATGGGAAGGGCCCGCCACCGGCTGGTGCCGGCGTCGACGGGCGGCAGCGCGACTTCGAACAACTGAAGGAACGTTTCTCCAGATGGAGCACGTCCGGGCGTGTCCCCGACCTCCGGCGTGCGCGGCTAGCGGGTGGCCGCCCGCGCCAGCTGATCCAGCGTCGCCCGCACGGCCGGCACCTGCGCCAGATCGGGCAGCGTCAGCGCGACGATCTCCCGCCGCACCGCCGGTTCCAGCGTCACCGCCCGCGCCCCCCGGGGCCGTACGGACTCGATCGCCAGTTGTGGCAGCACCGCCACTCCGAGCCCGGCGCCGACGAGGCCCACGACCGCCGGATAGTCGTCGGTCGCGAAGTCGATGCGCGGCGTGAAGCCGGCCTCCGCGCACACCTCGATCAACTGACCGCGGCAGCGTGGACAGCCGGCGATCCACGGCTCGTCGACGAGTTCACCGATGGCGACGGAACGTGAGCGCGCGAGCGGGTGCCGTTCGGGCACCAGCGCCACCAGTCTGTCGCTCAGCAGCGGTCGCGCGACCAGGTCGTCCCATTCCTCGGCACCGGCCGCGCCCTCGTAACGGAAGGCGAGCGCGACGTCGCAGTCGCCGGCCCGCAGCTTGTCGACGGACTGCGGCGGCTCGGCCTCCTCCAGGGAGACCCGGGTGCCCGGGTGCTCGGCGCGCAGGGCGGCGAGGGCGGTCGGCACGAGCGTGGAGCTGCCGCTGGGGAAGGAGACCAGCCGAACCCGCCCGGCACGCAGCCCGGCGATCGCGGCGACCTCCTCCTCGGCCGCGGTGAGCCCGGCGAGGATGCCCGAGGCATGGCGTACGAGCGCCTCGCCGGCCTCGGTCAGCCGCATCTCCCGCCCGGTGCGCACCAGCAGGGGCGTACCGACGGAGGTCTCCAGCGCCTTCATCTGCTGACTGACGGCGGGTTGCGTGCAGCCGAGCTCGCGCCCCGCGGCGGAGAAGGAGCCGGTGGCGGCGACGGCGCGCAGGACGCGCAGATGACGGGCCTCGATCACCCTTCGAGCATAAGCGAGCCTTGGGTACCACGCCGAATAGTGCGTCGACACTTTGGCTTTTGTCGCCTACCGTTCCGCCATGAGGCTTCTGTCTGTGAACCTGGGCCGCGCGAAGACCGTCACCTACACGGACCACCCCCAGGGACTGACCGGCATCGACAAACGCCCGGTCGACAAGCCCGTGCGCGTGGCGGCCCCCGGCCCCAAGGGCGTGGGGGCGGGCGGACTGGCCGGGGACGCGGTGTGCCACACCCGCCACCACGGCGGGGACGACCAGGCCGTGTACGCGATGGCCCGCGAGGACCTCGACGAGTGGGAGCGCGAACTGGGGCGCCCGCTGACCAACGGCTGCTTCGGCGAGAACCTCACGACATCGGGCCTCGATGTCTCGGGGGCGCTGATCGGCGAGCGCTGGCGGATCGGGCGCGAGGTGCTGCTGGAGATCACCTCGCCGCGGATCCCCTGCCGGACCTTCCAGGGCCATCTCGACGAACGGGGATGGATGAAGCGGTTCACCCGGCGGGCGGCTCCGGGGGCCTATCTGCGGGTGCTGGAGCCCGGTGAGATCCGTGCCGGCGACCCGGTCGAGATCGTGCACCGGCCGGCCCACGAGGTGACCGTCGCGCTGACGTTCCGCGCGGCGACGACGGAGCGGACGCTGCTGCCGCGGCTGCTGGAGGCGGGCGCGGCCCTGCACCCGGAGTTGCTGGCCAAGGCGAGCGGGTACGCGGCGCTCCAGGACTCCTGACCGCAGGTCACGAGGGCATAACTGGCGAAAGCTTCACGATCCGCCGCCGTGTTGGCGCACGCCGGGTCACTACCCTTGGGCCATGACAACGGCTCTGATCACTGGATCGACCGCGGGAATCGGCGCCGCGTTCGCGCGGCGGCTGGCGGCGGACGGGCACAACCTCGTCCTGGTGGCCCGCGACACCGAACGCCTCCGCGAGCAGGCGACCGAACTGCACGACGGGCACGGCATCGAGGCCGAGGTCCTCACCGCCGACCTGGCGACCGACGCCGGCATCGAGGCGGTCGCCGCGCGTCTCGCCGACCGCAGGAACCCCGTCGATCTCCTGATCAACAACGCCGGTTTCGGCAACAAGGGCCGTTTTCTCGACGTCTCCATGGCGGACGAGCTGAAGATGCTCAAGGTGCACTGCGAGGCCGTCCTCCGGCTGACGGCGGCGGCGACCGAGGCGATGCGGGAGCGGGGACGCGGCGGCGTCGTGAACGTCGCCTCGGTCGCGGCCTTCCTGCCGCGCGGCACCTACGGCGCGTCCAAGGCGTGGGTCGTCCAGTTCACCCAGGGCGTGGCCCGCGACCTGGCGGGCACGGGTGTACGGCTGATGGCGCTGTGCCCCGGCTTCGTCCGCACCGAGTTCCACCAGCGGGCCGGCATGGGCACGGACAACATTCCGGGCTGGATGTGGCTCGACGCGGACAAGCTGGTGGCCGCCGCCCTCGCGGACCTGGCCCGCGGCAGGACCGTCTCGGTCCCGGACCCCCGCTACAAGGCCCTGATGGGCGTGGTGAAGATGGCGCCGCGCGGACTGCTCGGCGGCGTCAGCTCGCGGGCGGGACGCAAGTACGGGCCTCAGTAAACGGGCGTCACCCGCGCTCCGGCGCGGTCACGGGGCCGTCGCCGCTCGGTGGCGGCCGGTCGCCCGCCGGTGCCCAGGGCGCCGCGCGAGCCCGGTGGGACAATGGAGCCGTGCACCCGGACCCAGGGGGGACGGGAGGCGGGGCCATGACATTCGTGCAGGTCATCGACTGCAAGACCACCCGGTTCCAGGAGCTGGACCGGTTGATGGACGCCTGGGTCGAGCAGACCAAGGGCAAACGGACCGCGACGCACAGTCTGATCGGGAAGGACCGGGGCGACGCGTCGCACTTCATCGAGATCGTGGAGTTCCCGTCGTACGAGGAGGCGATGCGCAATTCGACCCTCCCGGAGACCGACCGGATCTTCCGGGAGATGGCCGCCCTGTGCGACGGGACGCCGACCTTCACCGATCTGGACGTGGTCCGCGACGAGCAGTTGTCCAGCGCCACCGTCCGGCGCTTCTTCGACCTGGCGGGGACGTCCGGGGAGCTGCCGCCGCTCGACGAGGTGATGACGGAGCACTATCGCGGCCATGACCCCGCGAACGAGCGGGACACCATCGGGATGGACCACGTCCGGCGCGAGATGCGGGTCTGGCGGGACGGTTTCGACTTCGCGTTCAGCGTCGAGGATCTGATCGCCGAGGGCGACCGGGTGTGCGCCCGCTGGTTCTGGAGGGGCACGCACACGGGCGAGTTCCTGGGGATCGCGGCCACCGGGAAGGACGTCACCATGACGGGGACCCCGGTCTTCCGGTGCGGCGCGGACGGCAGGCTCGCCGAGGGGTGGTGGGAGTACGACCGGCTGGGACTGATGGAACAGCTGGGCGTCTTCGAGGAGATGGAGCGCTAGGGCAGGCCGGCCGCAGAGCGGCAGCGAGACCCGCGAGGGGAAACAGGGAGGCCCGGCACCCATCGGGTGCCGGGCCTCACCTGGTGCGGCTGAGGTCAGTGCGAGTGACCGTGGCCGTGGCCCGCGGCCTCCGGCTCCTCTTCCTTCTTCTCGACGACCAGGGTCTCGGTCGTGAGCAGCAGGGAGGCGATGGAGGCGGCGTTCTCCAGGGCGGAGCGGGTGACCTTGACCGGGTCGATGACGCCGGACTTGACCAGGTCGCCGTACTCACCGGTGGCGGCGTTGTAACCGCTGCCCTTCTCCAGCTCGGCGACCTTGGAGACGATGACGTAGCCCTCCAGGCCGGCGTTCTCGGCGATCCAGCGCAGCGGCTCGACGGCGGCGCGGCGGACGACGGCGACACCGGTGGCCTCGTCACCCTCCTTGCCGAGGTTGTCGTCCAGCACCTTCACGGCGTGGACGAGCGCGGAGCCACCACCGGAGACGATGCCCTCCTCGACCGCGGCGCGGGTCGCGGAGATGGCGTCCTCCAGACGGTGCTTCTTCTCCTTCAGCTCCACCTCGGTGGCGGCGCCGACCTTGATGACGCACACGCCGCCGGCCAGCTTCGCGAGGCGCTCCTGGAGCTTCTCGCGGTCCCAGTCGGAGTCCGTGGCCTCGATCTCGGCCTTGATCTGCCCGATCCGGCCCTCGACGTCCGCCTTGCTGCCGGCACCGTCGACGATCGTGGTGTCGTCCTTGGCGACGGTGACGCGGCGGGCGCTGCCGAGGATGTCCAGACCGACCTGGTCGAGCTTGAGGCCGACCTCCTCGGAGATGACCGTGGCGCCGGTGAGGACGGCCATGTCCTGGAGCATCGCCTTACGGCGGTCGCCGAAGCCGGGTGCCTTGACGGCGGTGGCGTTGAAGGTGCCGCGGATCTTGTTCACGACGAGCGTGGAGAGGGCCTCGCCCTCGACGTCCTCGGCGATGATCAGCAGCGGCTTCGAGGCGTTGCTCTGGATGATCTTCTCCAGCAGCGGCAGCAGGTCCGCGATCGCGGAGATCTTGCCCTGGTGGATGAGGATGTACGGGTCGTCGAGGACGGCCTCCATACGCTCCTGGTCCGTCACGAAGTACGGCGACAGGTAGCCCTTGTCGAAGGCCATGCCCTCGGTGAAGTCCAGCTCCAGGCCGAAGGTGTTGGACTCCTCGACGGTGATGACACCGTCCTTGCCGACCTTGTCCATCGCCTCGGCGATCAGCTCGCCGACCTGCTGGTCCTGGGCGGACAGTGCGGCGACGGCGGCGATGTCGGACTTCTCGTCGATCGGGCGGGCGGAGGCCAGCAGCTCGTCGGAGACGGCCTTGACCGCGGCGTCGATGCCCTTCTTCAGGGCGGCCGGGGAGGCGCCGGCGGCGACGTTCCGCAGGCCCTCGCGGACCAGCGCCTGGGCCAGGACGGTCGCGGTGGTCGTACCGTCACCCGCGATGTCGTTGGTCTTGGTCGCCACCTCCTTCACCAGCTGGGCGCCGAGGTTCTCGAACGGGTCCTCGACCTCGACCTCGCGGGCGATGGTGACGCCGTCGTTGGTGATGGTGGGGGCGCCGAACTTCTTGTCGATGACGACGTTGCGGCCACGGGGGCCGATCGTCACCTTCACCGTGTCGGCGAGCTTGTTGACGCCGCGCTCGAGGGCGCGACGGGCGTCCTCGTCGAACTTCAGGATCTTCGCCATGGCAGCGGGAGCCCTCTCGGAAAGTCTGCGGTAAACGAACTGCGCCCCGGGCGCCCGGCTTCGTTAACGGTCGCGGGGGCCAGGGGCGCAGCTCACAACGGTGTGCTGTGGGTGAACTACTTCTCGATGATCGCGAGCACGTCGCGAGCCGAGAGGACGAGGTACTCCTCGCCGTTGTACTTCACCTCGGTGCCGCCGTACTTGCTGTACAGGACGACGTCGCCGACGGAGACGTCGAGCGGAAGGCGGTTGCCCTCCTCGAAGCGGCCCGGGCCCACGGCCAGGACGACGCCCTCCTGGGGCTTCTCCTTGGCGGTGTCCGGAATGACCAGGCCAGAGGCGGTGGTCTGCTCGGCGTCGAGCGGCTGGACCACGATGCGGTCCTCGAGCGGCTTGATGGCAACCTTGGAGCTGGTGGTCGTCACGATCCGACCTCCCCCTTCGGAGATCTCACGGGGTTAACTGTCTGAGGTGGCGACCAGGTGGATCCGTCGTCGCGGGTGCCGGACCTGCCCGTCGCTGTGTTGGCACTCTCCAGTGGGGAGTGCCAGAGCCGAGACTATGACTGCGATTAGCACTCGGTCAAGCGGAGTGCCAATCGGCCGCGGCGCGTCGCCCGGTGCCGCCCCCTCAGAGGTAGTCCTCCAGCCGTCCCACCGTCAGCCCCGCCTCCTGGATGCGGCGGAGCAGGCGGGTCGTGCGGTCGCGGAGCATGGGCTCGGGGGTCTCGGTCGAGGGGAGCGAGACGATGTCGCCGGGACGCAGCCGGGCGGCGCCCTTCGTGAAGGTGAGGTCGGCCGCGCCCATCGTGGCGCGCCACAGGACGATCGCCTTGATGCCGCAGTCCGCGGCGGCCTTCCGGGTCGTCGTGTCGTACGTGCCGTACGGCGGGCGGAACAGGTGCGGGCGGACGCCGAAGCGGGCGCGGAGCTTCTGCTGCTGGCCGCAGATCTCGGCGCGCTGCCCGGCGTACGGCAGTCCGCGCAGGGCGGCGTGGTCGAGGGTGTGGTTCTGGACGCTCGCGCCGACCGAGCGGAGCCGCGCGAAGTGGCCGTACCCGGGGCCGACGACGCTGTCGGTGAGGAACATGCTGACCGGCAGGCGCAGTTCGCGGACCATGTCGACGAAGCGCGGATCCTTCTCGGCGCCGTCGTCGAAGGTGAGGAAGACGACCTTGCGGGCGGTCGGGATGCGGTCGAGGACCGGGGCGAGCCCGTCCACCGGCCGGGCGGGGTGACGTTCGGGCGGGGGCGGCGGGGAGAGCGGCGCGGACAGCCCCCAGCGGCGGTGGGGCGCGGGCTCCGAGGCGGCCGAGCCGGGTGCCGCCCCCACCTCCGCGGACCGCCCGTGCGAACCGTCGGGCAGGGCGCAGCCGGCGAGCAGGGCCAGCAGCACCGCGGCCCCGGCCGTCCACCCGCGCCGAATCACAGGTAGTCCTCCAGGCGGCCCACCGCGTAGCCCTTCGCCGTGACCTTGTCGAGGAAGACCCGGATCATGTCGGGCATCTCGCCCGCCCAGTCGTCGGCGCCCCGGAAGTGGCTGAGGACGATGTCGCCGGGGTGGATGTCCCGGTCCCACTCGCGGTAGTCCCAGCGGTCGACGAAGACCTCCTCGTTCCACAGCGGGACATGCGTGACACCGCACTCCTTGGCGGCGTGCAGGGTGTCGGAGTTGTAGTTGCCGTAGGGCGGGCGGAACAGGAGCGGGCGCTTGCCGTAGCGCTCCTCGATGACGTCCTGCATCCCGCAGATCTCGCGCTTCTGCTCGTCGTAGGAGAGACCGGGCAGGTAGGGGTGGTTGAGGGTGTGGTTGTTCAGGGTGACGCCCTTGGCCTGCATCTGCCGGAAGTAGCCGTAGTCCTCGCTCACCAGGTAGTCGCTGAGGAAGGCGGTGTAGGGGATCTTCAGGTCGCTCATCATCCGCAGGAACCCGGGGTCCTTCTCGGCGCCGTCGTCGATGGTGAGGAAGACGACCTTCTCCTTGGTGGGGACGGTGGTGAAGACGGGCGGAAGTCCCTGCTCCTCGTGCCCGTCCACCTCGAAGCCTTCGCGGGTGGCGATCGCCGGCTTTCGCGCGGGCGGTTCCGGTGCCCTCAGCGGGGTCTCCTTCAGGCCCCAGCGCTGCGCGGCGGCGACGCGGGCGGCCTGCTCGGCGCGGAGCTTGGCGGCATAGCCGTCCAGGGCGCGGGCCGGGGGCGCCTTCAGGGGCGGCGGCGCCTCGGCGCTCCGGGTGCAGCCCGAGGCGAGGGCAGCGGCGGTGAGTACGGCGACCCCCGCCATGGTCGTCGTGGCCCTCCGGCGACGGCCATTCGGCCCTTTTTTGTCATTTTGTACTACTAGTTCCATGGAGCCGGATCCTCCCAGGCCCCGGTCCCGAACCCCCGCTGACACCGCCGCCGGAGGCGGACCATCCACCGACTGGCCGACAATGTCCCGGTGAACGACCTCGCCCCTCTCCTCACCCCCGAAGGCCGTGCCCTCCTCGACGAGGTGCGCGGCACCGACCCCGCCCAGGAACTCGCCGTCGCCACCCGGCTGCGCCGCGACCACCCTGCCGACCTGGTGTCGGCGGCGCTCGGCCAGGCGCGGCTGCGGCAGCGGGCCGTGGCCAAGTTCGGGGCGGCGGACGCGGAACGGATGTACTTCACGCCGAACGGGGTCGAGCAGTCGACACGGGCGAGCGTGGCGGCGTACCGGGCACAGCGGTTCGGCGAGCTGGGAGTGACCTCCGTGGCCGACCTGTGCTGCGGGATCGGCGGGGACGCGATCGCCCTCGCCCGCGCCGGGATCCGCGTCCTCGCCGTGGACCGCGACCCGCTGACCGCCGCCGTCGCGCGGGCGAACGCCGAGGTGCTGGGCCTGGACGGGCTGATCGAGGTGCGTGAGGCGGACGTCACGGAGGTGGACGTCTGCGCGTACGACGCGGTCTTCGTGGACCCGGCGCGCCGCGGCGGGCGGGGGCGGATCTTCGACCCGGAGTCCTACTCGCCGCCCCTGTCCTGGGCGGTCCGGGCGGCCGGGACCGCGCCGCACGCCGCCCTCAAGGTCGCGCCCGGCATCCCGCACGAGGCGGTACCGGGCGCCGCCGAGGCGGAGTGGATCTCGGACGGCGGGGACGTGAAGGAGGCGGTGCTGTGGTTCGGCACCGAGCCCGGCCTGGTGCGCGCCACGCTGCTCCCCGGCCCGCGCGCCCTCCGCTCCCGCGGCCTGCCGAATCCGGCGGTCCGCCCCGTCGGGCGCTATCTGTACGAGCCCGACGGCGCCGTCGTCCGCGCCCACCTGGTCGCCGAGGTGGCCGCCGAGGTCGCAGGCGGGCTGATCGACGAGACCATCGCGTACGTCACCTCCGACGAGGCGCATCGGACGCCGTACGCCTCCGCCTACGAGATCACGGACCGACTGCCCTTCAACGTCAAGAGGTTGAAGGCCCTTCTGCGGGAGCGGGAGGTCGGCATCCTGACCGTGAAGAAGCGGGGCTCGGCGGTCGAGCCGGAGGAACTCCGCAAGAAGGTGAAGCCACAGGGCCCGCACTCCGCGACGGTGTTCCTGACCCGCGTCGCGGGAGCTCCGACGATGCTCATCGGCCACCCGGTGAACTGACCGGCGCCCTCAGGACGCGACCGCCCTCAGAACGCGATGGGACCCGGTCAATCGAACGGGTGTTCACGCCCGGGTCCGGCGGGCGGGGTCCGCACTACCGCAGCGACTCCCACAGCTCCTCCGCCTCCGGCTCGTCGGCCACCACCCGGTTCGGGTCCGAGGCCGCCGGGAGGACCGGCATCATCACCGTCTCCATGGCGTGCGCCGAGAGGTCCCGCAGGCTCTCCCCGAACCCCACGAGCTCGGACAGCGAGTCGAGACCGGTGTCGGTGGTCAGGCCCCCGGTCACCGCGTCCGCGACCTCGTACAGCCGGGTCGGGTCGGAGAGCAGGCTGGTCGACGCGATCTGCTCCAGCAGCGCCTTCACCAGATCCTGCTGAAGCCCTATGCGGCCCAGATCGCTGCCGTCGCCGATGCCGTGCCGGGTCCGGGCCAGGGCCAGGGCCTGCTCACCGTCGAGGTGATGGGTGCCGGCCGTCAGGTTCAGACGACTGTCCTCGTCGTCGATGTCCTCGTCTGTGGTGACCGTGACGCCGCCGAGCGCGTCCACCAGCCTGGCGAAACCGGCGAAGTCGATCTCGACGTAGTGGTCCATCCGGACGCCGGTCATCGACTCCACGGTCTTCACCGCGCACACCGGACCACCCAGTTCGTACGCGCTGTTGAACATGACGCCCTGAGCCTCGCCCGACTCGCCGCCGGACTCCAGCGGGCAGGACGGGCGGGTGACCAGGGTGTCGCGCGGAATACTGACCACGGTGGCCTCCGTGCGCCCGGCACCGAGGTGCACGACCATCGCCGTGTCGGACCGGGCACCCGCGCTGTCACCGCCCCCGAGGGCCTTGTTCTCGGCGCCGTCGCGCGAGTCCGAGCCCAGCACCAGGACGTTCAGCGCCTCCTGGGGCGGCGCCGCGGCGGACGGGGACGAGGAGGGCGCCGGCTTCGCCGGGCGGTCGTCGCCGAGGGCGCTGTTGATGTCGACACTCGTGATGTTGTCGTTCAGGTGCCGGTAGACCCAGCCCGCCCCGGCGCCCCCGAGCACCACCACGCCGGCGAGCACGAGGCCCGCGGCCTTCAGCGCCCCGCGCCGTCCGCCCCTCGGGCCCTCGTGCCCGCCCCCGCCATGCTCCGTCAAGTGTCCCGTCACGGACAGGAACGTACGTCCGAATTATGACGAGCGGGTGCGCGAACCCTCTTTTCTTCGGAAAATCTAAGACTTCTCTAGCGCTCGGCGACCCGGAGGTCCCGGCGCCGTCCGTACCGCCGCGCAGGGCCCCGCCACGTGCCGGGACGGCCGCCGTGCCCCGCCCTCACTCCTCGTCCACCGACTCGAACCGCCACCGGTGCACCGCCCGCATGACCAACTCGGCGTCCGGCTCCGGCAGTTCCGGGAGGGCGGCGTCATGGGCCGCGTCCCACCACGTGATGACGAGGACCCGGTCCTGGGGTGCGCGGAAGGTCTCCCGGCGGAGCGGACCGGGGGCGAGGACCTGTGCGCGTGCCCACGCCAGCAGTTCCTCGCCCTTACCGGGCACCGCCCGCGCCTCCCACATCAACGCCACCGTCACGAGTGGAGGTCCCCCTTCACGAGTAGAGGTTCTCCTTGCTGACCTCGTGCACATGGTCGTGCCCGGGCACGTGCGGGTCCGTCACCGGCAGCGACGAGTCCGCCGACAGGTCCCAGCTCGACGCGGGCCGGTTGCGCGCGACCATCTCCGCGCCGAGCGCCGCGACCATCGCACCGTTGTCGGTGCACAGCTTGGGCCGGGGCACCCGCAGCCGGATGCCGGCCGCCTCGCACCGCTGAGCCGCCAGCGCCCGCAGCCGGGAGTTGGCGGCGACGCCGCCGCCGATCATCAGATGGTCGACGCCCTCGTCACGGCAGGCCCGCACGGCCTTGCGGGTCAGCACGTCGACGACCGCCTCCTGGAAGGACGCCGCCACGTCACGCACCGGCACCTCCTCCCCGGCCGCCCGCCTGGCCTCGATCCAGCGGGCCACGGCCGTCTTCAGACCGGAGAAGGAGAAGTCGTACGCCGCGTCGCGCGGGCCGGTCAGACCGCGCGGGAAGCTGATCGCGTCCGGGTCGCCCTCGCGCGCGTAGCGGTCGATGACCGGACCGCCGGGGAAGCCCAGGTTCAGCACCCGGGCGATCTTGTCGAACGCCTCGCCGGCCGCGTCGTCGATGGTGGCGCCCAGCGGCCGTACGTCGGAGGTGATGTCGCTGGACAGCAGCAGCGAGGAGTGGCCGCCGGACACCAGCAGCGCCATCGTCGGCTCGGGCAGCGCCCCGTGCTCCAACTGGTCGACGCAGATGTGCGAGGCCAGGTGGTTGACGCCGTAGAGCGGCTTGCCGAGCGCGTACGCGTAGGCCTTCGCCGCCGAGACGCCGACCAGCAGGGCTCCCGCCAGTCCCGGACCGGCCGTCACCGCGATGCCGTCCAGGTCCTTCGCGCTGACCCCCGCCTCCTTCAGCGCCCGCTCGACGGTCGGGATCATCGCCTCCAGGTGCGCGCGGGAGGCGACCTCGGGCACCACGCCGCCGAAGCGGGCGTGCTCGTCGACGCTGGAGGCGACGGCGTCCGCCAGCAGGGTGGTGCCGCGGACGACGCCGACGCCGGTCTCGTCGCAGGAGGTCTCGATCCCCAGGACCAGGGGTTCGTCAGCCATGTCGGATCTCGGTTCCTTGTACGGAGGTTGCAGGGTCGGTCAGGCGCATCACCAGGGCGTCGACGTTGCCGGGCTGGTAGTAGCCGCGCCGGAAACCGATCGCCTCGAAGCCGAAGCGCTCGTAGAGCTTGCGGGCACGGATGTTGTCGACCCGGCATTCGAGCATCACCTCGGTGCACTCGAACGCGGTCGCCGCCCGCAGCAGTTCGGTCAGCAACCGCCCGCCGAGGCCGGTACCCCAGTACGCGCGGGCGACCGCGATCGTCTGGACGTCGGCGATGTCGCCGGCGGCGGCGAGCCCGGCGTATCCGGCGATCCGCTCGCCGTCCTGGGCGACGAAGTACCGCCGGGTCGCCCCGGGACCCCGGGCGTGGGCGAGCTCGGACCAGAACATGCCCCGCGACCAGGCGTCGTCGGGGAACAGGTCCCGCTCCAGCTCCAGCATGGGATCGAGGTCCCACCAGCGCATCTCCCGCAGCACGGGCGTCACGGGCTCGGTCACCTCGGTCACTTGGGGGTGACCACCTTGTAGTTCTTGGGCACCTGCGCGTCCGGCCGGCGCAGGTACAGCGGCCGGGCCGGCGGCAGTTCCTCGCCCCTGTCCAGCCGCTCGACGGCCAGCCGGGCGAGCGCGGCGGCCGAGACGTGCTCGGGCTCGTGCGCGACCGGGAAGGCGTCCGGGTACAGCAGCGCGCCCGCGCCGACCGCGGGCAGGCCCGCGACCTCGGCGGCGATGTCGGCGGGCCGGTCGACGGCCGGGTCGGTGACGCGGGTACGGGAGTCGTCGTAGCGCGCCCAGTAGACCTCCTTGCGCCGGGCGTCGGTCGCCACGACGAAGGGGCCCTCCATGTCGGCCGCGAAGGCGAGCCCGTCCAGCGTGCACACGCCGTGGACGGGGACCCCGAGCGCGAGCCCGAAGGTGTCGGCCGTCATCAGCCCGACGCGCAGCCCGGTGTAGGGCCCGGGACCGATGCCTACGACGATCCCGGTGACGGCGTCGAGTTTCAGCCCGGTGTCGGCCAGGACGCGGTCGACGGCCGGCAGGAGCAGCTCACCGTGCCGGCGGGCGTCCACCTGGCTCGACGAGGCGATGACGTCCGTGCCGTCGTGCAGGGCGACGGTCACGGCGGGGGTGGCGGTATCCAGAGCGAGCAAGAGCACGCATTCAGCGTACGGCTCCTTGTGGCCGGGGGCGGACGCGATGGCGCCGGTCGTGCTCACGGGCTCCGACACGGTGTCCGGTCGCGGGCTCGGCCGCCCGGTTCGATCCACTCCGTACTGCTACCGTCACCAACGGTAATCACAAGCCAGGAACAGGGACGCGGAAGGTGGGCGCCGTGGCCAGCACCAGCGCCGGAATCGTGACCGGGCTGACGGCGGCCGCCCTCACGGCGGTCGGATTCCTCGCCTACCAGGCGGCGGCGACCGTTCCCGCGGAGCTGAGCGCGTCGCCGGACGGCCTCGGCGGGACGCCCGCGGCCGCGGCGTCCAAGGCCCCTCGCGACAAACGGCACCCCACCGCCCTGCCCGGCGGCTCCGGCGCCGGTGAACGGGTCGTGTACTCACTCGACGACGACAGGGTCTGGCTGGTCGGGCCCCGCGACCGCGTCCAGCGCACGTTCAGGGTCGTGCCCAGCCCGGTCGACCCGGCGCCGGGCGTCTACGCGGTGACCTCCCGCTCGGGCGAGACCACCGGCTCCGACGGCACCGAGGTCGAACACGTGGTCCGCTTCGCCAGCGTGGACGATGTGGTCATCGGCTTCAGCGCGGCGGTCGACGGTTCGACCGCGCCTCCCGACCCGGCGGCGCGGACCGGGGGCATCAGGGAGACGCAGGAGGACGGCGACGCGATGTGGATGTTCGCGACGATCGGCCAGAAGGTCGTCGTCATCCGCTAGCAGACTCCGTCAGGCGTGTGACGGCGCCGTCGTGCGCTACGCGGCCTCGCGGTGGTCCGCACCCCGCCGGGGGGCCTGCGGCTCCGGCGTGCGCGGCGGAGTGGAGATCGCCTTCGCGGCGGCACAGGAGGCCAGCAGATCCCGCATGGGGACGCCTGCGGGCACGAGGGGGCGCGGCTGCGGCGTGCGGTCCGTGGTCGACATGGACGCCTCCTGAGGGCGGGGGCGGAGCCGGCCGGTGCAACTTAGGTACACCTAACCAGCGACTGGGTACCATGTGACCACGTACGGGACATCGGACGCAATATCTTGCCGACGTCTTGTCGGAATGTTCATGCGACTGAACGCCACTGAATGCGGCCGCATTCAGTCACATGGGATCGGAAACGGTCACACACTCGGCCGGGATCGGAAACGGTCCGCACTCGCGCGGGCTCGGGAACGGTCCCGCACTCGCGCAGAATCGGAAACGGTCCCGCACTCGCAGGCTCGGACAGATCACGCCGTCGCGCGGGCCGGGCTTGTGCGCGGGGTCACGCGGACAGCGACTCCAGGTCCACCGGCGCCCAGCGCTCGCCCAGGCCCGTCAGCGTCACGTGCCGCACCTCGTCCGTCGTGTCGCCCACGGCCCGGTGCAGGGTGACCTGCAGCCGGTCCTCGGTCAGCTCCTCGACCTTGCCCTCGCCCCACTCCACCACGACCACGGACGCGGGCAGCGAGACGTCGAGGTCGAGGTCCTCCATCTCGTCCAGCCCGCCGCCCAGGCGGTACGCGTCGACGTGGACGAGCGGCGGCCCGTCCCCGAGGGACGGATGCACGCGGGCGATGACGAACGTCGGCGAGGTCACCGCCCCGCGCACGCCGAGCCCCTCACCGAGCCCCCGGGTCAGCATGGTCTTGCCCGCGCCGAGTTCGCCGCTGAGCATGACCAGGTCCCCGGCGCGCAACAGCTTGGCGAGCCGGCGGCCGAGGTCGAGCATCTGCTCGGGCGAGTGGACGATCAGCTCGGTCTCAGCCGGGTTGTGCGGTGCCGCTGGTGCTTCCATAGCCACCCACGGTAGCCCCTGCGGGCACGGCACCCACGCGCGTGAGCAGGTCGGCGAGCCGGTCCGTGACCACCTCCGGATGCTCCAGCATCACCAGGTGCCCGGCGTCGGGCACGAGGACCAGTTCCGCGTCGGGCAGCAGACCGGCGATGGCCTCACTGTGCTCGCTCGGCGTGACGAGGTCCTTGAGCCCGGCCAGCACCAGCACCGGCAGATCCGCGAAGTGGGCGAGCGCCTCGGTCTTGTCGTGGTCGGTGAACGCCGGATAGAACTCGGCGACGACGTCGATGGGCGTGCCCTCGATCATCCGCTCGGCGAACCGGGCCACGGCCGGGTCGATGTCCCGGCCGGCGAACGAGTACCGCTTGATGATCCCGGCGAACAGGTCGGCGACCGCCCGCCGCCCCCTCTCCACCAGCTCCGCCTGCTGCCCCAGCGCCCGCAGCACGCCGGGCAGCACCCGCCGCACCGCGTTGACCCCGGCCACGGGCAGCCCGAAGTTCACCTCGCCGAGCTTTCCCGACGACGTGCCGACGAGCGCGACCGCGACGACCCGGTCCCGGATCAGCTCGGGGTACTGCGCGGCCAGGGCCATCATCGTCATACCGCCCATGGAGTGACCGACCAGCACGATCGGGCCCTCGGGCACGGCCGCGTCGATCACGGCCCTCAGATCGCGGCCGAGCTGGTCGATGGTGACCGGCGCGCCGTCCTCGGCCTGCGCCGCCCCGCGCCCGGACCGGCCGTGGCTGCGCTGGTCCCAGTGCACGGTCCGTACGACTCCGCGCAGCGCCGCTCGCTGGAAGTGCCAGGAGTCCTGGTTGAGGCAGTAGCCGTGGCTGAAGACGACGGTGACGGGCGCGGGCGCCTTGCGTCCGAAGAGCCGGCGGCGCCGTGGTGTGACGGCCGCCTCGGACGCCACCTCGTCCACCTCGTAGTACAGCTCGGTGCCGTCGTCCCCCTCGGCGCGGCCGGGGGTGCCGCGCAGCGCGCCGTACGGCCCCGTCGAGTCGAGGGCGAGCCGGGCCTTCTTCCGCATGCCGCGGCCGACGGTCATCCGCTCTATCGCGACGCCGGCGGCCGCGCCCGCGGCGATCACACCTATGGCGGCGCCGGCCACACCGGTCACCTTGCGCCAGTTTCCGGCCACCCCCGTGGCGGAAGCGACGGCCGCGGCGGCGTCGGCGACGCCCTCCGCCCTGCTCTCGCTCACGTACCGCTCCTCTTCACCGGATCTGTTCTGTCACGCCGGTCCTGGTCCTGCTGCTTGCGGGCCCCGCCTTGTTCCCCGTTCACCTACCCCTGAGGGGCTGCTCCCGGACGAGCGGTTTCCGGCCGAGCACTTTCCGGCCGGTCCGCCGACGTCTCCTCGTCGACGTAGACGCGCGGAACGCGTGTTCCGATGCGGGTCACGATCTCGTACGCGATGGTTCCCGCCGCCTGCGCCCAGTCCTCGGCGGTGGGCTCGCCCCGGTCGCCGGGGCCGAACAGCACCGCCTCCGCGCCCACCGGCGGCTCGTCCCCGCCGAGGTCGACGACGAACTGGTCCATCGCGATCCGTCCCGCGACGGTCCGCCACTTCCCGCCGATCAGTACCGGACCGGTCCCCGAGGCGTGCCGCGGGATGCCGTCGGCGTAACCGAGCGGGACGAGGCCGAGGGTGGTGTCGCCGGGTGTGGTGTACCCATGGCCGTAACTGACCCCGTGCCCTCCGGGCACCTGCTTGACCAGCGCCAGCGACGCCGACAGCGTCATCACCGGCCGCAGCCCGAAGTCGGCCGGCGTGCCGATCTCGGGGCTGGGCGAGATGCCGTAGAGCGCGATCCCCGTGCGCACGAGGTCGAAGTGGGACTCGGGAAGCGTGAGCGTGGCGGGCGAGTTGGCGATGTGCCGCACCTCGGGGCGGACGCCCTCCCCCTCGGCGTACGACACCATCTCCCGGAAGCAGCCGAGCTGGACGGCGATGGAGGGGTGCCCCGGTTCGTCGGCGCACGCGAAGTGCGACCACAGTCCCGTGATCCGGACGAGCCCCTCGGCCTCCGCCCGCACCGCCGCCGCGACGAGTTCGGCCCAGTCGTCGCCGGGCTGGCACCCGTTGCGCCCCAGTCCGGTGTCGGCCTTGAGCTGCACACGCGCGGGGCGCCCCGCCTGCCGGGCGGCGTCGATGACCTCGCGCAGGGCCCACATACCGCTCAGCGAGACGTCGATGTCGGCCTCGACGGCAGCGCGCCAGGGCCCGCCGGGCGTCCACAGCCAGCACATGATCCGGACGTCCGCCGGGATGCCCTCGGCCGCGCGCAGCGCCAGGGCCTCCTCGGGCGTGGCGGTACCCAGCCAGCCCGCCCCGGCCGCCACCGCGGCCCGCGCGCACGGCAGCGCGCCGTGCCCGTACGCCTCTGACTTCACCACGGCCATCAGGGCGGCGCCGGGCGCATGGGCGCGCAGCGTCCGCACGTTGGCGCGCAGCGCGCCAAGATCGATCTCGGCCCGACCGCGCAACGGGGCGGTGCTCGGCAACTGTGGAGTGGTACTCATCGCGCCCAGTCTCTCAGAGCGATCGGACATCCCTTCGACCCCGACCCCGGCGGCCGGGGCGCGCCATCACCCCGCCCGACGGGGTCGAGGGCGGCGCTCCGCCCCCGCTCCTCCCGACCCGCCGGCACCCCGGCTCACGGGCTCCGGCCCCGCTTCTCCCGGGCTGCCGGCACTCCGGCTCAAGGGAGGGGCCGCCGCTCAATCGCGACGCACATCCCGCCAGGCCCCCGGGATCGCCTCCGCAACATCGAGCGCACCCACCGGCGCGCCGTCGGCCGCGAGCCTCCCGGCCAGCCCGTGCAGGTACGCCCCGACGCTCCCCGCGTCCCGCGCCGTGAGCCCGGCCGCGAGCAACGAGCCCGTCAGGCCCGAGAGCACGTCGCCGCTCCCGGCGGTGGCCAGCCAGCCCGTCCCGGTCGCGTTCACCCGAACGGGGACTCCGCCGCCGGCGTCGGCCACCAGCGTCGTCGAGCCCTTCAGCAGCACCGTCGCCCCGTACCGCCCCGCCAACTCCCGTACCGCGCCGAGCCGGGCGCCCTCGACCTCCTCCCGGCTCACTCCCAGCAACGCCGCCGCCTCGCCCGCGTGCGGGGTCATCAACGTCGGCGCGCTCCGCCCCCGCACCGCACCGGCCTCCGCCAACCGCAGCCCGTCGGCGTCCACCAGCACCGGCACGTCGGTGCCCAACACCTCGGCGACCGCGCCCGCGTCGTCCCCGGCTCCCGGCCCCACGACCCAGGCCTGCACGCGCCCCGCCCGCCGCGGCCCCTCGTCCGACACCAGCGTCTCGGGGAAGCGGGCGATCACCGCGTCCGCGGCGGGCCCCACGTACCGCACTGCTCCCGCGCCTCCCCGCAACGCCCCGGCGACGGCCAGCACGGCGGCGCCCGGATACCGGGCCGAGCCCGCGGCGATCCCGACGACCCCCCGCCGGTACTTGTCGCTCTCAGGGGCCGGCACCGGCAGCAGCGCGGCCACCTCCGCGTGCTGCAGGGCCTCCAACCCGGCGCTCCCGGCAGGGGGCTCCAGCCCGATGTCGACGAGCCGCACCGACCCGGCGTACTCCCGCGCGGGATCCACCAGCAACCCGGGCTTGTGCGTACCGAACGTCACCGTCAGATCAGCCCGGACGGCCGCACCCCGCACCTCCCCGGTGTCGGCGTCGACCCCGCTCGGCAGGTCGACGGCCACCACGGCCGCCCGCGCCCGGGCGGCGGCCTCCGCGAGCGGCACCGCCTCGGCCCGCAGTCCGCCCTTGCCCCCGATGCCCACGATCCCGTCGACCACGAGATCGGCCCGCTCGATCAGCTCTCCGGCCCCGTCGACCCCGGCGACGACGCCACCGGCCCTCCGCAGCGCCGCGAGCCCGCCCGGGTGCGCCCGTTCCGGCGACAGCAACACGGCCGTCACTCCCGCGCCCCGCCGGGCCAACCGCGCCCCGGCGTGGAGCGCGTCGCCCCCGTTGTCCCCGCTGCCGACCAGCAGCACCACGCGGCTCCCGTACACCCGCCCCAGCAGATCCGCGCAGGCGACGGCGAGCCCGGCCGCCGCCCGCTGCATCAACGTCCCTTCGGGGAGCCGCGCCATCAGCTCCCGCTCGGCCGCCCGAACCGTCTCCACGCTGTACGCAGTACGCATACGCCCGAGTCTCCCGCACACCACCGCCACCGGCGCACCCAAGGACGGCCCCGGCCAGACACCCGACACCCCCGCGCTCCGCCCCGCTCCGCTCCGCTCCGGGAGCCTCACCCCGCCATGGTCCGGCCGAATCCCCAACCCACCCTCAACCCGACCCGAGAGTCCCACCCTCCCGCGCCCTCCGCCCTCACCCGAGAGCTCACCCCTCCGCGATGACCACGGCGGAAGCCACACCGGCGTCATGACTGAGCGACACATGCCAGGCCCGCACGCCGAGCTCCGCCGCCCGGGCCGCCACCGTCCCCACCACCCGAAGGCGTGGCTGCCCGCTCTCCTCGACGTACACCTCGGCGTCGGTCCAGTGCAGCCCCGCCGGCGCGCCGAGCGCCTTGGCGACCGCCTCCTTCGCCGCGAACCGCGCCGCCAGCGAGGCGATGCCCCGGCGTTCCCCGCTCGGCAGCAGCAACTCGCTCCGCAGGAACAGCCGCTCGGCCAGCGCGGGCGTACGCTCCAGCGACGCCCGGAAACGATCGATCTCGGCCACGTCGATCCCGACCCCGATGATGCTCATGCCGAGCACCCTAAGCGTGAGGCCGGGCGCCGGCCTGGAGGCGCTGGTTCCCTTGCGCACCGGCGCCCGGTGCGACGCGGCTGCCCTCCCGGCCGGAAGCGATGCCCGATTTCACACATTCCACGCACTCCGCGCCCCCGTAGGTCACATCACCGGACCGGACGCACGAAGGGCCCGGTCGAGGACCGGGCCCTTCGTGTCGGCGTTCGCGCGCCGGAGCGCGCTACCAGCGGTACCAGCGGCCCTTCCGCCCACCCGCACCCGCGGGCCGGACCAGGAAGCCCAGCAACCACAGCACGATCACGATGATCGCGATCCACCACAGCGCCTTCAGCGCGAAGCCCGCACCGAAGAGGATCAGGGCCAGAAGAAGAACAAGAAGAAGGGGAACCATGTCTATCAACCTCCAGAACGACGAGTTCCCCGCTCCCGACCGAACAAGCACCGCAATATCGATTGTTTGACCCTCGCCGTAGTGGCAACCCGAACATCACCGAACGCCGTGACGACGTCGGGATGTAAGACCTCCTGACTGACAGCCAGAAGGCGAAGGCCAAGGCGGAGCAGCTGACGGGCATGGCCAGGCAGGCCAGGGGCGGCATGTTCGGCAACCGCCGCACGCACGGGGCGGACCGCTCGAAACGCGCCCACGGCGACGCACGCCTGGCCTGGGAGAAGGCGAAAAACGCTTTCCGCCACTGACCCCGGAAGGGACG
This sequence comes from Streptomyces sp. NPDC002309, assembly GCF_053593375.1. Taxonomy (NCBI): domain Bacteria; kingdom Bacillati; phylum Actinomycetota; class Actinomycetes; order Kitasatosporales; family Streptomycetaceae; genus Streptomyces; species Streptomyces sp. NPDC002309. The sequence goes on along the minus strand of NZ_JBSFCI010000012.1, from coordinate 2,730 downwards.
CCGGGACAGGGGCGGGAATGGGTGCGGACCTCCTTTTCATCGGGGGCCCGCACCCATTCCCGCCCCCTTTCACGCTGTACTCCCTCACGCCGATCCGCATTCCCCCGATTCCCCTCCCGACCCCGCGGACATGCGCGAACACCTCACACCACAAGTGAATGTGACGGTGTGCCTGTCCCTCCACCGCGTGCCGACCTCACCATCGACGGCAGGGCCATGATGGAGCGCTGGGGTCCCTGCCCCTCCCCGCCTCACTCCACCGTCACCGACTTCGCCAGGTTCCGGGGCTGGTCGACGTCATTGCCGCGCGCGGTGGCCAGCTCGCACGCGAACACCTGCAACGGCACCGTCGCCACCAGCGGCTGAAGCAGCGTCGGCGTCACCGGGATCCACACCAGATGGTCGGCGTACGGCACCACCGCCTCGTCGCCCTCCTCCGCGATCACGATGGTGCGCGCGCCCCGGGCCCGGATCTCCTGGATGTTGGACACGATCTTGTCGTGGATCAGGGACCGCCCCCGGGGCGAGGGGACGACGACCACCACGGGCAGGTCCTCCTCGATCAGCGCGATCGGCCCGTGCTTGAGCTCGCCCGCCGCGAAGCCCTCGGCGTGCATGTACGCCAGTTCCTTGAGCTTCAGGGCGCCTTCGAGGGCGACCGGGTACAGCACGTGCCGTCCCAGGAACAGCACCGTGTCCTTCGCGGCGAGCGAGCGCGCCAGCTCCCGCACCGGCTCCATGGTCTCCAGGACCCGCTCCACCGCACCCGCGATGTTCGACAGGTCCCGGATCACGTCCTGGACCTCGTCACCCCACTTGGTGCCCCGCACCTGGCCGAGGTACAGCGCGACGAGATAACAGGCCACCAACTGTGTGAGGAACGCCTTGGTGGAGGCCACCGCGACCTCCGGCCCGGCGTGCGTGTACAGCACCGCGTCCGACTCCCGAGGGATCGTCGAGCCGTTGGTGTTGCAGATCGCCAGCACCCTGGAGCCCTGTTCGCGGGCGTGCCGCAGCGCCATCAGGGTGTCCATGGTCTCGCCGGACTGGGAGATGGCGATGACGAGCGTCTGAGGGTCGAGGATCGGATCCCGGTAGCGGAACTCGCTGGCCAGCTCCACCTCGCACGGGACGCGCGTCCAGTGCTCGACGGCGTACTTCGCGATCAGCCCCGCGTGGAAGGCCGTACCGCACGCGACGACGACGACCTTGTCGACCTCCCGCAGCGCCTCGGGGGAGATCCGGACCTCGTCCAGCGTCAGCGAGCCGGACGCGTCGATGCGCCCGAGCAAGGTGTCGGCGACCGCCTTGGGCTGCTCGGAGATCTCCTTGAGCATGAAGTAGTCGTGACCGCCCTTCTCCGCGGCCGACGCGTCCCAGTCGATGTGGTACGACCGCACGTCCGCCGGCCGGCCGTCGAAGCCCGTCACCGTGACACCGCCGCGGCGCAGCTCCACCACCTGGTCCTGCCCCAGCTCGATCGCCGACCGTGTGTGGGCGATGAACGCGGCGACGTCCGAGGCGAGAAACGCCTCGCCGTCCCCCACGCCCACCACCAGCGGTGAGTTCCGCCGCGCCCCCACCACCACGTCCGGCGCGTCCGCGTGCACCGCGACCAGCGTGAACGCCCCCTCCAGCCGGCGGCACACCCGCCGCATCGCCTCCGCGAGGTCCGCGCCCGCCGCGAACTCCTCGGCGAGCAGGTGCGCGACGACCTCGGTGTCGGTCTCGGAGGCCAGGTCGTGGCCACGCTCCGCCAACTCGGCCCGCAGCGAGGCGAAGTTCTCGATGATCCCGTTGTGGACGACGGCGACCCGCCCCGCGTTGTCCAGATGTGGATGCGCGTTGGCATCCGTGGGGCCGCCGTGCGTGGCCCACCGCGTGTGCCCGATCCCCGTGGAGCCGATCGGCAACGGCCGCTCCACCAGCTCCTTCTCGAGGTTGAGCAGCTTCCCGGCCCTCTTCGCCGACTCCAGCCCGCCCTCCGCGAGCACGGCGACACCGGCCGAGTCGTAACCCCGGTACTCCAGCCGCTTCAACCCGGCGGTCACGACCTCGATCGCCGACTGCGACCCCACGTATCCCACGATTCCGCACATGACGGGCAGCCTACGATCCGACGGACGCTCAAAAGTGCTCCCGCGTGCCCGAAATCGGAAATTCCCACGAGAGTACGAACGCGGTCGGACGCCCCGATCCAACCGCCGATATCCAGCCATTCTCGGCAAGCCTCCGCGGGCGACGCCACCGGCGCCCTCCCACAGGAAACACACAGCTAGCCCCACATGTGGACAAGGAGTGAAGACCGCGGCCGGGTTACCGGGCAGTAGCCATGTTCGCGCCAGTCCTCCTCGGCAACCGAAATCACCCCTTGCTACGGCCTGTCGCCCTATGGCTATGGTTACGCCGCGCATGACCGGATCATGACCAGTTCCGTCATCGCGCACGTCATGCGGCGGCCGGGGGAACAGTGCCGTCACGGGGGAAGGTTCGCCATGCCGCTGCCGCGACACCGGCCTGTCGGCGGACGTCTGCTGGAAAGGCGTTTCCCACCACCTCCTCCTGCGGTCACCTCCGCCTGCCTTCGCTCGCTCGCCCGCTCCGAAGGATGACCTCTTGCGTCTCAGACCGGGGTTGCACAACCGTTCCTAAAGACTGAGCGGGAGTGAGTTCTGTTGCCAGAACCCATGCTCAGCCGAACGCCCCGAACGGTGTTGGGCGTTCTGGTCC
>NZ_JBSFCI010000011.1:0-176595 GCF_053593375.1 Streptomyces sp. NPDC002309 | reverse complement strand
GGCGGGGCCGAGGGCTTCCGGGCGGCTTCCCGGACGGCCGCGCCATGCTGCCATCCGGCCGTACCGTGGCGACATGGGTGTCAGCACGGATGGACCTCGGAGCCCGGTGTCGCCCACCGCGGCAGCCGGGCCGCCGTACGTCCGCCCAAGTGCACCTCGGCGTCAGCCGCGCACTCCCCGAAGCACCATCGACACCGCGGCCTCGGCCACCACCGACGGCTCCTCCGCACCCAGTTCGATCCGGCGCACCGCCGAGTCCACGACCCCCTGCACCAGCATCGCCGCCAGTCGCGGCTCCGCGTGCCCCAGGTCCCGCAACGCGTCGACGATCATCGCGACGAGCCCTCCGTGCGCCGCCCGGATCTTCTCCCGGGCCCCGGCGTCCAGCTCACTCGCGGAGATCGCCACGACGGCCCGGTGCCGCCGGTCCCCCACGAGCGCGAGCTGCGCCCGCACATACGCCTCGGCCTTGGCCTCGGCGCCCTCCACGGCGGCCATCGCCCGCTCGACCTCTGCGGCCCAGACGGGGAAGTCGACCTCGCACAGTTCCTCGACCACGGCGGCCCGGGAGCGGAAGTACTCGTACACGGACGACCGCGCGAGTCCCGTGCGCTCGGCGAGAGCCGGGAACGTCAGCGCCTCCGTCCCGCCCTCCGACAGCAGGGAACGAGCCGCGTCCAGCAGGGCGGCTCGCTGCATCGACCGGTGCTCGGCCACGGAGGCCGCTCGAATCCTTGGCACGTCGACCACTCTACGGACGCGCCACCCCCGGCGGGAGTGCAGCACACCACCCCGTCGACATCAGGCCAGGTCAGCGGCCGAAGGCCGCCAGTTTCGCACGCAGCTGGAGAACGGACTTGGTGTGGATCTGACTCACCCGGCTCTCGGTCACCCCGAGCACGTTGCCGATCTCGGCGAGCGTGAGCCCCTCGTAGTAGTACAGCGTGACCACGGTCTTCTCCCGCTCGGGCAGCGTGTTGATCGCCCGCGCCAGAAACCGCCGCAGCTCCCTGTCCTCGGCCACCTCCACCGGATTGTCGGCGGCGGTGTCCTCCAGCGTGTCCATCAGGCTCAGCCTGTCGCCGCCCTCGCCCCCGACATGCAGCAACTCCTCCAGCGCCACGACGTTGGCGAGCGACAACTGGCTGAAAACCGCATGCAGTTCGTCCACCGCGATGCCCAGCTCGGCCGCCACCTCCCCCTCGTTCGGCGTCCGTCTCAGCCGGGCCTCCAGCGTCGCGTACGCCCGCTCGACGTTGCGCGCCTTCTGCCGCACCGACCGCGGAATCCAGTCCAGCGCCCGCAGTTCGTCGATCATCGCGCCGCGGATCCGCGTGATCGCGTACGTCTCGAACTTGATCTCGCGGTCCACGTCGAACTTCTCGATCGCGTCGATCAGCCCGAACACCCCGGACGAGACGAAGTCCGCCTGCTCGACATTGGGCGGCAGCCCCACGCTCACCCGGCCGGCCACGTATTTCACCAGCGGCGAGTAGTGCAGAATCAGCTGCTCCCGCAGCCGCTCGTCCCCCGTCTCCTTGTACGACCGCCAGAGCTCGTCGAGCGTCGAGGGAGCGGGCGGCCGATCGCTGCCACCGTCGCGGGCGGCTGGGGGGATCGCCGCCCGGTCGGACCCGGAGGTGTGCTGGGGCATTCGTCGCCTTGTGCCGTTCTGCCGTGAAAAGTGGTACGTGGGTGAGCTGTCGCTCCGGTGTGGAGTTGCCGGACTGCGTCTGGGTCCTCGTGAGCGTAGCGTGACTGAAGCGTCGCGGTGTGCGAAGGAGGGGGTGAGTAGCGTGCGCAGAAACGTTCCACGGGGCGCTCCACCGGGGCATGACGCTCGCTCTGCGTGATCACCACGAACAGCCCAACTGCCTGATTTCCCAAGGGCATCGGGATTCCCCCGGACGGCCGAACACGCTCGGTCAACATCCCTGTCGCCCACCGCGAAGGGACGTCATCGCCTGGCGTGTCAACTTCCAGCCATCGCCGTGTCGTTCGACGTGACCGAGTGCTCTGAGTTCGTACAGCCTCACGATCGCGTCGTCCTCGGTCGTCGGCACCTCCCTGGCGATCTCCGCGACTGAGGCCGTCCGGTGTCCGGGCAGCGCGGCCAGGACCTGCCGGGCACCGGGCGGCAGCAGGTCACGCGGCAGCACCGGCCCGCGCCGGGCGGGCGCCAGCTCGCCCATGTCACCGACCAGCTCGACGACCTCTGCCGCGTCGGTGACAAGCGTCGCCTCCCCCCGCAGCAGTTCGTGCACCCCGGCCGACTGCGCGCTGGTGGCCGGCCCGGGTACGCCCATGGTGTGCCGTCCCAGGCGCTGCGCCGCCCGCGCGGTGACGAGCGACCCGCTGCGGAGCGCGGCCTCGACGACCACGGTCCCCCGGGTCAGCGCGGCGATCACGCGGTTGCGCACGATGAACCGGCTGGGCGTCGGATGGTCGCCCGGCGGCAGTTCGCCCACCACCAGCCCCTGCTCGGCGATTCTGCCGATCAGCTGCGTGTGCCCGCGCGGATAGGGCCGGTCGACACCGCAGGCCAGCACGGCGACGGTGGCACCGCCGGCGCCGAGGGCGCCCCGGTGGGCGGCCCCGTCGACTCCGTAGGCGCCGCCCGAGACGACCACCCAGCCCCGCTCGGCGAGGCCCGCGGCGACGGTGACGGCCATGTGGGCGCCGTACTCGGTACAGGCCCGAGCGCCCACCACAGCCACGGACCGCAGCGCCCATATCCGCAGGCCGGCCGGTCCCCGCACCCAGAGCCCCAGGGGCCTGGCGTCCCCGAGGTCGTCGAGCTGCCCGGGCCACTCCGCCGTCCCCGGGCGCACGAACCGCACGCCCGCCGCCCCGGCCACCTCCAGGTCCCGCTCCGGTTCGGCCCGCCGGGCCCGCGCCAGCAGCCCGGACCACCGTTTCTCGCCGACCCCCGCCAAGGGCGGCCCCGCCCCGCGCAACCGCCGCACCACCTCGCCGACCCCCAGCTCACGCACCCACCGCCCGGCCACCTCGTCACCGGGCTCCAGCACCCGGGTCAGGAAGATCCGCCCGAGCAGTTCGTCGCCCGGGGCGCCGGCGTCGGCTGCCTCCGCAGCGCTCATGTCACCACCACTCCCCTCCGCAGCGGTCACTTCACCACCGCTTCCCTCCGCACCGTCCCCCGCGACCCCGTTCCCCTCGCCTCCGGTCACGTCAGCGCCCCGATGGCCATCGGCACGCCGCGCGGCACGCCGGTCCGCAGTTGCAGCGCGAGGGCCACGTCCGTCACGCCGGGCCGGTCGTGCCCCACGAGGTCCGCGACGGTCCAGGCGACCCTCAGGACCCGGTCGAGCCCGCGCGCGGTGAGCGCTCCGCGTTCCAACTGGCGCTCGGCCTCGTCCATCGCTCCGATCTCGGCGTACCAGCGACCGCGCAGATCCTTGCCGGGGACCTCGCTGTTGGTCCGCCAGGGTGTGCCCGCGAAACGGGCGGCCGCCCGCTCCCTGGCGGCGCGCACCCGATCCGCGACGGCCACGGAGGACTCGCCGCGGGTCCCGCGATCGGTGAGTTCGGCCCGCGTGACACGGTCGACCTCGACACGCAGGTCGACGCGGTCCAGCAGCGGACCCGAGAGCCGGGCCTGGTACCGGCGGACCGCGGAGGGCGGGCATTCGCACAGGTCGTCGCGCAAGGAGAAGCGCCCGCACGGACACGGGTTGGCGGCGAGCACCATCAGGAACCTGGCGGGGAACCGCACCACCCCCGCGCTACGGGCGATCACGACCTGCCCCGCCTCCAGGGGCTGCCGCAAGGCGTCGAGGGCCTGACTGCTGAACTCGGGCGTCTCGTCGAGGAACAGCACCCCCCGGTGGGAGAGCGACACGGCGCCGGGGCGGGCGACGCCCGCGCCGCCGCCGACGAGCGCCTGCATGGTGGCCGAGTGGTGCGGGGCGCAGTAGGGCGCGACGTCGATCAGCGGCTTGTCGGGCGGCAGGAGCCCGGCGACCGAGTGCACCGCCGTGACCTCCAGGGACTCCTGCCGGGTGAGCCGGGGCAGAATCCCCGGCAGCCGCTCCGCCAGCATCGTCTTCCCGGCGCCGGGGGGTACACGGTGAAGCATACACAGAGAAGGATCGCCAGATATAAGAAGCCCCGTCACCCGGTACTGGGGGTACCAAGGTGACGGGGCTTCAGTCCGTCCACCCCTTCGCAGGGGAGCCGTCGGACGGACCAGGACGCTAGCGGGAGTGGGGTGGGCCGACCTCACCGGCACTCCCACTCCCGCCGCGCCCTCCACGCGCGACGCACGGGCGCCGCACGCGGGTCTATGTGGGCTTCAGACTCCAGCGACGCGTGGAGGTGAGGCGGAAGCGGTCGTGGGGACGGCCGACGAGAGAGCGGCGGTCAGTCAGGTGCTTTGTCGCCCACTTCCGCGCTTCGTCCTCCGACGTCACGGTCTCGGTCTCCAGGCACTGAGCGCACTCGACGAACAGCTTCTCCGGAAGAGCTGCGATGCCCTCGTCGGGCGCCAGAAGCGGGTACGGGGCGACGCGGGATACGGGTGTCACTTCGCAGCCTCCCCGTGCTCGTGCCGGCGCATCTCGACGGCCCTGTCCGTTGCCTTCGACGGGTTGTAGTTGGGGCTGTGCGGGTGGCTGAAGTCCTGCCACTGCTTGAACAGTGCAAAGCAGGTCTTACAGCCAGGCACGGGCTTCGGCTCCTGGTCCGCCAGTGGGTCAGAAAGCTGGACCTCGTGTTTCCGGGTCAGGGCCATCCGTCACACCCCCGCCCGGCGTCGCTCAGCGGCCGTGGCCGGCTTGACGAATTCCGGGGATACCTCCCACTCACGCCCCCCTCCGATGGGGCGGAGATAGAAGTTCCCGTCCACCACTCCGCGGAATTCCGCGAAGACCTGCCGGGCGGTGTCGAGGACGACCGTTCCGACGGCCGGCAACCTCTGTGTTTTCGGGCGCGCCATGACGCCTCCTAATCCCTGCATGTGATCACCCACTGTGCGCGAGATGGCTAAGCACGAAGTTAGGTGCGATGCGGGACTAGGTTCCACGAAATTCTACGGAGTTCTATGCAACCTCAGTCGAGCGAGTCAATCGCGACTGAGATGAGTGACCGTGCCTGCGATCCGTAGACCGCCAGGGAAGCCATCTCCTCGAATGCGTGCGCATACTGCGCGACTTCACCGGGGGCCGTCACGGTGATCGCGGCCGTCAGGAGTTCGACGTGAACCCGTCCCTCGTCAAAGACGGTGAATGTCTCCAGCGTCCACATCTCCCGCGGTCGGCCGGCTGGGACGATGCCGACGGACACGGAGGGCAGGGCCATGACGCTCAACAGGTAGCCCAACTGTCCTGCCATCGTCGCAGCGTCTCCGACGACGTGGCGGAGGACTGACTCCTCCACGAGGATCCCGAACCGGTGGTTCCCCTTGCGGATGATGTGCGAGCGCTCGACTCGGGCCGATGCTGCGTCGGCAACGTCGTCCGGCGTCCCGTGGACGCGTGCAATGTTCGCCAGGAGGGCTGCGGCGTACTCGTACGTCTGGAGGAACCCCGGGACCACGGTGGAGCTGTAGACGCGGAACTGTCGCGTTCGCTCATACAGCGGGATGCGCGACTCTTGCAGCCGTCGCAATCCAGTGCGCTGAACACGGCGCCACTCCAGATACATGGAGTCCGCGGTCCGGTTGGCTGCCAGGAGATCCGGGATCCGGTCCTCCGCACCACATGCCATGCACCACGCGCGGATGTCGTCGTCTGACGGGGGTGTAGTCGCGCTCTGGAGACGGGAGACCTTCGACGGCTGCCACCCTGCGCGTGCTGCAATCTCCCTACCCGACAGGCCGGCGTCCCGCCGTATCTCGCGGAGCTGCTCCGCGATGGCGCGACGTGCGGCGTCGAGTGCCGTCGATGGGTAGGGAGACTGCATCGTCGGGCGTCGCTCAGATCTCGTAGTCGTCGTGTGGGATGGCGCGTCCCCAGACTGCCTCGAACGCTTCCGCGTGGCGCTTCACGACGTCGGGCGAGTCCTCCATGACGTCTTCGACGAACCGCCCGTCGCCTGCGAACAGACTGAAGCGGATCAGACGACCGTCGAAGATCCAGAGGTCGTTTCCAGGGAGCTGGAGATCCGACGCCAGGCGCCGGGGTAGCCAGCGGACGTCTTCGCCGGCCGCAAGGTTCTGCGGCGTACAGGAGTGCTCGTAGCGGATGTAGTCGCTCACGGGCTCTGATACGACGCGAGCGCGACGCACGGCGACGCCACGGCCCACAGCATCGGCCACAGCCTCGTGGAAGCCGTTCCACCACGACGAGCGGTCGTCGTGGTCGTACTCCCAACCGTCACGCCAGGCGGCGAAGTCGGCGTCCTCCTCCGCCACCCCGTAGACGTCGCGTGTCTCCAGATGAACCGCGGAACGCTGACAGCCTGCGAGCAGCTCAGCGAACGGCGGAACCTTCTGCGACATCGCACGCCTCCCTGATCTGCTGGACCATCCGGACAGGCAGCCTGACGACTGCCTCACTGTCGGGGATCGGACCCGTCGTCAGGCATTGTGCCTGGAGTACCTCGTCCGCCTTCCACCCTTGGAAAACGAACTCCCCCTTCTCCTCGTCGAGCCACACCGTGGGGCAGTGGTCGCCGTTGGTCTCCGGGTCCTTGCCGAATGATCGTAGAGCCATGGTGTCCTCCGTCGTCACGCAGATTGCGCAATGTTCTACGACCATCACGCTCAGGGGTGCGGACGTCAAGAGCGCCTAGAGCCATCCGGCGTGGCGCATGCGAAGGCGCCAACTCCGCCCGTGCGCCTCGGAGCAGAACTGCTTGACGCGTCCCGGTCCTGGCTTCTGCTCAATGGCAGCGCCGCACTGCGGGCACGTGACGTTCTGCTTCTTCGCTGGCTGTCCGAACATGACTTACTCCTCCGAAGTCGAGAGCCCGCGGACCCTGACGGCCCGCGGGAACAAAAAAGGGTCGGCCCCGTGGCGGGACCGACCCTGATGTGTGCGTGGCTGTGCGTTAGATCCAGCGACCTTGATTGAGGTCCCTGGCAATCTCGGTCTCACGGACCTCGATGCGCTTGTCCACGTGTCCCGTGAGTTCCTTGCCGTCGAGCGTCGTCGAGACGTAGACGTTGACGGAGTCAGCGTCGATTCCTCGTCGGCCCTGCGCAGCCTCACGAATCGTGGCCCACTGCTGAGTGGTCATCACCGGCTCCGGCCTCCCGGTGCCGTTCGCTACGACGCTCAGACCGGGCGGGAGGTAGCCCCCGTCGTCGAACCACGTCGGTGCGAGGCGCTCCGCCACGCGACCGCCCAAGGCGTAGCCGCCGGGGCGGTTGTACGCGGCTGGCAGGTTGCCGTACGCAGCCTTCGCGTAGCGCATGGACGCGTAGATGTTGGCGAGAGGGTTCGTCGAGACGCCATAGGAGAACGGGCCGACGTTGCGCATCTTGCCTGCGTACGAACGGAACGTCGGGCCGATGACCTGCATCAGGCCGACCGACGGATAGCCCGCAGCCCAGTTGCTATCCCACTTGTTGACGATCGTGGGGTTACCGCCAGACTCCTGATTCATCCGCCGGAGCGTCAGGTCCGCGTACGACGCAGGGTTGCCCGTCATGCTGAGCGCCTGGAGGACCGTCGGCCGCCACCGGGCGACGCCAGAGCCGCCGTTCCCGCCGGCGTAGCTGCCTCCGCCACCGGCGCCCATGGACGAGACAGCGTCAATGATCTTATCCTTCAGACCACCGGCCATCTTCCCGGGGATCTTTGCGAGCAGCGATCCCAGTCCCCCGACGTCGAGTCGCTCGCGGACCTTATCGAGGACCGGCTTCAGGAGCCGCGCCCAGATCTTCGACGGGTTGGCAATGAGGTCCGCGGCCGTCGAAGCCCAGTCGATGCCCTTGCCGACGACGTCGGAGACGTTGTCCTTCGTCCAGTCCCACGCGGATCCCAGAGCGCCGACGATGCCGCCGTCGGCGAAGGCGGGGATCTCACCGTGCTCGTTCATGTACGCGAGCCGACCGAACCCGATCTTCCGCGCACTGTCGCGCTTAATGACGAATTCGTCGGCCATGAGCAGCGCAGGAATGCTGTCCTTGCCCGGGATCCCTCCGCGGGTACGGCCACCGTCGGCGAACTTCTCGGGAGCTTCGAGGAGCTTGGGTGCCTTCGGGAGCGGATCGAGTCCGACGAATTCGGCGATCTTGTCCCACACAGCCTTGATCCCGCGGGTGTAGACAAAGTCCACGATCCAGTTCACGGGCTTTGCGGCAACGGCGGCGATTGCGTCCCAGGCCGTCTTAATGCTCTTCTTCGCATCCTCGAACGCATCACCCAGGAGTCCGACGGCCGTCTTGATGTTCTTGAATGCGGGCTTCAGCGCCTTGTCGTAAAGCCAGTCGGTCTTTTCCTGGACCCAGTCCCATGCAGGCTTAACCGTGTGGTCATACAGCCACACGAACTGATCTCCGACCCACTTCAGGCCGTCCCAGATGTTTTCCAGGGCAGGCTTCAGTGCCTTGTCCCAGAGCCAGGTTGCCTTACTGGAGATCCAGTCCATAGAAGGCTTGACTGCGTGGTCGTATAGCCAGACGAATTGGTCGCCCACCCACTTGATACCGTCCCACACGAACTTGAAGAACGGCTTCAGGTAGTCTTCCCACGTCGCCTTGGCTAGGTTGCCAATGAACTCGAAGGCGGGTTTGAATGCCACCTCCCACAGCCACATCACGATCGCGCCGAGAATCTGGATCGCTATCCAGATCGGCGTGAACACCAACGTGACCAGCACGGCAAAGAGGATCTTGCCTGCCAGTGCGATGAAGTTGAAGGCGGGCGAGATGGCGTTCTTCCAAAGCCAGACGGCTATTTCGCCGACCTTCTTCATGAACCACCAGATGCCCTCGAACGTGGGCTTCAGGATCTTTTCCCACGTCCACAGGGTGGCAATCTTGATGCCTTCCCACGTCGCGTGAACCGCCTCGCGGAACCAATCCCACTTTTTGTAGGCCAGTACGACGATCGCAATCAGTGCGATGATCCCCACGACAATCAGCCCGATGGGGTTCGCGTACATGGCGGTATTCAGCGCCCAAACTGAAATGGTCCAGAGCTTCGTGGCGATGATCAGTAGCCAGATTCCCTGAACGAGCCACGGCGCGTTTTCGGCAATAGTCGCAACGCCGTCCGCCATCATTCCTAGGAACTTGAGCAGCGGACCGGAGATGGGCGCGAGTGAGTGTGCAATCTCGAAGAAGGCGCGGCCGATGTCGCCGAATGATTCGGCAACCGTCGGACCCATACGACTCGCGTAGTCGAGGAAGCGCTCGAATTCGGGGCTTCCTCGAAGCCCCGTCCCCCAGTTCGCGAAGCGCTTCGTGATGGACTGCATTCGCTCAGAGATGGATTCCATGTGCGGGAAGAAGGCGTCGATTACCCCCGACATGCCCTTGAAGACATTGCCGAAGGATATACCCAGACCGACGATCGCCGGCTTCGCGCTTTCGGTTATGCCCTTTTTGAAGCGCTGCCAGAACGGGCGCTTCATGTCCGCGCTCGCGCGGTCCATGAGTTCGCCGACGGCGTCAGCGGATGTACGGACGAGCGGCGACAGGCCGGGGAGCGCGTTCTTCGCTCCGTCGATCATCCTAGTGAAGATCGGGAGGACGTCGGGCTGTAGCTCCTTCGACCACGCCTTGAAGGCGTCGATCAGACCCTTCGGGCCGGCGATGGAGTCGTACAACTCCCGCTGTGCCGGCGTCAGTTTCGCAAGTGCTTCCCGATACTCGTCCGCCTTCGTGACCGCCTGCGCCGTGGTGTCGATGGACGACAGGCGCGCCGACTCGACTCCCCGCTCTGCGGACTTAATGGACTCTGCTGCCTGGACTTGAACGTCAGCCGCGTTCGTGACGGCGTCGGCAAGACGTCGCTGAGCATCGGCGACAGTCTGTGCGGCATCCACCTGCGCCTGAGCGGCGTCCTGATGGGCCTGCGCGACGGCCTCCGTCTGGTCCTTGACGTTCTGCTGTGCGTCGGCGAGACGGTCCGCGGCTGTCTTGACGTCCTCGTTGCCGTCGACGCCGGCCTTCTTCGCGGCCTCCGCGTCCTTCTGGAGTTGTGCGTAGTCCTTCTGCTGGTCCTTTGCTGCCTGCGCTGCTTGGTCGTACGCAAGCTGCGCCCGCTGCATCTCCAGTTCAGTAGCTGTGCCAGCCTCGTAGGATTCGCGGACGGCGGCGAGTTCGGCCTCCGCCTCCGTCAGCCGGAGAGTGGCCTCTCGCTCGTCGAGCCTCCCGCGCTCCAACTGGTCGTTCAGATCGGAGAGCTGACGGGCGGCGTCCTCGCGCGCCCGGGTGAGGTCTTCCTCCGCCTGGCGCGCCTGACGTTTGGCGTCAAGGAGGGAGCGCTCTGCGCGCTCGATGGCTTGTGCTGCTTGCTCCCGCTGCTCCATGGCTCGCGCGGCTGCCTGGCCTAGGGCGCGTTCGGCGTCCTCCACCTGGCGGTTGGCCTGCGCTATGGAGCGCCCAGCGTTCCGGTGGGCAGCCGCGAGGGACTGCTGAGCGGAGGCCATCTGGAGGGCGGACTGTGCCGCCTTGACGCTGGCAGCCGCAGCATTGTTCGTGGAGTTTGCAGCCTCTTTTTCGGCTGCGCTCTTCGCCTGTATGGCGCTCGTGACGTCCTTGATTGCCGGGACGGCAGCTAGCGCCAGTGCACCGACGCCAGCACCGGCAGCGACGGCCGCGGACGCAATGGCACCAATACCGGCAGCCGCAATGGGGAGCAGCGGGATAGCGGCTACGGCTCCCAGCGCGATGCCGAGTTGCATCAGGGCGCCTTGCGCCTGAGCCGTATTTGCCGTGACACGGATGCGGACGTCGTCGCGGTCCAGGTCATTTACCTGACGCTGCATCTCCGCGAGTTCGGCGCGGGCGGTTGCGATGTCAGAGCGAACCTGGATATTGGGGCTTCTGGCTCCCAATTCCGCAAGCTTGGCGTCGATGGCCTCCAGCTCCGCAAAAGCGGTAGCGGCGTCGATGTCGACACCGATGCGCTTGTTGCTGAGCGACTCCATGCGGCTTCTGATTCGCGCAAGATCCGCGTCAAAACCCGTTGTGCTGAGACGAACGTCGGGACGAGGCAGCGAACGGAACGCAACCTCCAAGCGAGACTTGAACGCTCGCCCAAACGCACCGGCGTTGTCGTTGCCAGCGCGCGTTGACGCCGTTCTCGCGGCGTTTCCGCCGTTGTTGATGGCGTTGGGGATCGTCAAGACGATATGCCGAGACATAGCGTCGCCGAACCGTCGGCCGGCCTCCTCACCCACCCGCTGAGCTGCGGGAAGGGCGATGGCCTTCATCTTGTTATGGAAGTTCGGCGCGATCGGAACGACGTCAACGGCTGCCGATCCGACGATGTCAAGGTCGGCAGCCATCAAACACCACCGTTTGCAGCGTCGTATTCCGACGGGTGCTCACGCAGGTCCAGCAAACGCGCCAAAACGTCGAGGCGTTCCGCCTGACGTTCGACCGTTGGGGAGTGCTCTCTCCGGGCAACGGTCAATGCCGATTCGGTCCAGTCCTTACATGCGGGACTGCAATACGCGAACACCTCCAGCCCTCCGGATTCCGTCATCGCCGGCAAAGGCGCGAAACGGCATCCAGGACGGAGGCACCGCGTTGGATCATGGGTCATTTGATGTCCAGACATGGCAAAGCCCCGACGCGTCCGCCGGGGCTGAATGGTTTTCGGGGCGCTACTCGTCCACGTCAGGCGACGCGTGGGGCCTTCTGAATATCTCGTCGACGCGCACGTACTGAGTTCGCCGAGCGTCGAGCACCTTGCACAGTCGAAGAAGTTCGACCGCCTCCTCCCCGTTCTCGTTTCGGAGCGCCGTGTGAGCACGACGCATGTACACCGAACATTCGGCAGAGCAGAACTTTGATTTCTTCCACCGCCCGTCATCCCGACGTCGGGCCGATCGGGTAAACCGGCATCCCGGCCGACTGCACTTGGCGGTGATCTCGGTCGTGAACACGGTTCCTCCTGGGAATGCGAAGAGCCCCGAGGGATTTGCTCCCCCAGGGCTCCGTTACGTCTATGTGTGGTTTGACCTGCACGTTTACAGAAAGCGTGACACTGAACTTATGCAAAGAAACGGCCCTAGCGCGCCACCCAGACACTCCTAGAAAGCCCCCTGCGGGCGCCTCACGGCCTCTCAGAGGGCCGCCCTCGTTTGATCCCGCGACCTATCTGCGTCGCAGTTACGGGGCGAGGCCCAGCACCTTAACGGCGCGGAAGGGTGCAGGAGGGGATTACCCGGGTGGTGTCTATGCAGGTCAGAGCGTTGCTACGGCTGACGCGTGTGCCATCGTTCGCCCAGCCCGTCGCGCCACACGGGCCGGCTCGTCGGACCGCAGAGCTGTGCGACGCGGGCGCGCAGGTGGCGTGTGCTGTCGTCGAGAGAGAGTGCGTATTCGTCGCGGGCGTCTCGCCAACGGGACCAAGCACGCATCACAGCGTCACCATCGCTGAGCGTCTCCACCTCCGCAGGCGTGAGCCACTCCTCCACGACGGCCGGCGCCAGGAGGCGGGACGGACACGAGTACTGCGCTATCTCACCGGTCCTCGTGTCCACACCGCGTGCCTCGTCGCGCATGCGCTGTGCGCGCTGCTGACGTCGGCTCATCAGTCCGCCCGTACAGCGCCGGGCGCCTCACCGACAACCCAGCGCAGACGCTCCATCGAGGCAGGCGTCAGACCAAGATCGTTCATCAACGCCCTTTGCTCACCTATGAGTTGAGCGCTTGGTCGTCCTCCGCTGAGCACTGTCGACGTGGCGACGACGAGAGCGGCAACCGCGGGGAAGGCGGAGTCTTCCCATACGTCAGCCTGTGGCGACTGCCACAGCTCCCGCCAGTGTTGCTCTTCCGCCTCAGACCACTCCCGCCCCGGCGGGAGCGGGGGTGGATCATCCTGGCATCCGTCGGGCGGAAGGTACGTTACGGGCCTCTCGTCGGGCTTGTGGCGCGAGCGGGGCGCGCCCGGATTGGGCTTCGGCCCTGGCTTCCCGCGGTGCGGCATTGCGCCTCCAATGGGGTGTTGGGTCAATGCTGTTGGTACACTTGCCGCATACGGGTGGGTGAGTACGTCCCCACCTACGGCCGGACCACGCCGGACCCCACGTGGACGCTCGCACAACAGCGAGCCGCAACCGCATTAGTCCGCGGTGGGGTCCAACGTTCCCCACCGCTATCCGCGAAGGATCTTCGGTGGGTTCTTTCCTTCTTAGCGCACTTGTTGCTGGTGTCCTGGCCGGAATGGGGCAGCACATCGCTAACGCTGTATGGCTCCGTGTTCGTCGTAGCTGGGTGTTCCTCCGACGGTGGTGGGCGTCACGCCAGGCTGGCTAGCCCTGTCCTAGCGACGACACGTGGTCCAAGCGGACCTTGTGAGCCTTCGTCGCCACGGTGACCGTGAGGACAGACGGCCACACCGTCGAGCCCTGCGGACCCGTGATCGACGTGTACGTCAGAGTCCCGGCCAGCGTCTGCCCACCGACGAGGTTGACGCTCACGGCCTGGCCAGTCAGCGTCATCGCGTGGTCGCGGACGGCCGACGCGTACTCGTCGAAGAGGAATGTCGAGATCATCGGTTCTCCATGGTGTAGGTCCGCTCCTGGAAGGGATTGGTTCGGCGCTGCTCATCCGGTCGGGGCTCGCGCTGCGGGTGCTTCTGGCGGTATCGCTCAGCGCCGCCGCTCACGGTTCCGGCGCCGGTGCCGACGTCGCCTCCGCGGGGGCCACCGGAGCGTGGCGCGGGAGTCGTTGAGCCGGCGACGCCGAGATCCGCAGCGAATGCCTGTGCGTCGGCCGTCAGCTCCTCCTCCGTGGCTCCTGCCAGTCGGGCGCTCTGCTCCGGCGTCAGGCCGGCGGCGAGTCCGGCGCGCAGGCGGGCGAGTTCGGTTCGGACTTCGGTGAGCTGCTGCTCCGTGGTCGGTTCGCTCATGGTTGCTCCTAGAAGTAGTCGGTGGTCGACGGCTCGCGGTCCGAGTGCGCGGCTTTGGCCGTCGGCTTCTCCGGATTGGGCTGCGAGTAGTCCAGATGGGGAGTGGATGAGTGCTCGTAGGTCTGCGCCGGGCGTGGCTCGCGGACCGGAGCGACGTGCGGCGAGTAGTCGACGACAGGGCCGTCAGCGCCTGCGAAGACGTCGACGAGATCCTTCGCGCCTGCGTCGTCCTGGAGATCTCCGAACGACGTCGGGACGTAGGCCGTCTCGACGCCCGCAAGCCACAGGAGCACCGTTTCCGAGTACCGGCCCGTACGGGTGGCGTCCTGAACGAAGTTGGGGACGTCGTCGAGGGTTCCCCGGACTTCGCCGTAGCCCTGTCGCCTCCATGCCCGAAGTTTCCGACGCTCGTCCGTGTCGTCGGCGCCGGCGATGGACCAGGGACGCGGACCGGGATCCAGCAACTCCCATTGCGCCGCACGGATGTTGCTCAGCTCGTCAACGAGCCTCTGAAGCGTGCTCCACGCCGCCACGACGGCTCCTCCTGCCTTGATGGCAGCGTCCGCGCTCCGCACGTCTCCGAGCGTCTCCGCGGCCGTCCTGGCGTCGCTCAGCACCTCGTCGAGCCTCGTCCCGAGGTGCTCCAGTGCGTCGGACGCGAGTGCCTGCCGTGTGTCGTAGGCCAGAAGCTCCGTCGAGTCCTTCGCCCTCATGCGCGCCAGGCGCTCCGCCTCCCACTCCAGCGCCGATGTGTGCGCCCTCGCGGCGCGCTTGCCCAGATCCGACGGCCAGGAGCCGTCAGCGTGGAACGCGCTCACGGCAGCGTCGATCACTTCGTTGCGGGCGACGTCAGGGGCTACGCCGTGGGGGTGCTCACGAAGACGCGTCTTCGCCTCGTCGAACAGCCGCTCCGTGCGTGCGATGTCCGGCACGGTGGCGAGTGCTGCCGTCAGTTCGGGATTGCTCATGGTGTCCTCTCGTATGACATGGAAAAGGCGACCGACCCGAGTTGGTCAGTCGCCGTGTGGCGCTCTGTAGGCGCCCACTGTGGGGAGTTGCGCATCAGCTCCGTCCGCGCGGCACGGCGCTGACGCTCGCGCTCCCTGACCGGCTCTGGGTTCCGTCGGTAGCGCGTGCGGCGTTGCGAGTTCACGCAGTCCCGGCACACGCGCCGGAGGAAGTCAGCGCAACTGGGATCGACGTGGAAGTTGGCTCGCGTCCGTGGCAGGTATCGCCCGCACTCGGGGCACGGCCGCGCGGAAGCGCTGGGCACGTCAAGGTTCATGGGGTTCTCCGCGTTGGTATCGGGGGTGTCCTTCTCCCTGATCTGGACAAAAAGAAAGCGCCGCCCGCAGGCAGCGCGAAACAAGATTGAAGGTCCGGCGACGGAGCGTCAGGCGTGGAGGTCACGGAGGAGAGAGCGGTACCTCAACACAGCCGGCTCGACGTCGCCGGACCTAGCGCCGCCACGAGAGGGGGAGCGGCGCGGAATGAGGAGCGACGAGGAGGGGGCGACTGAGCGGCGCCCCCTCCACTAGTTATACGAAGGCGTGACATCACGCCGCTTCGTTGCCCCGCTGACGTCGCTTGCGGTCACGGGCGCGCTCGCGGTCCCACGCCTTCTTACAGACCTCTGAGCACAGAGTCCGCCACCTCTGACGCTGGGAGACGGGCCGTCGCTGCTCCCATGGCTGCGAGCAGCGGGCGCACGGGCCGCGCCACACCTTCGTCAGGCCGTCGACGGTGACCACACCACCTGCCGTCTCGTAGGTCGCGGGTTCCCCCACCGTGGCCCTCTGCTGCGCCTGACGCTCCGCGTAGCGTCGGGCTATCTCCGGGTCCACGCGCGTGATCACAGGGGCCTCGAACGGGGGCTCTATGTCCCTCGCGCGCCCTACGGGACGTCGTGGCGGGCGCTCTTCGTCGTTCTCCGATGCCTCGTGCCACTCGCGCCAGTACCGCTCGCTACGCTCCTCCGGGTCCTCGTCGTCGAAGGGGTCGTGCCCCTCCAGCCCTCTCCACGGCGTCGCCACGCCCGGGGAGACGTACGCTCCCCCCTCCTCCAGCTCCCTGACGAAGTGCTCCGCTTCCACCTCCTCGTAGCCGCGCCGCGTGGGACGTCGTGCCGGCCCGCTGAACTCCTCCATGCTCAGTTCCCCTTGTTGTCGGTGATCCCGCGCAACGCGCGCGGGTACACCGTGGTTATGGGGCGCAGACCGTCAGATGTTTGGTGCGCACACACAGGAGTTATGGGGCGGAGCGCGGAGGATGTGACGTCGGAGTGGCGCCTTCGTCGACTCGTCACTCCCCGTCGACGTCAGGCGGGATCGTCCTCCGGCCAGACTGAAGCCAAAGTGCCAAACTGAACCCCAATCCTGAGCCAGCCCTAACACGTTATAGAGCGACTTGGAGAACCCCTTTAGTTTGACACTTTGACTCTAGAAATGACCTAAGTAGACACACTGAGTAGTCGAACGAGTCAAGGTGGTCACTCTCTGGAGTTATCCACAGCAGGCTGTGGATAGCTAGGGCTCTCCTCGACGTGGACGAGGAGGGCCGGACAAACGACGAGGGCCGTCCCGGAGACTCTCCGAAGACGGCCCTTCGTTACTGTCGGTGATGCTCAGGAGACGGGGAGGACGTCGGCCGACGGGTGGAGGACGGGGAGCACGTCCCGACGGATCCCGTCGAGGCAGCCGGCGTGCAGCGGGATCCACGCGTTCCCGCTCTCGACGATCATCAGGTCTTCGGTGTCGTTGTACTCGCCGCACCACGTGCAGGCGGACTCCTCCAGGCACTCCGCGCAGAAGACCTCTCCGCGCTCGTCGACGTACGGCCGCGTGTGGCGCAGCAAAAGCCCGCAGGGGCACTCCGCCACCTCGTCGACCCTGAGCGGCTCGTGGACGTCCACGCCGGCCGCCAGAGCCTCGCCGACGAGGACGAGGGCCGGAGCGTCGAGCATCGACGCGACGCCGCCCGTCAGGTAGAGCGCGGAGTAGCCCGTGACGCGGTGAACCGTGTCCGTCGCCCACACCGCCGGCCGTCCCAACTCGGAGGCGACAGCGTGCGCCAGGGCGCGCAGCGCCTTGCGGTCCGCCGGCGTGTCGGCCGCACCGACGACGAGGGCGACGCCGGGCGTGCCGTCGTCCATCCCGTCCACGCAGGCCGGGTGCGCGAACACCTGGCATCCGTCGACGACGCCCACAGGCACCATGGCGCCTTCCTCGTCGGCGCAGACGAGACAGGCGATGCCGTCGAGCTGAGCCGGGGTGAGGTTTGCGGGGGTGAGGACCGGGGTGGTGGCGTACATTGGAGTCTCCTCTTCTGAGGACGAACGCCCCGTGATGGTCTGCCAGGACTGCGGGGCGTTCGCCGTTCTCCGTGCCGTCTTTGTGGCCACAAAGCTAGACCCGTTGTGGCCACAAGCGCAACCCCTTTGCGTCTTGAGTTTGTGGCCACAAGACGGATACCGTTGGAGCATGGATGTCGAGGAAAGCGACTACGACAAGGCGCGCCGCGTACGCATGCCCGACGACGAGTGGGACCCGTTCCTACAGGCGGCTCAATCAATGCACCCAACAGGGCGAAGTCCGCGCGGGCGCGTGATCAGGGAGTTCGTCCGCTGGTACCTGCGCCGGCCAGGCGCCAGGCTCCCCGAGAGACCCCCTGCGGGCGCGTGGAGCGAGCACCCGCCGCAGACATAGAGGAGCCCCCCGTCACGTTGACGGGGGGCTCTCTCGCGGGTTGCTAGAGCGCTAGCTCTTCTTCCAAGATCTCCGCTAGCCGCGCGGCGTTTGGATCATCCTCGTGCCGTCCGACGGTGACGCGTTCCGGGTCCCACTTGCGACCTCCGTAGGCCGGCTTGACGTCGGCACGGAGGCCAAGGGACAGCAGCAAGAGACGTCGCTCCGCGATGTCCTCCGCTTCTGCCCACATCTCTGCGACAGTCTTACCGGTCGGGACCCACTCCCAGCGTTCGGGTTCCACCGGCTCCGCCTGTAGTTCGTCGAGCGCCTCTTGCCGCGCGTCCAGTTCCTTCATCACAGCGTCGTAGGACGCTCCGCGGAGACCCCCGAGCGCCTTTGCTAGGTGGCTGATGTCTTCGTTCAGCTCCTCCAGCATCGCCGCCCGGTCCCCCGATCCGCCGATGCGCACACGCTCCCTGAACGGGATCGGTCCCAAGTTGGTCAGGAGCCACTCCTCGACGTGCGATTCCAACTGCTTTGCCGTGGCCGTGACGCCAGGGCACGTGCCGTCGTCGCGGTATCGCTTCTCCCGCACCGCGCGACAGGAGTAGACGTCCCGGCGCTTATCCCCGTACTGGCGCGAGTTGTAGTAAAGCGTCTCGTCGCAGTTCGGACACCACGCCACATGTAGGAGGAGCGTGGCCTTCCTCCGCGGTCGCTTAGGGTCCACAGAGGCCGCGTTGAGCGTCCTCTGAAGGGCGAAGAACGTCGCGTCGTCGACGAGTGCCGGACCGACCCTGACGGGCGCTCCTGACTCGTCTCTGACGATCCTCCGGTCCTTCCTCTTTCCTACGACACGTACTCCTCGGAGGACGTCGCTTCGCAGATGCTGATAGAGCGGGGAGTACGTCCATTCGGAGTAGCCAGGTGCCGGGGGAGGGAGTTCTCCGCGCAGCGCCTTTCGGTAGTCGAGGGGCGTGAGGACACCTTCGCGGTTCAGGCGATCAACTTCCTGCGACAGAGTGACGCCGGAAATGACGCGCTTGATGACCTTGCGGAGTTCCGCAGCGGTCTTCTCGTCGACCTCCAGCCGCTTTCCGCCTAGTCCGTCGGGAACAATGCGGTAGCCGTAGGGCGCCGCTCCTCCCAGCCATCGCCCCGCCCTGCGCAGCTCCGCCCGAGAACGCAGGATTCGACTCTGTATCACCTCTCGCTCCATCTGAGCGAAGGCAACCATGATCGTCGTCACGAAGCGTCCGTAAGGGCTGGTGAGGTCGACCTGTCCGTTGACGTCGGCGAGTGTCGTCCCGCCCTTGTCGAGGGTTTCGACAAGGGCTGCGAAGTGGCTCGTGTTGCGCGAGAACCTGTCCAAGCTGCGGCCGACGACCACGTCCACGAGCGGAAGGTTGTCGAGGATGACGCCGAAACCGGGACGCTCCTCCGGGCGGATAGCTCCGGATACTCCGACGTCGTACGTGACAGCGACGACGTCCCACCCGCGGAGCCGGCAGAACGTCCGGCCGTCCTCCTCCTGAGTTGCGATACTCGTGCTGTCGTCAGCGTCGCGCGAGAGACGGCAGGCGATGACGGCACGCAGCCGTCCGGAAGCTGCCTGTGGCGCGCCCCACCCTGCCTCGTACTTGGCCACCAATGGGCCCGGTTGTTGTACGGGTAGCAATGACCCTCCCCTGTCTCGCTCAGTATGCACCCCCTCCGGGCGGGCCCTCCAGGAACAGATGATGTCCGCCGGCGGCGCTGACCTCCACCGCCGTACGCGCCGAGATCTGGCCCACGACATCGGCCAGGTCGTGCCCGTGGTCGTGCTGGGCGGCGCCGGCGCCGTGCATGCCGGTGGCCGCGTGCGCGCCGGGGAGCCGCAGGCCGGCCAGCAGCGGATCGGGGCGGCCGTGCAGGTCGGGTTCCTCCTGCGGCACGGGCTCGTCCGAGAGGACCGCGATGAGCTGGCGCAGACTGCGGACGCCCAGCACGGACACGCCCGGCACGAGTGCCGCCTCGGCGGCCGCGCACTCGGGCACGACCACCTGCTCGTAGCCCGCGTCCGCCGCGGCCAGCACGGCCGGCAGGATGCCGCGCACCGGGCGCACCCGGCCGTCCAGACCGAGCTCCCCGATCATCACGATGTCGGCGAGCACCCGCGGATCGATCCGCTCGCCGGCCCCCAGCACGGCACACGCGACGGCCAGGTCGAACCCGCTGCCGGCCTTCGGCACGGACGCCGGGCTCAGCCCGACCGTGAGCTTTTTCTGCGGCCACTGCGCGCCCGAATTCACGACAGCGGCGCGGACCCGGTCACGGCTCTCCGTCAGGCTCTTGTCGGGCAGCCCGACAAGCGTGAACGCGGCGACGCCCGGTTCCAGGTCGGCCTGGACCTCCACCACGACACCCTCGACGCCGACGAGGGTGACGGCACACGTACGCGCGAAGCCCATCTCAGGCCACCCCTCGCGCGTGCTCGACCACGGCCGCGCCACGATCGGGCAGGACGACGCCGATCAGGTCGATGCGGACGCCGCCGGGTGGGGCGCCGCCGTGCGTGTGGATCCACTGTTCGGCGAGGGCGCGCAGCCGTTCGGCCTTGTCCTGCCGGACCGCGGCCATCGGATGCTGGAAGGGTCCGGCCCGGCGTGTCTTCACCTCGCAGACGACCAGGACGTCCCCGTCCCGCGCCACGATGTCGATCTCACCGGTCCTGCCCGCGCGCCAGTTGCGCTCCAGGACCGTCATCCCGTCCGCCACCAGGCGTCGGGCCGCCAGTTCCTCGCCGTACCTGCCGAGAGCGTCTCGTGCGTTCATGTCGGCACCTCCTTGGGCGCCAACGGTCACGCATCCGCCCTCAAGAAGTGGATCTTGGTGGACCACTCAGCGGTTGTGGACAACTTCGTCACCCACACGAGCGATACGGACCGATTCGAACCACCACGAGCCAAACAGCCGCGAGCCCGACAATCACGAGCCGGACAGCCGCAAGCCGGACAGCCACGAGCAACACCGACACGAACGGCGCACAAGCACGTGAACGCACGCGAGCCAGGCCCGCCCTGCGATCCCTCACCCGCCGGGCAGTTCGAGGTCGCTCTTGTTCAGCTCCTCGATATTCACATCCTTGAATGTGAGGACACGTACCTGCTTCACGAACCGAGCCGGCCGGTACATGTCCCAGACCCAGGCATCCGCCATGGACACCTCGAAGAACACCTCACCCTGGACCGAGTGCACCTGCATCTCGTAGTCGTTGGTGAGGTAGAAACGCCGCTCGGTCTCGATCACGTATTTGAACAGACCGACGACATCGCGGTACTCCCGGTAGAGCTTGAGCTCCATCTCGGTCTCGTACTTCTCGAGGTCCTCGGCGCTCATGGCATGTTCCCCTTCAGCCGTGCGATCCCACCATTGTGCGCCAGTCCCGTGGGCCCCTAGACGATTTCCGTGTCCAGGATCTCCGGATTGGCGGGGGGACCTTCGTCGAGCAGCCTGCGCAGCAGCTCGGCGAGTCTGGTCGGATACACCGTCTCATGAGCCCGGGTCAGATCCTCACAGGTCCACCACCTGGCCCCCACGACACTGCGCCGCTCCAACTCGGTGAGCGCGACCGCCTCCGTCGCCGTCTGGGTGGTGCGGGCCAGGTAGTACCACTCGTCCTGGTCCCAGCGCCGCCCGGCGAACGGGAAGGAGCACAGCCGCCGCCACAGCACCGGGCCGAGCTGGACCTCCGTGATCCCGGTCTCCTCCGCGAGTTCCCGCAGTGCGGCCTCCTCACGGGTCTCCGTGCCCTCCAGGCCACCGCCCGGTGTGAACCACCAGTCGTCCGCCGGGTCCTCCGGCTCATGGCCGTGCAGCAGCAGGATCCGGTCGTCGGGGTCGAGCAGGACGACCCGGGCCACCTTGCGCGCACGGCCGCCGTCGATCTCGTACCCCTCCGTCGCCTCAGCGGGCACCGGCGGGCACCTTCCTCCTCCGGGACCCCAGGAGCTTCGCGACCGGCCCGTACGCGGCGCCGCCCAGCACCAGCGCGGCACCCACCACGATCATGGCGCCCATGGTCCGGAACGGACCCGGCGCCGAGAGGCCGCCGAGGGCCTCGAAACCGGTGGGACGGGCCAGCATGCCGTCGAAGGGGAAGACGACGGCGTCGACCCGGCCGGAGACGTCGTCGCGCGCCACCGTGCCGCTCGCGGCGTCCGTGAGGTGGGCGGTGGAGTCCAGGGAGCCCTGCCGCTCGTCACCGAGCAGGAACAGCCGTCCCTCGGGCACGTTCACCGTGAAGTTCACGTCCTCCGCCGGCTGCCCCTCGGCCAGGTACGGCTCCTCGATCGCCTTGCCGTTCACGGTCAGCCTGCCGTCGCGGCAGCAGGAGACCCGGTCACCGCCGACGGCCACCACCCGCTTGATGAGCGGTGCGTCGCCCCAGGTCGCGTCCTTGAACACGACGACGTCACCGCGGCGCACCTCGGCGCCGTCGACGCGCTGCGCCAGCACCCGGTCACCCGCGTCGATGGTCGGCGTCATGGAGGTGGTGGGCACGGTGTACGGCAGATAGGTCACCGCCGCCCAGCCGAAGCCGCCCAGGAACAGCGCGAGGCCCAGCGCGACCGCCAGCCCGGACAACCGCTGTCCGGTCCGGCCGCCCGCCGGGCCCCTGCTCGTTCCACCACTGTGCGGTGCCGTACGTGTCGTGCTCTCGCCCATGGATCCGCACCCTACCCGGCGGTACCGGACCCGGTCAGCCCTTCGTCCCGCCGGGCCCGACAGCTCCACGAGGACTTCACGCACCTCGGAAGCGCTCCGGTCCGGAGGCGGGATCAGTCGGCCGTACGGCGGCGGCGCCACAGCGCCACCGGCACGACTCCCGCGAGGGCCAGCGCGTTCGGGGCGGCGGTCAGCGCCGGCGCGGCGGACGACCGGTCGTTCAGACCGGGCTGGTCGAAGGTGTCCGGTACGGGGAGCGTGCCCCAGCGGTTGATCGGCCAGGCCTTCACGATGGCGCGTCCGACGACCTTGTCGACCGGGACCATGCCCTTGTTGGCGTCGCCCTGGTTGTAACGCGAGTCGCGGGAGTTCTGCCGGTGGTCGCCCATGACCCAGATGAAGCCCTCGGGGACCTTGACGTTGAACTGGCCGCCCTGGTCGTCCAGGCTGCAGGGGGTGTTGCCGGGGTAGACGTACGACTCGTCCAGCGCCTTGCCGTTGACCTTCACCGGGCCCGTGCCGTTGCACTCGACGGTGTCGCCGCCGACACCGATCACCCGCTTGATCAGGTCCTTCTCCTCGGCGGACGGCATCAGGCCGATCCAGCTGAGGAACGTCTGCAGGGCGTTCGGGTCCAGCGTGGGCTCGCCCGCGAGCCAGTTGTCGGGGTCGTGGAAGACCACGACCTCACCGCGCTCCGGCTCGGAGCCGAACCACGGGGTGAGCTTGTCGACGAGGACGCGGTCGCCCTCCTGCAGGGTGTTCTGCATCGAGTCCGAGGGGATGGAGAACGCCTGCAGCAGGAACGTCTTGATCAGCAGCGCCAGCACCAGCGCGATACCGATCAGGATCGGCAACTCCTTCCAGAAGGAGCGCTGCTTCTTCGGCTGCTTGGGGTCGGAGCCCTCCGGCCCGTGCTCCCCGGTCTGGCTCTGTTCGTCCGTCACCGTGCCGTCCTCGGCCCTTCGGCCATCATTCCCGGGGTTCACAGCGCGGGCCGCGGCCTGGGGGCCCGCTTCCACGGGGCGTCCGCGGTGCTCCTCGCCATCGTGTCCGGACCGTGCGCCAACCGCCACATCCCCCACGCCTGCTCCTCACTCTGTGCCGCCGCCCGCGCCACGCCAGACGCAGGCCCACCACTCCCATAACGAGCGGGAGTTCCGCAGGGGTCGGGAGGTGGATCGTTCCGTTCGGATCGTCGGGGGCAACCCTATGCGACGGCCGGGGGGCCGCGGTCGACCCGGATGCCGAGTCGGCCACGGAAGCGTAGGTATTCGGTTCGTTCAGCGTGGTCCAGTGGCCCAGCGGCCAGGCGATCACGACGGCCCGGCCGACGACCTCGTCCTCGGAGACGGTGCCGCCGTAGTCGGTGTCCTGGTGGGAACGGGAGTCCGCGGAGTTGGACCGGTGGTCGCCCATCACCCACAGCCGGCCCTGCGGCACCGTGATGTCGAACGGGGTCGCGGACGGCTCGTTGCCCGGGTACAGGTAGTCCTCGTTCAGGGGGACACCGTTGACCGTGACGCGCCCCTGCACGTCACAGCACTGCACCCGGTCACCGCCGACGCCGACGACCCGCTTGATCAGGTCCTTCTCGTTCTCGGACGGCAGCAGGCCGATGAAGGTGAGCCCCGCCTTGACCTGCTTGACGACGACGGGGTCGTCCTTCTTCTGCGTCGGCTGCTCGTCCTGGAGCCAGCCTCCGGGGTCCTTGAAGACCACGACGTCGCCGCGCTCGGGCCTGGTGCCGAACCACGGGGTGAGCTTGTCGACCAGGACCCGGTCACCGATCTGGATCGTCTGCTCCATGGAGCCGGACGGGATCACGAACGCCTGGACGAGGAAGGTCTTCAGTACGAGGGCTATCAGTACGGCCACACCGACGAGGAGCGGTATCTCCTTCACGGCGGAACGGCGCCGGCGCCGCTTCACCTTCCGCTGGAGCTTGCGCCGCTCGGCGCGGGTGCGCCCGCTCCCGACCGCCGCGGTCGTACGCCGGGTGCCGGTGGGCAGCAGGTTCTCGGCGGCACTGACGGGCGCTCCGCGCGGCCTGCCACGGTTACCCATGTCCACCGTCCGCCGCGGGCACGCGCGCGTAGGCGCCGCTGCGGTCCAGGTGGGTGGCGTGGCCGAGGGGCCAGACGATCCAGTCCGCCCGGCCGATGACGCCGTCGACGGGGATCATGCCGCCGCCGGGCGAGCCGAGGTGGTCGCGGGAGTCGCTGGAGGCGCTGCGGTGGTCGCCGAGGACGAACAGGGTGCCGCCGGGTACGACGACGTCGAAGGCCACCGTGGAGGCGCCGTCGCCGGGGTACAGGAAGGTCGACTCGTCGACGGACCGGCCGTTCACCTGGAGCCTCCCCTCCTTGTCGCAGCAGACCACGTGATCTCCGCCCACGCCGACGACGCGTTTCACGTAGTCGGCGTTCCCGAAGTATCCGGTTCCGTCGAAGACGACCACGTCACCACGTCGCGGCTGAGCACCGAAACGGTACGCCAACTTGTTTACGAGAACGCGGTCGCCGATCCTCAATTCCGGTTCCATCGATCCACTGGGAATCCGGAACGGCTGCGCCACGAAGGTGTTGAGCAGCAGGGTGAAGACCAGGCATACCAGCACGGACAGGGTGATCCGTCCGCCCGGTACCCACTCGGCGACCCGCTCCACCAACGCGGAGCGCGACCGGCCCTCCGGCCCCCCTGTGTCCGAGATCTCCTCGGGCAGGGAAGGGCGGGAGGAGCGGTCGCGCTCCGTCTGCTGTGCTTCGGTGTCCATCGGGGCCAGATGCTATCCGGCCCCGACCGGAACCCCGGGAGGCGCTCAGTTGTCGCGCTTCTCCTTGATCTTCGCCGCCTTGCCGCGCAGGTCGCGCAGGTAGTACAGCTTGGCGCGGCGGACGTCACCACGGGTGACGAGCTCGATCTTCTCCACGATCGGGGTGTGCACCGGGAAGGTGCGCTCGACGCCGACGGAGAAGGAGACCTTGCGGACCGTGAAGGTCTCGCGCACGCCGGAACCCTGGCGACGGATCACCACGCCCTTGAACTGCTGCACACGGGAGCGGTTGCCCTCGATGACGCGGACGTGCACGTTGACGGTGTCGCCCGGGCGGAAGGCCGGGATGTCGCCGCGCAGCGACGAGGCGTCGACGGTGTCGAGCAGGTGAGCCATTTCTTCTGCTTTCCTCGCTGATGCCACAGGTCATCAACGGAAACTAGGTTTCTGGTGTGAGTGCCGTGCGGGTCGGGGCGGCGTCGTGTCCCCCTGCGGCAGGGGCGCACGCCGGACAGGCGCACAACAGCGACCTATTCTTCCACGCTCTCGGTCCTGCGCCAAAATCGGCCGAACGGCTCACCCTCGGGGTCCGGTGCCCAGCCCAGGATGGAGAGCATCTCCCGGTCCTTCTTGTCGAAGGCCTTGGGGTCGCAACGCTCGATCAGATCGGGCCGGTTGGCCGTCGTGCGCCGCAGTGCCTCGTCGCGCCGCCAACGGGCGATCTTGCCGTGATGCCCGCTGAGCAGCACGTCCGGGATCCCGCGTTCCCGCCACTCCGGCGGCTTGGTGTAGACGGGCCCCTCCAGGAGGCTCGCCATGGCGCCGGGCGCGAAGGAGTCGTCCCGGTGCGACTCGGCGTTGCCCAGGACGCCGGGGAGCAGCCGCGCCACGGCCTCGGTGACGACCAGGACGGCCGCCTCGCCGCCGGCGAGGACGTAGTCGCCGATGGACACCTCGTACACCGGCATCCGGCCGGCGTACTCGTCGACGACCCGTCGGTCGATCCCCTCGTAGCGGGCCGGGGTGAAGATCAGCCAGGGGCGCTCGGAGAGCTCGACGGCGAGCTCCTGGGTGAAGGGCCGGCCGCTGGGCGTGGGAACGATCAGGGCCGGGCCGTGCGAGCCCGTCTCGTAGCCGTCGGCGAGGACGGAGTCCAGGGCGTCACCCCAGGGCTCGGTCTTCATGACCATGCCGGGGCCGCCGCCGTAGGGCGTGTCGTCGACCGTGTTGTGGCGGTCGTAGGTCCAGGACCGCAGATCGTGCACGTGGACCCGCAGCTGCCCTCGCGCCCGTGCCTTGCCGACCAGGGAGACGTTCAGCGGGTCGAGGTACTCCGGGAAGATCGTGACGACGTCGAGCCGCATCAGGACTCGTCCCTCGACGAGGCGATGTCCGCGCGGTCGTCGATCAGTCCGGGCGGCGGGTCGATGACGGCCCGCTGCTCCTCCAGGTCGATCTCGGTGACGATCTCCGTGACGAACGGGATCATGACCTCGCTGCCGTCCGGTCGCTCCACGATGAACAGGTCCTGCGAGGGAAGGTGCGAGATCTCGGTGATCCGGCCGACCTCCGCCCCGTCCGTGGTCACGACGTCGAGGTCCATCAGCTGGTGGTCGTAGTACTCGTCCTCGCCCTCGGGCAGTTCCTCCGGGTCGATCTCGGCGATCAGGAGGGTGTTGCGCAGGGCCTCGGCGCCGCCGCGGTCGCTCACGCCCGCGAAACGCAGCAGCAGACGGCCACTGTGCACGCGGCCCGTCTCGATGGTCAGCGGCCCGGTGGAGGCCGGGTCGGTGGCGAGTACGGCGCCGGGCGCGAGCCTGAGCTCCGGCTCGTCGGTACGTACCTCGACGGTGACCTCGCCCTTGATGCCGTGGGCACGGCCGATCCGTGCGACTACGAGCTGCACTGTGCTTGTTCTCCTGTCGTACGACGACGGGCCGGGGACGGCCCACTGGCCCTCCCCGGCCCGTGCCGGTGCTGCGCTGCCTTGTGTCAGCGGACGTGGTCCACGTCGACGAGGTCGACACGGACACCGCGGCCGCCGATGGCGCCCACGACGGTGCGCAGGGCGCGCGCGGTGCGGCCGTTGCGGCCGATCACCTTGCCGAGGTCGTCGGGGTGCACCCGGACCTCCAGCACACGCCCGCGACGCAGTTCGCGCGAGGCGACCTGCACATCGTCAGGGTTGTCGACGATGCCCTTCACGAGGTGCTCGAGAGCCTCCTCGAGCATGCTCAGGCCTCGGTGGACTCAGCCGCGGACTCGGCCGGGGCCTCGTCCTTCTTGTCGGCCTTCTTCTTCTGGGTGATGGCCTCGCCCTTGCCCTCGTCGTCACCGCCGAGAGCCTCGAAGGACGGACGCGCCGCCTTCGGCGCGGCGACGAGCAGCGGCGCCGGGGCGGGCTCGCCCTTGAACTTCTGCCAGTCGCCGGTCTTCTTGAGGATGGCGAGGACGGGCTCGGTCGGCTGGGCGCCGACGCCGAGCCAGTACGCCACACGGTCGCCGTCGACCTCGATCACCGACGGGTTGTACGTCGGGTGGTACTTGCCGATCTCCTCGATCGCACGGCCGTCACGGCGGGTGCGGGAGTCGGCGACGACGATGCGGTAGTGAGGCGAACGGATCTTGCCCAGACGCTTCAGCTTGATCTTGACTGCCACGGGAGTGGGTTCTCCTGGATCTGACGTGGGTGGGCACGGCGGGAAGAGCCGCGTGGGGTTGCGGTACCCGAGTGCCCGATGGACGCGTCAGCCGGAGGAGAGAGGGGTCCTGTGCGGCTGTCGAGTACAGCTGTCCATTCTGCCACAGCCCACGAGCCGCTTCGGACCGAGGGTGCGCCCAGGCACGCCTGAACGGCACCCGGCGCCCCGCGACGGGCGCCGAGTGCCTGGCCCGCGGGACTACGGGTGGCGTACGGCTGCCACGAACAGCCGCGCGCTCACCTCGCTCCCGCGCCCACCACCTCGGGGATCCGGAACGGCTTGCCGCAGCCGCCGCACATGATCGGCGCCTGGGCCAGGACGGACGGGACGACCCGTACGTTCCGGCCGCAGTCGCACACCGCCTTGACCCGGACGCCGCCGCCGGACGAACCATGGCGGGCGGCCGGGCCGCGGAAGCTGCGGCCGGTGTCGGTGGTGGTGGCGGCGGTGTGGGCCTTCAGGGCGCGCTGCAGGCGCTCGATCGTCGGCCGGTACCGCCGCTTCGCCTCGGGGTTGAGCGTGACCAGCGAGAAGCCGCTGCTGGGATGCGGCTCCTCCGGGTGGTCGAGGCCCAGCTCCTCGGCGATCGCGAGGAATCTGCGGTTGTGGTACCGGCCGGCGCGGGAGGTGTCGCGGATTCCGCGCGCGGCAGCGATGCCGTGGACTGCTTCGTGAAGCAGCCGCTCGAAGGAGAGTTCGTGTCCGCAGGCGGACGAGGACTCCCCGATCAGGGACTCGGGCGCGGCAAGGTCCGGCAGCTCGGAGTGGTACCGCTGAATGTCGGCCCACGCCTGTGCCAGCTCTGCGGCGAGAACAGGTGGTGTCGTGCTCACGTAATGACAACGAGCCTGAGTCCCGCTGTGTTCCTATTCCGGGGCATCCCAAATAATTTGCACGTACCCGTCAGTTGTCGCTGATGCGTCCTGAGGAGGGCGGGTGCGCTGATCTGCGGAGAAGCCGCGCAGCTCACTACAAGGTGGTACGTAGCCTGACGTACGACCCGGCGCGCAGGGCGCGTCCACGTGGTGGGGTGGAGGAGGCCGCGGGTGCGCAAGAGGTGTTTCGGCCGCCTCTCACCCCCGCCAGGCCCGCACGCGGTACGACCGTGACCCTACCGGGTCCGCCCCCGGTGTCCGCTACCGCCCTGTCCTTCCGCGACGGGACCCCGACCGGGGGGCACGCACGCGGCGAGCACGCGGCGACCGGACGACGTCCGGGGCTCTCGACCTTGGCCGAAACCGAGCCGCCGCCCCGCGCCGCGACGCACCGTCATCGCCCACGGCGCGATCACGCCACTCCTCGGTGCGCCGGACGGAGCAATTCCGCCGCGGGAGGGACAGCGGTGTTGCCGGAACGTGAATTCTCGCCACTCACGCGGGCACCTCACAAGCGGGGCGCCGAGACCCCTGGACGCGGTCGCCGCCTCGGAGTTACCTGGCATACGGGGGAAGGGTGGGCGTACACGACGGGGGGCGACGAAAACGGGTACAGCGGCGACTCGCTGCGGATTGGGGCGCTTTCGATGACACCTACGCTCGTGCGGCAGCACCTGCCTCACGCGGGAGACGCACCCCGCGTGGACCTGTGCGCACGCGCGCGTGACTGGTCGGAGATCCAGGAGCGGATGCTCGTACCGCTCTACGAGGCCGTCTACGAGCGACTGGACGTGGGACCCGGCACGCGGCTGCTGGGGCTCGGCTGCGGTACGGGGCTCGCCCTGCTGATGGCGGCCTCCCGGGGCGCCGCCGTCACCGGTGTCGAGTCCTCCTCGCCCGAGAGGCTGGCCCTCGCGCGCGAGCGGCTGCAGGGGGCCGCGGAGACACCCCGCACGAACGCGCGTACGGCCGGTGCGCGGCTCGTCGAGGGCCTGCCGGACGGCGGCCTGCCACCGGACGGCGCCGGGCCCGGGGAGCCGGCCGGTTCGCGGGCCCCGGAGTACACCCTCGTCACCTCTTTCGAGCCCATCGGGTGTCTCGCCGGGGACGCGGAGGGCCTCGGTGATCTGCTGGCCGCCGCGGCTCCGCTCGCCGGCCGGGGCGCGCCGGTGGTGCTGGCCGGCTGGGGGCCGCCGGAGCGCTGCGCCACCTCCTCGGTGCTCCGGGTGGCGGCCAAGCTGGCGGATCCGCTGCGCGGCGGCGGCAGCTGGCGGCCGGCGCTCCGCGACAACCTGGAGGAAGTGGCCCTGGGTGCCGGTCTCAGGCCGGACGGTTCGGGCCGGGTCGCCTGCCCGTTCGGGTACGCCGACGTGGACAGCGCGGCGCGCGGTCTGCTGTCGACGGGGCTGTTCGACGCGGCGATCGCGGCGACCGACCAGGAGCGGGTCGACAAGGAACTGGCCGAGGCGCTGCACCAGCACCGGCGGCCGGACGGCACGGTGTGGATGCCGAACGTCTTCCGCTACCTGATCGCCCGGACGCGCTGAGGGTGGCGCGGCACGGTCCGGGCGGCGAGCCCGGGCGGTGCGCGAACGGCCCACAGGGGCGAGGGGACGGACCCGGGACGGTGCCCCCGGGCCGCTACCCCTGCCCGTTCGTCTTGGCCGCGCGCGCGATGCCGGCGATCCGGTACGCGTCCGCCTCCTCCAGCGTCTCCCGCTCCAGCAGCGCCGCCGCCAGCGCGTCCAGCTGGTCGCGGTGGTCGCGCAGCTTGTGGCAGGCCTCCTCGTAGCACTCGTCGACGACGCGCCGCATCTCGCCGTCGATCACGTCCAGCGTCTGGGGGGCCGCCGCCAGCCCGTAGGCCTGCTGCGCGTCGCCGGGCAGCGCCGACAGCCGGCCGACCTGCCGGCTCATGCCCCAGCGGGCCACCATCCCGCGCGCGATGTTGGTGACCTGCTCCAGGTCGCTCTCCGAGCCGGTCGTGATGACCCCGTAGACGACGTGCTCCGCCGCCATCCCGCCGAGAGCGCCGATGATCCGGCCCCGCAGATAGTCCTCGGTGTACGCGTACTTGTCCGATTCCGGGGTCGACAGCGTCACGCCGAGCGCCCTGCCGCGGGGCACGATGGTGATCTTGCGGACGGGATCCGCGCCCGGCTGGAGCATGCCCAGCAGGGCGTGCCCGCTCTCGTGGTAGGCGGTGCGCCGGCGTTCGTCCTCGGGCATGACCAGCGCGCGTTCGGCGCCGAGCTGGACCTTCTCCAGCGCCTCCGAGAGGTCGGACTGCGTCACCTCGTCCTGGCCCCGCTTGACGGCGAGCAGGGCGGCCTCGTTGGCCAGGTTGGACAGTTCGGCGCCGGTCATCCCGGGGGTCGTACGGGCGACCCGGGCGAGGTCCACGTCCGGGGCGAGCGGGATCTCGCGCGTGTGGATCCTCAGGATGGCCTCGCGACCGCCCCGGTCCGGCGGCGCGACCTGGACGATCCGGTCGAAGCGGCCGGGTCGGGTCAGGGCGGGGTCGAGGACGTCCGCGCGGTTGGTCGCGGCGATCACGATCACGCCCTCGGAGCCGGAGAAGCCGTCCATCTCGGTCAGGATCTGGTTCAGGGTCTGCTCACGCTCGTCGTGCCCGCTCACGGTCGCACCCGCGCCGCGCGCCCGGCCGATGGTGTCGATCTCGTCGATGAAGATGATCGACGGCGCCACCTTGCGCGCCTCCGCGAACAGTTCCCGCACCCGGGACGCGCCGACGCCCACGATCATCTCGATGAACTCGGACGCGGACGCCGAGAAGAAGGGCACCCCCGCCTCCCCCGCCACCGCCCGTGCGAGCAGCGTCTTGCCGGTGCCGGGAGGTCCGGCGAGCAGCACACCGCGGGGCAGCTTGGCGCCCATCCGCCGATAGGCGTCCGGGTTCTTCAGGAAGTCGACGACGTCGTTGAGCTCGCCCGCCACCTCGTCGATGCCCGCCACGTCCGCGAACGTCGTGCGCTTGTCCCCGGGCTCGAGCTCGACCGGCTTGGGCGGCGGCTTGCGCCCGAACATGCCGCCCGCCCCGCCGAACCCCGTTTTCGCCCGCCGCGCGATGAAGACCCACAGCAGGACGAGCAGCAGGATGGGGGCCAGCGAGAGCAGCAGATTGGCCACGATGCCGCGCTGCTGGACGACGGGCTCCGCGGTGACCGTGACGTTGTGACTGCTCAGGTCCTCCCAGAGCTCGTCGTCCGCGAAGGCGGGCCGCTGCGTCTTGAACCGGGTGTAGGTACCGTCGCCCCCGGGGTTGTCCTGGGCCTTCTTCAGCTCGCCCTGGATCGAGTCGCCCTTGGAGTAGATCCTGCTGACGTTGTCGGCTTCGACCTGCTTGCTGAACGCCGTGTAGGAGATCGTGGGCTCCTCCTCGTCGAGGAACGACAGCACGATGTTGGCGATCAGGAACACGACCAGGGCGGTGACGGCCAGGCTCCACCAGCCGCCGGGCAGCTTCCGCCAGCCGGACGGCGACTTCGGCGGCTCCTCCGGGGTGCCCTCGGTGCGCCAGGGCTGGTCCGGCGACTTTCGCGACGGCGCGGCGTTGGTCATATCGGGACGTTACGACACACCGGCCCCGGAGGCATGTGCGGAAGCGGCGCCGGGGGCACCCCCTGGAAGGAGGTGCCCCCGGCGCCGTCACGACGAGAAGTGCCGTCAGCCCATGAACTTCTTGAACTCGTCGGGCAGTTCGAAGTCCTGCGCGCCCTGCTGCGGGACACCGAAGGCGTTGCCGCCCTGGGCGGCGGCCGCGCGACGGGCGGCGGCGTCCTGCTCCTGCTGCTTGCGCTTCATCGGGTTGCCGGAGCGCTGCTTGCCCTTGGCCTGCTTCTGCTGCTTCTTGGCCCGGCCCGGGCCGCCTCCCATGCCCGGAATCCCCGGCATGCCGGGCATCCCGCCGCCCTGCGCCATGCGGGACATCATCTTGCGGGCCTCGAAGAACCGTTCGACCAGGTTCTTCACGGCGCTGACCTCGACGCCGGAACCACGGGCGATACGGGCACGCCGCGAGCCGTTGATGATGTTCGGGTCCTGGCGCTCGCCCGGCGTCATCGACTTGATGATCGCGGCGGTGCGGTCGACGTCCCGCTCGTCGATGTTCTGGATCTGGTCCTTGATCTGGCCCATGCCGGGCAGCATGCCGAGCAGCTTGGAGATGCTGCCCATCTTCCTGACCTGCTCCATCTGGGCCAGGAAGTCGTCCAGGGTGAAGTCCTGGCCCTTCTTGGACGCCAGCTTGGAGGCCATCTTCTCGGCCTCTTCCTGGCTGAACGTCTTCTCCGCCTGCTCGATCAGGGTGAGCAGGTCACCCATGTCGAGGATGCGGGAAGCCATCCGGTCAGGGTGGAAGGCGTCGAAGTCGTCGAGCTTCTCACCGTTCGACGCGAACATGATCGGCTTGCCCGTGATCTGCCGGATCGACAGGGCCGCGCCACCACGGGCGTCACCGTCGAGCTTGGACAGCACCACACCGTCGAAGCCGACGCCGTCGCGGAAGGCTTCGGCGGTGTTCACCGCGTCCTGGCCGATCATCGCGTCGACGACGAAGAGGATCTCGTCCGGGGAGACGGCGTCGCGGATGTCCGCGGCCTGCTTCATCATCTCCTGGTCGATGCCGAGGCGTCCGGCGGTGTCCACGATCACGATGTCGTGGACCTTGGACTTCGCGAAGTCGATGGAGTCCTTGGCGACCTTGACCGGGTCACCGACACCGTTGCCCGGCTCCGGCGCGTAGACGGCCACACCGGCGCGGTCGGCGACGACGCTCAGCTGGTTCACGGCGTTCGGGCGCTGGAGGTCGGCGGCGACCAGCAGCGGCGAGTGGCCCTGCTCCTTCAGCCACCAGCCGAGCTTGCCCGCGAGGGTGGTCTTACCGGCACCCTGGAGACCGGCCAGCATGATCACGGTGGGCGGCTGCTTGGCGAAGCGCAGCCGCCGGGTCTCGCCGCCGAGGATCGTGACGAGCTCGTCGTTGACGATCTTCAGGACCTGCTGGGCGGGGTTCAGCGCCTTGGAGACGTCGGCGCCGAGCGCGCGCTCCTTGACGTTCTTGATGAAGCTCCGGACGACCGGCAGCGCCACGTCCGCCTCGAGGAGCGCGATCCGGATCTCGCGAGCCGTGGCGTCGATGTCCGCTTCACTGAGTCGCCCCTTGCCCCGGAGGGACTTGAAGGTGGCTGAGAGGCGGTCGGAAAGGGTATCGAACACGGCGGCGTCGGTCCTCGGCAGTAGGCGACAGTAGGGATCGCCCTCCAGGGTATCCGCACCGCCGAGCGAATCGTCCTCGTCCAGCACATGAGGGAGCGCCCCGAGCGCCCCGGGTCACCCCCGCAGCATCTCCTCCAGCTTCCGTGCCACCGCCACCGCCTCCTCGCCCGGCAGGGGCGTTCCCTGGTGACCTGTGACGTAGAACGCGTCGACGGCGTTCGCGCCCAGCGTCGACACATGCGCGCTGCGTACCCGCACGCCGGCGTCCTCCAGGGCCCGGCCGATGCGGAAGAGCAGACCGGGCGCGTCCTGGGCACGGACCTCGAACACCGTCGCGTGACGGGAAGCCGCCGAGTCGACCGTCACACGCGGTGGCGGCGCGACGACGCCCCGGCGGCGCGGGTACGCGGCGTCCCGCTCGGCGAGGCGGCCCGCGACGTCGAGCGAGCCGTCCAGGGCCCGGACCAGGTCCGCGCGCAGCCGGGCGGCCTGCGGCAGGGAGCCGTACTCGGCGGCGACCCGCCAGTCCAGCACCAGCACCGCGCCGTCGACGCCGTCCGGCAGTTCCAGAGCCCGCAGCTCGGCCGCGCGCACGGTCAGACGGTGCATGGCGAGGACACCGGACACCGCGGGCAGCACACCGGGCTGGTCCGGGACGGCGACGAGGAGCTCGACCCCGAGCGGCTCCGACTCGCCGGACGCCTCCTCGGTGGGCGCCGCCGTCTGGGCCCGCAGCGCCAGCACCGGGCTGCCCGTCGCGAGCGCCTCGATGGCGAGCCGTTCCTGCTCCGCGGTGGGCGCGACGGCCTCCGGGTCGGCCGGGGCGTCCCCGGCGAGCACGGCCGAGACCCGCTTCACCAGGTCGGCCACGAGCGAACCCCGCCAGGACGACCAGGCGGCCGGTCCGGTGGCCTGGGCGTCGGCCTCGGTCAGCGCGTGCAGCAGTTCCAGCGTGCCCTGCGAGCCGACCGCCTCGGCGACGGAGCGCACGGTCGCGGGATCCTCCAGGTCACGCCGCGTGGCGGTCTCGATGAGCAGCAGGTGATGGCGTACGAGGGCGGCGAGGACGGCCACGTCCGTGCGGTCGAAGCCGATCCGGCCCGCCACGTCGCGCGCGATGATCTCGCCCGCGACCGAGTGGTCGCCGGGCCAGCCCTTGCCGATGTCGTGCAGCAGCGCCGCGACCAGCAGCAGGTCGGGCCGGCTGACCCGGCGGGTGAACTCGGAGGCACGGACGGCGGTCTCGATGAGGTGCCGGTCGACGGTCCAGAGGTGCACGGCGTTGCGCTGCGGGCGGCAGCGCACCCGCTCCCAGTCGGGGATGAGCCGGGTGATCAGACCCTCCGCCTCCAGTGCCTCCCAGACCTCGACGGTCGGCCGGCCCGAGCCGAGCAGCGTGACCAGCTGCTCGCGGGCCTCGGCGGGCCAGGGTGTGGGCAGAGGGCGCGCGCCGGCCGCCATGCGCCGTACAGCGTGCAGGGAGAGGGGGAGCCCGGCCTGCGCGGCCGCAGCCGCGGCACGCAGCGGGAGTACGGGGTCGCGGTCGGGGCGCGCGGCACGGGCGAGCACCACCTCGCCCTCCTGCTCCACGACGCCCTCGGCCAGCGGAGACCGCTCGGCGACCTGCTTGCCCCCGCCGAGCATGGAGCGCAGCCGGGGCCGCACGGCCCGCGACCGCAGCACACGCCCCACCTCACGCCAGGTGACATCGCCCGCGTACGAGATGAGCCGCGCCGCCTCATAGACCTGCCGCAGCAGGGTGTCGGCGTCGAGCAGGCCCAGCTCGGCCGCGACCTGGTCCTGCTCCTGAAGGGCGAGCCGGTCGGTGGCGCGTCCGGTGGCGAGGTGCAGGGCGTCCCGGACGTCCAGGAGCCGGCGCCGGGCGTCGTCGAGGCCCTCGCGCGGGGCGTCGGCCAGCCAGGAGGCGGCGACGGCGCGCAGGGCGGTGGCGTCCCTGAGGCCACCGCGGGCCTCCTTGAGGTCCGGCTCCAGCAGGTACTGCAGCTCGCCCTGGCGTTCGGCGCGCTCGGCGCAGAGCTCCTTGAGTTCCGGGAGGCGCTTCGGCGCCTGGTTGCGCCAGTCGGCGAGGACCGCGGTGCGCAGGCCCGCGGTCAGACCGAGGTCGCCCGCGAGGTGGCGGGCGTCCAGCAGGCCCAGGTGGACCTTCAGATCCTCCGCGGCGGTCCTGCGGGCCTCGGCCGGGGTGCGGACCGAGTGGTCGAGGGCCAGGCCCAGGTCCCAGACCGGGTACCAGATGCGGTCGGCGAGCGCGGCGATCGCCGACGCGTCGCCGTTGTCGTGCAGCAGGAGGAGGTCCAGGTCGCTGCGGGGGGACAGCTCACCGCGGCCGTAGCCGCCGACCGCCACCAGGGAGACCCCGCGCAGCCCCTCCGCACCCGCGCCGAACAGCCCCGCCAGCCACTCGTCGGTCAGCCCGGCCAGGGCGGCACGGCGCGGCGGCCCGGACCGCGCCCCCTCGGTGAGGAGACGCAGCCGGGCCGCCGCGTAGCCGCTGGGTCCCGAGTCCTCTGCTTCCGTCCGTACGCCCGTGCTCGTCACCCGGCGACTCCTGTTCCTCGGTGTGTCAGAGCGCGTCCGGTCCGCGCTCGCCCGTGCGGACGCGGACCGCGGTCTCGACCGGAAGGGACCAGACCTTGCCGTCACCGATCTTGCCGGTACGGGCCGCCTTCACGATCACGTCGATCAACTGCTCGGCGTCGTCGTCCTCGGCCAGTACCTCGATACGGATCTTGGGGACCAGGTCGACGGTGTACTCGGCGCCGCGGTAGACCTCGGTGTGCCCCCGCTGGCGACCGTAACCGCTGGCTTCGGTGACGGTCAGTCCGTGTACTCCGAACGCCTGGAGGGCTTCCTTGATCTCGTCGAGCCGGTGGGGCTTGACGACGGCGGTGATGAGCTTCATGCGTCCACCTTCTTGTTCGCGGCCGCGGCGGCCGTGGGCGGGGCAGGCGTGGTACGGGAGGCACCGCCGCCGGCGCCGCTGAAGTCGTATGCGGTCTCGGCGTGCTCGGCCTGGTCGATGCCGGCCACCTCGTCGTCCTCCGGTACCCGCATGCCGATCGTCTTGTCGATCAGGAAGGCGAGGACCGCCGAGACGATCAGGGAGTAGGCGAGGACGGCGAACACACCGGCACACTGCTTCCAGAACTGTTCCAGGCCGCCACCGTAGAACAGGCCCTCGACGTCGGACTGGCCCTTGCCGCTGGCGAAGAAGCCGATCAGCAGGGAGCCGAGCACACCGCCGACGAGGTGGACACCGACGACGTCGAGGGAGTCGTCGTAGCCGAACTTGTACTTCAGGCCGACCGCCATCGCGCACAGCAGACCGGCGATGGCGCCCACCGCGATCGCGCCGAGCGGGTCGACCGCGCCGCCTGCCGGAGTGATGGCGACCAGACCGGCGACCGCGCCGGACGCGGCGCCCAGCGTGGTGAACGCGCCGTGGCGGAGCTTCTCGTAGATCAGCCAGGCCAGCATGGCGGCGGCGGTGGCGATCTGGGTGTTGACGAACATCAGCGCGCCGACGCCGTCGTCGTTGCCCAGCCACGAGCCGGCGTTGAACCCGAACCATCCGAACCACAGCAGACCGGCGCCGAGCATGACCAGCGGCAGGCTGTGCGGCCGCATCGGGTCCCTCTTGAAGCCGATGCGCTTGCCGATCACCAGGATCACGCCGAGGGCCGCGGCACCGGCGTTGATGTGCACCGCCGTACCACCGGCGAAGTCGATCACGCCCAGCTCGAAGGCCCAGCCGCCCGCGCCCCAGACCCAGTGGGCGACGGGGAAGTACACGACGGTGGCCCACAGGGTGATGAACAGCGCCCATGCCGTGAACTTCACGCGGTCCGCGAGGGCGCCGCTGATCAGGGCGGGCGTGATGATCGCGAACATCAGCTGGAAGACGGCGAAGACATAGACCGGGATGGTGTAGCCGTCCCACAGGTCGCCGATACCGATCCCCGTGAAGCCGACGTAGTCGGAATTCCAGCCGATGAGGCTGCCGGAATCCGTTCCGAACGCCATGGAGAAGCCGTACAGCACCCACAGAATGGTGACGATTCCCAGGCTGATGAAACTCATCATCAGCATGTTCAGGGTGCTTTTGACGCGGACCATGCCTCCGTAGAAGAAGGCCAGACCCGGGGTCATGAGCATCACCAGGGCGGAACAGATGAGCATGAAGCCTGTGTTCGCGGACGACAGCGTGGGTGCGTCCGCCGCAAGCGTGATGGCTGGAGCCATCGGCGTCTCCTCGTCGTTGGATACGGCCCCGTGCGGGCGAAGCCTGAGCGGGATGAGGGGTGGGCCGGTTATGCGCCACGACATTGACGCAGCGCCGTTTCGGTGGAAGCCCCTCGTTGTTTCGCCGGGGTGACGAAGGCGCCGGGCGTGTTACGCCTCGATGAACTGCCTGCTACGGGGCCGCGCGATCGTTATCGTGGCGCAACCTTCCTCCGCCGCTTTTCCGGGGGAGAAGGACCGGCCGCGGGCGGCCTTCCGATGACCTGGCATGGGGGAGCCGAGTCGGGCAGTTCGGGAGGGCCGGCCGCGGCCGGGGTCAGGGGTTTCGCCGCCGTGCTCAGACTGCCTCGGCGGTCTCGGGCAGCTCGATCGCGAGCTTCCGGCTGAGGTCCACGACCTCGGCGACGTCACCGAAGTCACGGACGGCGGTGTCCACGGTCTTTCGGATACGAGTGTTGACGCGCTCGGAACGGACATTCTTGGCGACGGTCATGGCCTGATCGGCGAAGACGGTGCTCTGCTCGGGCTCCCGCCGGAGCAGGTGCACACTGGCCATGCCGATGAGGTTGAGCGCGTACGACCGCTGGTGCTCGGTGTCGTCCGCGAACAGCTCCACGGCCCGCCGCATCAGGGGCTCGGCCAGGGAGGCGTAGGCCGGGCTGCGGCCGGCCACGTAGGCGAGATCGCGGAAGGAGTGGCTGTTCTCGGCGAACAGCTCCGCCTCGGAGAAGAAGCGGATCCAGTCGGCGTCCGGCTCGTCCCAGTCGTCGACCTCGGCGAAGGTGTCCTCGGCCATCCGGACGGCACGCTTGCACTTGCCGGGCTGGCTCATGTTGGCGTACGCGCGGGCCTCCATCGCATACAGCATCGCCTGGGCGCGCGGGCTCGCGCAGTCCCGGCTGCCGTACTGCGCGAGGTGGATCAGCTCCAGCGCGTCCTCGGGG
Source organism: Streptomyces sp. NPDC002309 (assembly GCF_053593375.1). Classification (NCBI taxonomy): domain Bacteria; kingdom Bacillati; phylum Actinomycetota; class Actinomycetes; order Kitasatosporales; family Streptomycetaceae; genus Streptomyces; species Streptomyces sp. NPDC002309. The sequence continues at coordinate 137,407 of NZ_JBSFCI010000011.1, read as the reverse complement.
CGCCCGAGGTGGATCATCTGGCGGCTCATGCTGGACAGCACGTACGAGCCAAGGGGACGGTCACCGGCCTCCTTGGCGGCGTGCAGCGCGAGCACGAAGTACTTCTGCGCGGTCGGCTGGAGCCCCACGTCGTACGACATCCAGCCGGCGAGTTCGGCCAGCTCGGCGGCGACCTTGAACAGCTTGCGGGTGGTGGACTCGGGCTGGGGCTCCTGGAGCAGGTCGGTCACCTCGTGCAACTGGCCGACGACGGCCTTGCGGCGCAGACCGCCGCCGCACTGGGCGTCCCACTGCCGGAACATCACCGTGGTGGACTCGAGCAGGTCCAGCTCCGGCTTGGACAGCCGGCCCCGCGCCCGGGTGGACGGCACCGAGGAGGGTTCCGGCCGGGGGGAGGGAGGCGTGGGGACCAGCCAGCGCTGCATGGGCTCGATCAGGGCCGGTCCGGCGGACAGCGCCAGCGAGGTGCCGAGGAAACCGCGGCGGGCGAGCATCAGGTCGCTGCGCGAGTACTCGCCGAGCAGCGCGACCGTCTGCGGGGCCGTCCACGGCAGGTCCACGCCGTGGGCCGACGGCGACTGGCGGGCGGCCCGCAGGCCGAGGTCCTCGATGGACACGACACAGCCGAACCGCTCCGAGAACAGTTCCGAGAGAATGCGCGGGATCGGCTCGCGGGGGTTCTCACCGTCCAGCCAGCGGCGCACGCGCGAGGTGTCGGTGGAGATGTGGTGGGCGCCCAACTGGCGTGCCCTGCGGTTCACCTGGCGCGCCAGCTCGCCCTTCGACCAGCCGCTGCGCACGAACCACGAGCCCAACAGCTCATTCGGGCGCTTCTCAGCGTTCGTCCCGGTTCCGCCGTTGCCGCCCACTGGAACGCCCCCATCCCTCGGATCGCCTGCCACCAACTGCGCCAAGCCCTATCAGAATGCCCGTCAGTACGGCTGCCCGTCCGGCAGTTCTCAGTCTTCGAACGAGGAACCTGATTGCCTCCGGCATACCCACTGGTGCATGTGCCCCTGCCGCCGTGCACACACGGTAATCCTACGATCACCCGCCCGGCCACGGCGTTCCCGGAAACGCCACCATTCGCCACCCCTTCGAATGAACTGGCAGACGCCGCCACGCGATTCACTTGACATAGGCCGGACAGAAGTGGGCGGACAGGTGCACCCAGGGGCGCGCAGGCGTGGACACACCACTCGGGTTGCTTCCGAAAGCCGTCTGGCGTCGCGCGGCAGCGGGAAGTCGGAAACGGAGAGTCACGTTCTGATTCCGTCTCGTAACCACCGATGTGTCGGACCCGTTGGAGGGGGCATGGGCTTCACGATCGGCAGCAGTCGGGGCATCCGCGACATCCGGTCCGCCTCGCGGCGCCGCGGCCGCACGTCGGAGGGCACCGCCGTGGCGGAGTACACCGGACTATGGGGCTGGGACGTCGTCCCGGGCGCACGGGCGGCCGGTGGCGCCTGTTCCTGCGGGCGCGGCGACTGCCGCGCGCCGGGCGCGCATCCACTGGACTTCGCGCCGGAGGTGCCGGCCGGAGCGACGCTCGACGAGGTGACGACCGCCTGGGCCCAGTTCCCGGGAGCGGCGGTGATGCTGCCGACCGGACGGACGTTCGACGTGATCGAGGTGGCCGAGCCCGCGGGGCGTCGTGCCCTGGTCCGGCTGGAACGCATGGGACTCCCGCTCGGCCCCGTGGCCGCCACCCCCGACGGCCGGGCCCACTTCCTCGTCGCCGCGGGCTCGGCACCCGAGCTGCCGGCGCTGCTGTACCGCATGGGCTGGGACGACCCGCGCCTCGACCTGCGCGGCCTCGGCCCGGGCGCGCACATCACGGCCCCGCCGTCCGACCGGGGCGGCCTCGGCCCGGTGCGCTGGCTGCGCCCGCCGGACCTGGACTCGGCGCGGAAGCCGCCGGCCGCGCGGCTGCTGCTGGGGACGCTGGCCTACGTGGCACACCGGTCGCGGGCGTAGCCGTACCGGCTCCGGGACGAGCGCGGGGCCCATCGGGACGCCCCGTGACCGGCTCCCGCACACGACGAAGCGCCCGCCCCCGATGACAGCTCGGGACGGGCGCTTCCTGGTGTGCGGGGCTCCGTGGGTGCTCACTCTCCGATGAGGGCGTCCACGAAGGCCTCCGGCTCGAACGGCGCCAGGTCGTCGGCCCCCTCACCGAGCCCGATCAGCTTGACCGGGACGCCGAGTTCGCGCTGCACGGCGACGACGATGCCTCCCTTCGCGGTGCCGTCCAGCTTGGTGAGGACGATGCCGGTGATGTCGACGACCTCGGCGAAGACGCGGGCCTGGACAAGGCCGTTCTGGCCGGTGGTGGCGTCGAGGACGAGGAGCACCTCGTCCAGCGGAGCGTGCTTCTCGACGACGCGCTTGACCTTGCCGAGCTCGTCCATGAGGCCGGTCTTGGTGTGCAGCCGTCCGGCGGTGTCGATGAGCACCACGTCGGCGCCCATCTCCTTGCCCTCCTTCACGGTGTCGAACGCGACGGAGGCGGGGTCGCCGCCCTCCGGTCCGCGCACGGTGTAGGCCCCGACCCGCTCGCCCCAGGTCTGGAGCTGGTCCGCGGCGGCGGCCCGGAAGGTGTCGGCGGCGCCCAGGACGACGCTGCGGCCGTCGGCCACCAGGACACGGGCGAGCTTTCCGGTGGTGGTGGTCTTGCCGGTGCCGTTGACGCCGACGACCATCACGATGCCGGGCTTGGTGCTCTCGGGCTCGGTCTTCACGACCCGGTCCATGTCGGTGCCGACCAGGGTGAGCAGTTCCTCGCGCAACAGGCCGCGCAGCTCGGCGGGGGTGCGGGTGCCGAGCACCTTCACCCGCTCGCGCAGCCGTTCGACCAGTTCCTGGGTGGGCTGCACACCGACGTCGGCGGTGAGCAGGGTGTCCTCGATCTCCTCCCAGGTCTCGTCGTCGAGGTGCTCACGCGAGAGCAGCGTGAGCAGCCCCTTGCCGAGGGCGTTCTGCGAGCGGGACAGACGGGCGCGGAGACGGACGAGCCGCCCCGCGGTGGGCTCCGGGATCTCGATCTCGGTCGGCGGGAGCTCGACGACGGGGGGTTCCTCGACGGCGACCGGGGCCGAGCCGTCGGGGAGGTCCACCTCCTCTATCGTGCGGCGCGGTTCCTCCCGCGGTGTCTCGGCCTCGTCGCCGACATGCGGCTCGGCCGGGGGTGCGGTGATGTCGGGCGTCGTGGGCGGCGGCGGGGGCAGCGACTTTGTCCGCCGGCTGCCGATGACGAGCCCGCCGATCGCGCCGATCACGACCACGGCGATGACTACAGCAAGGATGACGATTTCCATAACCCGTCCAGTATCAGCCATGGGGCTCCGGCGGACCCGGTTTGGACGTTCGTCCAAGTGCCGTGTGGCCCCGGCGGCCCCCGCGCCACGTCTCTGGCGACCTGACGCCTCGTCAGCTACCGTCCCCCTCCACACCCGCCCGGCGAAGGGGACCCCATGCCCGTCTCGGTCGTCCGTTTCAACCTCGTCGAACCCGGGGCCACCCCCGCCTCCCTGCACGCCCGCTACCGGACCGCGCTGGAGATGGCCGGGTACGCCGACGACCAGGGGATCACCACCGTGCAGACGGAGGAGCACCACGGTGTGCCGGACAACTGGCTGCCCTCGCCGTTCACGTTCGCGGGGGCGGTGCTCGGCGCCACCCGCCGTCTCGCCGTCACCGTCTCGGCGGTCATCGGACCGTTGCACGACCCGCTACGGCTGGCCGAGGACATCGCCGTACTGGACCTGCTGAGCGGGGGACGGCTGGTGACCGTCGCGGGGATCGGGTACCGGCCGCAGGAGTACGAACTGTTCGGTGTGGACTGGGCGCGGCGCGGGCGGTTGCAGGACGAGGTGCTGGAGACGGTGCTGAAGGCCTGGACCGGGGAGGAGTTCACCTACCGGGGTCGGACGGCGCGGGTCACGCCGCGCCCGTTCTCCGACCCGCACCCGCTGCTCCTGGTCGGCGGTTCCTCCCGGGCGGCGGCGCGCCGGGCCGCCCGCCTCGGCCTGCCGTTCTTCCCCAGCGCGCACCTGCCGGAACTGGAGGCGTACTACAAGGAGCGCCTGGTGGAGTACGGCACCGAGGGCTGGACGATGATGCCCGGCGCCGAGACACCGCTGCTGCATCTCGCCGAGGACCCGGACCGGACGTGGGCGGAGCACGGCGGGCACTTCCTGCACGAGGCGCGCACATACGCCTCCTGGCAGTCCGCGGACATCCGCTCGGCCGTGCGGTCGGCGGCCACCACGGTGGCGGAGCTGCGCGCCGAGGGCGTCTACCGGGTGCTCACGCCGGACGAGTGCGTGGCGCAGGGCCTCGACAACCTCGTACTGCATCCGCTGGTCGGCGGGATGCCGCTGGAGGAGGGCTGGCGCAGTCTGCGGCTGTTCTGCGAGAGCGTGCTGCCCCGGCTCGGTGGCTGAGCCGGGGCGGCACGTCTCTCACGAGGACGAGGAGAGGGGCAGCGGGGACTTGGCCCCTCTCCTCGGTATCGAGGGCCTCGGGGTGAGGCCGGGCGGGCGTGAGGCCCGGGGAGGGTGAGGCTCAGCCCATCTCCTCCAGCGTCCTGCCCTTCGTCTCCTTCACGAACTTCAGGACGAACGGGATGGAGAGCGCCGCGAAGACGGTGTAGATCACATAGGTCGCGGAGAGGTTCCAGTCGGCGAGCGACGGGAAGCTCGCGGTGATGGCCCAGTTGGCCATCCACTGCGCGGCGGCGGCCACGCCCAGGGCGGCGGCGCGGATCCGGTTCGGGAACATCTCGCCGAGCATGACCCAGACCACCACACCCCACGACAGGGCGAAGAAGAGGACGAACACATGGGCGGCGATCAGCGCGACCCAGCCCTGGGTGGCCGGCAGCTTGCCGCCGACGAGGTCGAAGGAGAAGGCCCAGGCCTCCAGTGCGAGGCCGATCACCATGCCGACCGAGCCGATGAGGGCAAGGGGCCGACGGCCGATGCGGTCGACGAAGATCATCGCGATGACCGTGCCGACGATATTGATGATCGACGTGGTGAACGAGTAGAGGAACGAGTCGGCCGGGTCCACGCCGACCGACTGCCACAGCGTCGCGGAGTAGTAGAAGGCGACGTTGATGCCGACGAACTGCTGGAAGACCGACAGCCCGATGCCGACCCAGACGATCGGCTTGAAGAAGAAGCCGCCGCCGAGCAGGTCCTTGAAGGTCGACTTGTGCTCGCTCGTCATGGCGTGCTCGATCTCCGCGACGCGGGAGTCGAGGTCCACTCCGCGCCCCTCGACCTCGGCGAGGATCTCGCGGGCGCGCTCGCGCCTGCCGACGGAGATCAGATAGCGCGGGGACTCGGGGATCACGAAGGAGAGCAGGCCGTAGAGGACGGCCGGGACGACCATGACGCCGAGCATCAGCTGCCACGCCTCCAGACCCAGCAGCTCACCGCGCTGGTCGCCGCCGGCGGCGTTCAGGATGCCCCAGTTGACCAGCTGCGAGACGGCAATGCCGACCACGATCGCGGCCTGCTGGAACGAGCCGAGACGGCCGCGGTACGCGGGCGGGGCGACCTCGGCGATGTAGGCGGGGCCGATCACGGAGGCCATGCCGATGGCGAACCCGCCGATCACACGCCAGAAGGCGAGGTCGTACAGCGAGAACGGCAGGGCCGAACCGACGGCACTCACGGTGAACAGGACCGCGGCGATCCGCATGCACAGGATGCGGCCGATGCGGTCGGCGATCCGGCCGGCCGTCGCGGCGCCGATCGCACAGCCGATCAGCGCCACGGCGATGACCTGCGCCAGCGCCGCGGAGCCGATGTCGTAGCGGTCCCGGATCGCCTCGACGGCACCGTTGATCACGGAACTGTCGTAGCCGAAGAGGAAGCCGCCCATCGCGGCCGCCGCCGCGATGAAGACGACGTGCCCGAGATGGTCGGGCCGGGCCGGACCGGCTCCTGACGGAGGCGCCTGCGGCGTGCTGGTCACGTGACTCCTAGGGCCACCGGCGACGCTGCCGGTATGTGGGGGGGTAGCCCTCATAGATGGCAAAACCTGAAGTTGAAAACAACCTTCGAGAGACTATGCGTTCAAGTTTCGAAGTCAACAGGATCCTGTTAGGAATCCTAGCCCCATCGGTGAGGGTCTTGTGTTCACAACTTGAAGAACTGGCCTTCGCCAGGCTCAACGCAGCCGCTGGCTGATGACCTTGGACACACCGTCGCCCTGCATGGAGACGCCGTAGAGAGCGTCGGCGACCTCCATCGTCCGCTTCTGGTGGGTGATGACGATGAGCTGCGAGGCCTCCTGCAGCTCCTGCATGATCCGGATCAGCCGCTGCAGGTTGGTGTCGTCGAGCGCGGCCTCGACCTCGTCCATCACGTAGAACGGGCTGGGCCGGGCCTTGAAGATCGACACGAGCAGCGCCACCGCGGTCAGCGAGCGCTCACCGCCGGAGAGCAGGCTCAGCCGCTTGACCTTCTTGCCGGGGGGCCGCGCCTCCACGTCCACACCCGTGGTGAGCATGTTGTCGGGGTCGGTCAGCACCAGCCGCCCCTCGCCGCCCGGGAAGAGCCGGCCGAAGACGCCCTCGAACTGCCGGGCGGTGTCCCAGTAGGCCTCGGTGAAGACCTGCTCGACCCGCTGGTCGACCTCCTTGACCACCTGGAGCAGGTCGGCGCGGGTCTTCTTCAGGTCCTCCAGCTGCTCGCTGAGAAACTGGTGCCGCTCCTCCAGCGCCGCGAACTCCTCCAGCGCCAGCGGATTGACCTTGCCGAGCTGCTGATAGGCCCGCTCCGCGGACTTCAGCCGCTTCTCCTGCTCGGCCCGCACGAAGGGCTTCGGCTGGTTGCGCGGGTGCTCGGGGTCCTCCGGCAGCTCCTCGCCCTCGGCAGGCGGGGAGGGCGGTACGAGCTGACGCGGGCCGTACTCCGCGATCAGCCCGGCCGGTTCGACGCCCAGCTCCTCCAGCGCCTTGCTCTCCAGCTGCTCGATCCGCATCCGCTTCTCGGCGCCGAGCACCTCGCCCCGGTGCACGGAGTCGGTGAGCTTGTCGAGTTCGGCCTTGAGGTCGCGGCCCTCGGTGCGGGCGGCGGCGAGTTCCCGTTCGCGGTGCGCCTTGGCGGTCTCGGCGGCGGTGCGCTCCTCGTGGGCGCGGGCGAGGGAGACCTCGACGTGTGCGAGCAGCCGACGCGCACCGGACGCCACGGCTTCCGCGACGGCCGCTTCGTGCCGAAGGCGCGCCCTGCGCTGCTCGGCACGCGCGCGTGCCTCACGTTCGGCGCGCGCGGCCCGGTCGAGGGAGTCGGCCCGTCCGGCGAGCCCCTTGACCCGCTCCTCGTGGGTACGGGCCTGGAGGCGGGCCTCCATCTCGGTCTGCCGGGCGTTGGCACCGTCGGCGGCCAGCCGGTCCCGGACGGAGGTGTCCGGCTCCTCCTCGAGCGGCATCTCCTCGGCGACGGCGAGCCGTTCGGCCAGTTCCTCGACGTCCATGAGGGCCTTGTCGAGCGCCTCCTGCGCCCGCGCGGCCGCGGCCACGCTGCGCTCGGCCTCCCCGGCGGCGGCCCTGGCCTGCCCGGCGAGGCGCCCGAGCTGCTGTGCCACGGACGACTTCTCCCGGTCGGCGGCCCGCCGCCGCTCCCCCAGTTCCTCGACGAGCGCCGCGCTCTCCCCCCGCCGTTCACCGGCCGCCCGCTGCGCCCCGGCGAGTTCCTCGCACCGCACGGCCAGCTCTTCGAGCTCCGCGGCGGCCTCGTCGACGGACGCCTGCACCTCCAGCAGACTCGGCGCGCCCGCGGAACCGCCGAGCGCGAAGTGCGCCCCGAGCAGGTCCCCTTCGGCGGTGACGGCGGTCAGGTCGGGCCGTGCGTAGACGAGGTCCTCGGCGTCCTCCAGAGTGCCGACGACGACGATGTTCCGCAGCAGCCGCCGCACGGCGGGCATCAGCTCGGCGGGGCCCCGGACCAGTTCGGCGGCGAAGGGGCGCGACGGCCCCCGCCTGTCGTCGGTGAGCCCGTCGTCACCGTTCGCGCCGTTCCCCGCGCCCCCGTGCGGCGCTTCGGCCACGGGCGCCGGCTCCTCCGGGGCGCCCGCCAGCAGCAGGGCCGCCCGGCCGCCGTCCTGCTTGCGCAGCAGCCTGATCGCCTCGGCCGCCGAGGCCGGGGTCGTCGCGGCGATCGCGTCGGCCGCCGCGCCGAATGCCGCCGCGAGCGCGACCTCGTGGCCGGGTGTGACCGAGAGCAGTTCCGCCGCCGGGCCGAGGACGCCGGTGAGGCGGTCCCGTGCTCCCAGCAGTATTCCGGTGCCGTCCTTGCGCCGCAGGCCCATGGCGAGGGCGTCGTGGCGGGCCTGCGTCGCCGCGCGACTGCGTTCGGCAGCCGTGGCCGCCTCCCGGGCTCCGGCGAGAGCGGACTCCGTCCCGGCGAGCTGCCGCTTGGCCGCCTCGTGCCGCTCGGCGAGTTCGGCGTCACCGGCGTCGAGGCCGTCGACCTCGGCCTTGAGCGCCTCGTACTCCTCCTGCGCGGTGACCGCCCGCTCCTGCGCCTCGTCGCGGGAGGCGGCGAGCCGGTCGATCTCGGCCTGGGCGGAGGCCGCACGCGAACGGGCGGCGCCGACCTGGCCGTTCAGCCGGGCCAGCCCCTCGCGCCGGTCGGCGATGGCGCGCGCGGCGTCCTTCAGGCGGCGTTCCTCGGACGCCAGTTCGCGCTCCAGCTCGGCACGGTGGGCGACCGTGTCGTCGAGGGCACGCTGGGCCGCGTCCAGGGCGGCCTCCAGCTCGGCCTCCTGCTCACGGATGCGCTGGGCCTCGCGCTCCATGTCCTCGGGGTCACGGCCGCGCCGCTCCTCGGGCGGGGCGGAGGTCGCGCTCTTCACACGTGCCTCGGCGAGCGAGATCGTGCCGCGTACGCGTTCGGCGAGCTGGGACAGCTCGTACCAGGTCTGCTGCGCGCGCTGCAGCCGCGGGGTGAGGCGGCGGACCTCGTCCTCCAGGAGCGCCTCGCGCTGGAGCGCCCCGCGCAGCTCCTGCTCGGCCGCCTCCTTGCGATCCTTCAGCGCGGCCTCGTCGGCGACCTCCGCCTGGAGCGCGTCCTTGAGCCGGACGAGATCGTCGGCGAGCAGCCGGAGGCGGGCGTCGCGCAGATCGGCCTGGATGACGGCGGCCCGGCGGGCGACGGCCGCCTGCCGGCCCAGCGGCTTCAGCTGGCGCCGCAGCTCGTCGGTCAGGTCCTGCACGCGCGCGAGGTTGGCCTGCATCGCGTCCAGCTTCCGCAGCGCCTTCTCCTTGCGCTTGCGGTGCTTGAGGACGCCCGCGGCCTCCTCGATGAAGGCGCGGCGGCCCATCGGATCGGCGTGGAGGACGGAGTCGAGCTGGCCCTGGCCGACGATGACGTGCATCTCGCGGCCGATGCCGGAGTCGGAGAGCAGTTCCTGGATGTCGAGCAGGCGACAGGTGTCGCCGTTGATCTGGTACTCGCTGCCGCCGTTGCGGAACATGATCCGCGTGATGGTGACCTCGGCGTACTCGATGGGCAGTGCCCCGTCGGAGTTGTCGATCGTCAGCGAGACCTCGGCGCGGCCCAGCGGCGGGCGGCCGGTGGTGCCGGCGAAGATGACGTCCTCCATCTTGCCGCCGCGCAGCGACTTGGCACCCTGCTCGCCCATGACCCAGCTGAGCGCGTCCACGACGTTGGACTTGCCCGAGCCGTTCGGTCCTACGACACATGTGATGCCCGGCTCGAACCGGAGTGTGGTCGCGGAGGCGAACGACTTGAACCCGCGGAGGGTCAGGGCCTTGAGGTGCACGCCGCTGGACTCTACCTTCCGGGGTTGTCTCGCTCCATGAACCCACGGTTTCGCCGCTGAATGCGCAGGGCACACCAAATGTTAAAGACGCTGAAAGGATGCGCGGGGCACGAAAGCCCGGGGTGAGCAGACGCGGGGGGCAAGAAAGAAGGGACGCCGAAGCGTCCCTTGCGACTTCTGACAACTTAGCGGTTGATACGGGCAGCCCAACCACTGCGTGTCGTCGTGCGACGCAGCGATCAGGTGAGCGCAGGCTCCGCCTGGTGTGCGTCGACGCTCTCCATGATCCTGTCGTGGTGAGAAGCGGCAGCCGTCAGCGTGTCGTTCTCGGCCTGGATCCGTCCGAGCTCGGATTCCAGGTCCTGCACGCGCTGCTGGAGCCGTCGCATCTCGGCGAGGAGTCGAGGGTCGGAGCCGCCGACGTAACCGAGAAGCGCCTTTGCCATGATGGATGGTCCTCCACACTGAGTGACCGACCGATGCGGTGTGGGTCGTGAGGGATTCGCACCCGCGGCCGCTTGGCACTGTGGAGTTGTGCTGGCGTTCATCCATGCCAAACAGCTAAGGTGCGCGGGGCTTTCAGCGTCTCACCAAAAAGTTTGACGGTCAACACGATCACGCCCTGTATCGGGGGGCAACCCGCTGGCACGCGGCCGGACACGGCGGCGCGGCGACTTCCACGGGGCACTCAGGGCGTGGCGATCATCCTTGCGTGTCGAGCCTGCCAAGGCAAGCGGTTCTCGGCAATCACCTGCTCGTTTCCGTTCCGGGCGGCCGTCGCGGACGGGCTTCCGGCCTCCCCGGCGGTCACCGCGCCCGCACGTCGTCAGCGGATCGCGAACCCGTCGTAGCCGCCGCGAGGTGTGTCCCAGATCTCGGTGACGCCGTCTACGCGCCCGGGCGTGTCATCTCCCTGGAGCCAGTCCAGGAGCCCTTGGCAACCCTGGCGCGGTCCCTCCGCGACCACCTGGACGCGACCGTCGGCCAGATTGAGGGCGAAACCGCTGAGGCCCCCGATCTCCAGCGCCTTGGCCCGCGTGAACCAGCGGAAACCCACACCTTGGACACGCCCTCGCACCCAGGCGACCAGTCGCACATCCTCACTCATGGCTGCAACCTAACCGGCCAATGTCCCTGGGGACACTTCCTCCCCGAGCGCCATGCGGTACCGTCCAGCCCCAATGAATCTCATATGAAACTCGCTCGATCGAGTGAGTTTGGTTGGCCGGGGGACGAGTCGACCGCGAGACCGAGGAAGGCCATCACATGGGACGCCACCGACGCTCCGACGCCGGCCGCGCCACCACGGGGGACCACGAGCCGCACGGCTCCTACGTGGGGGGCCTCGACCCGCAGCACACGCCCGAGGCCGGTTCCGTGCGGGGCATCGCCCCGTACCTGAACCCCGAGGCGTACGCCGAGACGGTGTCCAGGAGCGATGCCTACCTCTTCGCCCCGGAGGACCCGTACACCTCGGCGGTCCCCGACACCGTGCCCGGCGGCGGCACGGTCGGCTTCCCGATGGCCGAGGAACGCCGCCCCGTCGGCAACGGCACCGGCGGTCACACCTTCGGCGGCCACGACAGCCCGACCTTCGACGACCGGGGCCACGAGGGGCACGGCCTCGACGGTCATGGCCTCCAGGGTCACGGTTTCGAGGGCCACGGCCTGGACGGCTACGGCCCGGACAGCTATCACCTGGACAGTTACCGGCTGGACGGTGACGGCCCGGACGGTTTCCGCCCCGACGGCGGAAACCGGAACGGCGGCTCGCACCGCTCGCACCACCGCAAGAAGAAGAACATGGCGCCCGTCCGCAACGGTCTGCTCGGGGTCTCCGCGGCGGTGGCCATCGGCACCGTCGCGGTCGCCGCCGGCGTCCTGCCCGGCGGCGACACGTACACCCTGGGCGGGGGCGGCGCCGACAAGGTGCAGTCCGGGGACACGCAGAGCAACACCGAGGCCCTGCAGGGCGGCACCTCCGGCGCCGTGGAGGCCGGCGGCCTCGACGGCGACCCGTCGACCGGCGGCGCCTACGCCGAGCGCGGCGCGTCGCCGTCCTCCTCGGCCCCGTCGGCCCGGCCGACCACCGCGGCACCGGCGCCGGAAACCCCCTCCGAGAAGCCGTCGACCACCCCGTCGCAGAAGAAGCCGGCGCCGAAGACCACGCCGTCCCGCACCCCCACGGAGGTGCCGACGCAGGAGACCAACCCGCCGGAGACCTCCCCGGAGACGGCCGCGGTGACCGAGGTGCTCAGGCTGGTCAACGACGAACGCGCCAAGGCCGGGTGCAGCCCGCTGGCCGGGAACAGCGCGCTCGCGGACCTGGCCGGGGACTACAGCGAGGCCATGGCCGAGCAGGGCTTCTTCGACCACACCGACCCGAGCGGCAGGACCCCCTGGGACCGGGCCGAGGCAGCGGGCATAGGCAACCTCGGCGGCGAGAACATAGCCCGGGGCCAGGCGGACGCGGCAGCCGTCATGGAAGCCTGGATGAACAGCCCCGGCCACCGGGCCAACATCCTGAACTGCGACTTCAAGACACTCGGCGTCGGCGTGCAGTTCGGCTCGGGCGGCCCCTGGTGGACACAGAACTTCGGCTACTGAGATAACCGCAGGTCAAGGGGCTAGGAAGCCCCTGGGGCCGCCTCCGGGCCGTCCCCGGACAGCTCCTCATTCTCGAAGACGCGATCCACGGCGGCCCGGGTCCGCGTCTCACTCGACGGCATCAGGTGCGTGTACGTGCGCAGGGTGAAACCGGGGTCGTGGTGGCCCAGGTACTCACTGAGAGCCTTGATGCTCTCCCCCGCGTCCAGGAGCACCGAGGCATAGAAGTGCCGCAGGGCGTGCATGCCGTTGCTGCGCTCAGGGTCGACGCCGGCCGTTCGGAGAGCTGGCCGCCACACGCGGTCATTGAAGCGGTTGCGATTCAGTGCCAGGCCCTCGGCACTGATGAAGAGCAGCGAGGCCGTGACCGGCGGACCGTCGAGGGTCTTCCACGGCAGGGTGATCCTCGTCGCCGGGTGCCGCTTTAGGTGACCGGCCAACGCGAAGGCGACTGACTGGGGTAGAGGAACGTCGCGCTCTCGCCCGCTCTTTGGCGGAGCGAAGACCGCCCGATGGCGTTGCAGCAACTTGACCTGCCGCACGACATGCACGACACCGCCGAGGAAGTCGACGTCTTCCACCGCCAGGCCGAAGGCCTCTCCCTGCCGCAGGCCGAGGCCAGCCGCGACGTTCACCAGGGCCTGATAGCGGTCCGGCAAGGCGGCGCGAACTGCCGTGACCCTGCCGACTGACCAGGGCTTGACCTTGCGCGGCTCAAGTCGAGGAGCTTTGACCGAGCGTGCGCTACACGGATTGACGCGAATGATCCGGTCCTCGACGGCCGCGGTGAACACCGTCGAGACGTGGGCGAAGATGCCGCGCCGGTAGCCGGCCGAGAGCCCCCGCTCCTCCAGCGTGCGCAGCCAGAGGCGCAGATGGGAGGGCGTGAACGAACTCATCGGCCGAGTGCCCAGGTGCGGGATCGCGTGGAGCCGTAGCCGACTCTCTACAGACTCACGGGTCAACGGGTCGGTGATCTGCGTTGCCATCCACCCGGTGGCGTACTGCTCGAACGTGACCTTCCCGGAGATCCACGTAGTCACCGCGCGACATGTCGGCCTCGATGTTGGCGAGCCACTGTTCCGCCTTGCGCTTCTGCTTGTCCGGGAAGCTCTTGGACTTCTCGGAACCGTCCGGGCCGACGTACCGGGCGCGGTAGCGCATGCCGACGCCGAAGCGGTCGGTCTTGGCCTTGACGGTCTTGCCGTCGGAGTCGGTCTCGACTTTGTACCAACGGTCTTGGACGTGTCCGGCCATCTCAGGCGGCCCTTTCCATCTGGGACTCGACCCAGACGCGGACGTCTTCAGGGTCGAAGCGAAGGTGCCGGCCGACGCGGAAGCCGCGCGGTCCGGTCTGCTTGCGGCGCCACTGGTAGACGGTCTCGACGGGGACGCCGAGGAGGTCGGCCAGGTCGACCGGGGTCAGGTAGCGGTCGGGCAGCGCGCGCCTCATGTCCACGCCTCCGTGTCGTCGCTGTCATGCAGATCCGCGAGTGCGTCACGTGCCGTCTCGCGGTTCAGACGCAGGTCCCGAGCGATCGAGGCGGCGAGCCAGGACTCACCGGGGGTGTGTCCCTGCCCGGCGTAGGTCCAGTGGGCGAGCACGAGCGTGGAGCCCTCCGAGTCGTCGAGGTCCTCGGAGAGTCCCCGTTCCCTGCGTTCCTGGCGGGCGCGGAAGTCGGCGCGCGCCTGGCGCAGGGTGCCGAGGGTGGTGGAGTACTGGCGGGACTTGGTCGAGAAGTGGCCGCGGAAGCCGAGCATGTGAGCCCACCGCGCCAACAGCCGTTCCGGGTATGCGTCATCAAGCACCCAGCACGCTTCGATCAGGCGTCGGGTGTGCGCGGGCAACGGCAGCTTGTCGAGTTCCGAGAGCTCTCCGATCCGGCGGTCCACTGTGCCGGTGGTCTCGGCCGCCTTGGTGGCGTACTTGGCCACGTAGGAGGCCACGGCTTGCTCGGTCAGTTCCTCGTGGCCCAGTGCGCCGATGGCCTGTACGTCGACCTGGGAACCCCAGCGCAGGAGCCGCGCGGGGAAGTCGCCGGACGCGGGCACCGGTACCGAGACGCGCCCGGCAGCGGCACGGATCGCTCCGTCCAGCAGAGCGACCGTGGCCCACGGTGGCGGAGCCGAGTCGGGACCGGCCGGGCCGTCGAGGCGCACCACGGCGTGGAAGTGCACGGCCCCACGCTTTTGGAATTCGGCGACCTTACCGAAGGAGACCCGGCACACCTCCCGCAGCGCCGACTGCGTCAGGCCGGCGCGAGCGGCGATCTCCCTGCGCAGGTAGATGGTGAAGCGCCGCCACAGATCCCCGGCGAAGTTGTTGAACAGCACCGACCCCGCGTAGTCGTACGAGGCCGGATCGAGTGCCGTACCGAGCGCTGGATCAGCGTCAGCGTGCTGGGCGCCACAGCGGCAGCGTCCGGAGTCGGGGCGGTTGTGAACCGGGCCGAACGAGGGTGCGGTCAGGGTGGCGAAGACGCGGGGGTGATCCCGCACCGTCGCGGGCACGTCCTTGCGTTCGTCGCCGGTGATCCCGGCACGGATCAGGTGATAGGTGTCCCCGGCGTAGGTCCAGGCGCAGGCCGGGCAGCGCGAGGCACGGCGGTTGCCGCAGGCCACGCGGAGCGTGCCGCCCGGCTCCTGCTCGGTGCTGTAGGAGTACAGGACGTCACCGGTCTTCGCGTCGCGGGTGACGGTCTGGCCCTGGATGCGGATCGGGTGCGCGCAGCCGCCGGTACGGCTGACCTGTTCCTGCCACCGGTCGAAGCCGGGCGCGTTGGCGACCCGCAGCAGGTCGGCCAGGGTTACGGGGTCGACGCCGATGGAGGCCGCAGCACCGGCCACGGCCTCCGGAGGGACGGGGAAGACCGTCACGCGGACACCCCCGCGTACATCGACATACGCCCCTCAGGGTTGTGACCGGGGCACGCCTGATGCGCTTCGGTGCCGTCCCCCATGTCGAAGGGGATCCAGCCGGTACCCGCGCAGTGGCAGGCGCCTTCGACCCGCGGGCGACCGCCGCGCTTCCTGGCTTCCGGGGTCATCTCGGAGCGGAAGGTGAGCAGGGCGGCGACGCGCTCGGCTCGGTCCAGCCGAGCAGCGGACGGGAACCGGTGAGCGTGCGCCGCGTCCTGCTCCGGGGTGGCCGAGCCAGCCGCCCACAGCAGCCGGTAGCCGTAGGCGTACGCGGCCGAGCGGTACAGCTCATCCAGGCCCAGACGCATGACGCCCTGGAGAACCCAGAAGGTCAGCCGGTCGAGGTCTCCCCGACTGCTCCGGTAGCGGGCGGGCATGTCCGACGCGTACAGCGCGACCGCGCGCTCACAGTCCGACAGCTCTTCCACCGAGACGGACGGCGCAGATAAGGCGACCGCAGCGACGTGCTCAGCAACCAGAGTTGCGGGCATGATGGGACTTCCCTTCGAGGGAGCCAGGGGCGGCGGTTCTTCTTGGCGGTTGAGCGCCGCCCCTGGGCAGGCGTAGTTGGTGCCGGACCTCGCTCAATCACGTAGCGGGTACATCCCTAAGGTTCCCTAGGGCACCTTAGGGTGTCAAGGGGTACGCTAGGGATGCAGCCAACTGAGACGAGGGAGCAGACGCGATGGCAGACCAGGCCGACAATCGAGCGCCCTACGCGCAGATTGCCGCCCACTACGCGGAACTGATCACGTCCGGCGAACTACAGCCGGGCTCGCTTCTGCCGAGCATCAAGACCCTCTCTCAGGAGTGGAGCGTCAGCAGCGCGACTGCCGAGAAGGCGTTGCGGAAGCTGCGTACCGAGGGCCTCGTTCGGGGGATTCACGGAATCGGAACCGAGGTACTGGACCGGCCTGCGCCCATGTCGTCAGGGGCCCAGCGCCAGGACCGAGGACGTCGGACCGGCTCCAGCTGGGGAACCGGTGAACGGTCCGACTCGCATAAGGCCTCGGTTGTGCCGGCGCCCGCGGAGGTGGCACAAGCACTCGACCTCAAGCCAGGCTCCAGCGTGATCCGTCGAAGCCGGGTCTACCGCGACCGGCACGGCATCGTCGCGCACTCAACATCGTGGATTCCCGTGCGATACGGAGAGCTGATCCCACAACTCACGAGTAGTGAGCGGCTGACCGGGGGAACGTCGCTCCAGCTCATCGCGCAGGAAACCGGCAATCCGATCACGCATCGGTTCGACACCGCGTCCGCGCGGCTGCTGACCTCAGAGGATGCGAAGCTCTTGGAGCTGGACCCCGCGAAGCCACCGCAGGACCCTGTGGTCGTGATGACCGCAAAGTTCATCGACAGCCAAGGCATCGTTGTGGAGTTCGGCGTCGACCTTGGCGGCCCCGGCCGGGCGTGGCAGACGGCATCGGAAGTCACCCCGTGACAACCACCGATGGCACGCGCCAACCGTTCTGCGTCCTTATGGCAGGTCTTCCCGGCTCAGGCAAGACGACTTTGGCCCGTGCTCTGACAGCACGTGGATTCGTCAGGCTCTGCCCGGACGAGGAGATGTTCCGCCGCCACGGGGTGTACGGGGTCGATTTCCCACGAGGGACGTTCCCGACTCTTGAGCGGCCGATCCTCGAAGAGACCGCGGTCCAGCTCCGTGACCAGCTCCAGGCTGGGCACGATGTGGTGGTGGATCATGGCTTTTGGACGCCGGAAGACCGCGCTTACTGGCGATCGGTTGCGACCGAAGGTGGCGCGATCTCGGTGGTGATCTACCTTGAGGCCAGCCACGAAGAGCTGTGGTCCCGCGTGAGCAAGCGCAATGCCGGACACGAGGATGACCCGAACTCGATCTACTTCGCCGAAAGCGACCTGATCCGCTACCGGTCACGATTCGTGGCCCCAGAGCCCGGCGAACCACACATCGTCTATAGCGGCGAACCTGAGTCGGTTCTGAAGACCCTCCAATCGGAGCAGGCTCGCCCGTAGCCCGGAGCAACAAGGCCATCCATGCCGGGTTACAGGTTTCTCTACCTCATCAAGCCGGCTGCGCTGCGCTCCGCCGGGCGCGCTCCCGGCTCCGCCGCGGGCGACGCTCCTGCCTTCGGCCCGCTCCGCCCGCGCTGCGCCGACGCGCGCCCACATGTGGATAGGGCCGTGTGGCCATGAGTCGATCACCGCATAGAGCGGGTTGCGGTCAAGGCGATGCCTCCGGCGGGGGATCGGCCGGCACCGGGATGGAGGGGGCGCCATTCCCGGCCGCAAGTCCGTCGTGGCGTGCGCGGGGAGCTTCCATCCCGTCCACCGTCGACCCAGGCAGAGCCGAGCAGACGCGGCCCAGGGGCGTCAAGGTCGTTCGTACAGTTGCGCGCTCCACCTTGACGCCCCTGAACCACGCCTGCTCCACGGTGTGTGGGTCGACGGCGGACGGGATGGAAGCTGGGGTAAGTGGTGGGTTGGGGCAGAGGACAGGTGCACTCACCTTCTGCCCGGCCGATCTTGGGCTGTGGGAAGATGCCTCTTATGACTGGCATCCGATGGGGCCGTGCCTCGTAGAACAGCAGGTTCACTTCGACGGCGGGAACGCGGCCGGGGAAGACCGTGGGTGCGGTATCGCGATGTCCCCGGTCTGTCGGGAGCAGCAAATGCCGCCGTCCGCGTGCTCGAACGGGAGCGGTTGTCTCCGGGCATCGTGTCAGTGGCGCTAAGCGTGTGGTCCGTTCGCGTTCACGGCACCAAGCGCCGATGGAGGCCGTGGGAGGACGAGTTCACCTGCCCGTGCTGCGGCGAAGGCTGGGCTCGGGACAAGCTGCAAGAGGTTCTGTTCATGCTGCCGCCGAGAGCAGCCACCGAACTCCAAGGACAGATCAAGCGCCTGGACGCGGTGCTGCTCAGGCGAACGCACCACGACCCAATGACAGATTCGGAGTTGTCGTGGTGGCATCGCAGGTGCTGACCATGCCGAGCTCAGTCCATGCTGACTGCATGATCAAGACGGTGGCCAGGTTTCTGCGGTACAGCAGCGGAGTACAGCAACCAGCACGACCGTAGTCATCCCGCAGCAGCCTTCATGGACCCCCCAACCAGGCCAGCGACCCTCAGTGACCGCCCTGCCGATAGTTCGCATCGAGAGGGGCGCAATCCGGTCCGCTCCCTCATGGCACACTCCTATAATGCCTGCCGAAAGCGCATCGGACTTGGGAGCAGACATGACGACTCCGCGCATTCGGAGAATCGCCGGCCAGATCATGTTCTGTGTCAGCCTTCTCTGGGCCTGTGGGGAGTCGCTCTATGGAACCGGCATGTACCGCGTCGCCTCCATCCTGATGTTGATCATCGGCGGGGTGACGCTTGTCGGCATGGCCCTCGACCACATCCGTCCGCGGCCGAAACGTCGCAGAGCGCACAAGCAGGATGCCGGGAACTGAACACCCGCTCTGCCCGCCGTGTGCCCGCCTGAGGGAGGCTCCGAGACGGCGGTACAGCAGCGAAGTACCGCAACCACAGCAACCGACTACGCCCGGCAGTGCCCATCAGTACCCTTCAGGCAGCCTGCATGACCGCTGATGACCGATCTCTTTAGAGCTACGGATCAGATGCTCCCCGTGCCACAACCGTGCCAGAACGAGCGGGGAGCCACGGGGAACGGCAGGCGCCAGCAGGGCGCGTACCCGACGTCCGCCGGAGCGCTTCTTCCGCAGGTCACGCAGACTCTTGCCCCACCTCGCTCCTAAAGCGGTGGTCCGCACCTGCCGGGTGAGATCATCCGGGGATGGCAGACGCGCAACTACCCCCAGGCTGGACCCTCCAGCAGATCCGCGATGTATCTGGGGACCGGGAGGCTGTCGCGCTGGATCCGAACCGGGCGGTGAAGTGGGTGGCCGGCGCCGGAGCCCACGAGGTGCTGTATCCAGAGATCATTCTCGGCTTCCACGGCCTGTGCCTCGTGAAGCCCGTCGATGACGACGACTGGTACATGGGCAGCCTGTACGACGACGGCAGCATCGACTGTTGGGAAGCCTACGACGATCTGTACGAGGCACTACGCGGTCTGTAGTGGCATGCGGGCTGGACACCGGACGCCTTTGGTTCATGACGGCCCGGGCCGTCTGGGGGCCGTCGGAGGGTGCTCAGCGACGACCAACGCTGACAACCAGCGACAGCTAAGTCGCAGGTCGCAGCGTTGATCGATTGCACGGCCGCAGGTCAGAGACTCGGCCCTTCACTTCTTCGGCTACTGATCCAGCCCGGCGCTTGCCATCGGTAAGCGCCGTCTGTCGGTGAGCGCTGTGCGCGCGTACGCTGCGGGTATGACCGCCGAGCCCGCGCCGGAGCAGAACCCGCCGTACGACGTGTTCTCCCAGGCGTGTCCCTCCCGGGGCACGCTGGAGCACGTGACGGGACGCTGGGGGGCGCTGACGCTCGGCGCGCTGCACGAGGGGTCGCTGCGGTTCAACGAGCTCCGGCGCCGGGTCGACGGGGTGAGCGAGAAGATGCTCTCCCAGACACTGCACGCGCTGGAGCGCGACGGCCTGGTGCACCGCGAAGCCCAGCCGACCAACCCGCCGCGCGTCGACTACGAGCTGACGCCCCTCGGGCGGGGGGTCACCGAGCGCCTGCTGGAGCTCATCCGTCATCTGGAGGGGCGGATGGACGACGTGCTCGCCGCCCGGGAACGCTACGACGAGATCCGCGGCGGTCGCTGACACGTCGGGCAGTAGTAGCTGGACCGGTTCATCCACGAACGCCGGCGCATCGCCGTGCCGCACCTCCGGCACGGCAGCCCCTCGCGTCCGTACGCGTCCAGCGAGCGGTCGAAGTAGCCCGATTCGCCGTTGACGTTGACGTACAGGCTGTCGAAACTCGTGCCGCCCACCGACAGGGCCGCGTTCAGCACATCCCTGGTGTGGCCGAGGAGTTCGAGCGTGCGGGGGCGGGTGAAGGTGGAGGTCGGGCGGTCGTAGTGGAGACGGGAGCGCCACAGGGCCTCGTCCGCGTAGATGTTGCCGACGCCGCTGATCAACGACTGGTCCAGCAGGGCCCGTTTGATCGTGCTGCGCTTGCGGCGCAGCGCCTGGTGGAACGCCTCGTCGTCGAATCGCTCGTCCAGCGGGTCGCGGGCGATGTGGCCGATGACGTCGGGCAGGCCGTCGGGGGTGGTGTCGTGCAAGGAGAGGCCGCCGAACGTGCGCTGGTCGACGAAGCGCAGCTCGGTGCCGAGGGCGTCGGAGAACCGGACGCGGATGCGCAGATGCTTCTCGTCGGGCGCCGCGTGCGGCTGGACGAGGAGCTGGCCGCTCATGCCGAGGTGGGCCAGGATCGCCTGGCCGGTGTCCTCCAGCGGCAGCCACAGGTACTTGCCGCGCCGGCCCGGGACGCCGACCTCATGGCCTCTCAGGCGGTGCGCGAAGTCGTCGGCACCGGCGACGTGACGGCGCACGGCACGCGGGTGCAGCACCTCGACCTCGGTGACGCTCCGGTGGGCGACCCACTGCTCCAGGCCGCGCCGGACGACCTCCACCTCGGGCAACTCGGGCATCGCGCCTCCCCGTTCCCTGCCGTCGTACGAGCCGAGCGCCCGCCCCGGGGCTGGGGCGGGCGCTCGGGTCTGCTCTTCTCCCGTGCTTCCACGGGACGCTGTCCCGCCGGGGCGGATCAGCCCGACGCCGAGGGGGCGTCCGTGCCGTCGCCGTCCACGGCGGCCGTGGAGGCCGGGGCTTCGGAAGCCTGACCGGCAGGCGCCGCCCCAAGGGCTTCCGCGGCAGCGGCCTCGCTTGGCGAGGCACCGTCGACCGGGACCGCGTCGACGGCCGGTCCGGCGCCCGCGGCCGCGGCGGCCTTGGCACGCTCGTCCGCGGCCGCGCGGATGGACCGCCAGGCGGATTCGGCGGCCTGCTGCTCCGCCTCCTTCTTGCTGCGGCCGGTGCCGGTGCCGTACGAGACGCCTCCGACGCGGGCGGCAGCGGTGAAGGTCTTCTCGTGATCGGGACCGGTCTCCGTGACCAGGTACTCGGGAACGCCGAGCCCCTCGGTCGCGGTGAGCTCCTGGAGGGACGTCTTCCAGTCCAGGCCGGCGCCCAGATTGGAGGACTTCTCGATCAGCGGGTCGAACAGGCGGTGCACCAGTTCCCCCGCCGCGTCCAGGCCCTGGTCGAGATAGACCGCGCCGATCACCGCTTCCAGGGTGTCGGCGAGAATGGATGCCTTGTCCCGGCCGCCCGTGCCCTCTTCACCGCGGCCGAGCCGGATGAAGGCGCCGAGATCGAGCGTCCGCCCCACGTCCGCCAGCGCACGCGAGTTGACCACCGCGGCCCGCAACTTGGCCAACTGGCCCTCGGGCAGGTCGGGGTGGGTGCGGTACAGCGTGTCGGTGACGACGAGACCGAGCACGGAGTCCCCGAGGAACTCCAGCCGCTCGTTCGTCGGCAGACCGCCGTTCTCGTACGCGTAGGAACGGTGCGTCAGCGCGCGCACCAGAAGGGCGGACTCGAGCTTGTAGCCGAGCCGCCCTTCCAGAAGCGTGTGGGACGAGGCCTGGTTGTCCGGTCCACCCCCGCTCGCGCGGGAAGACTGCTTCTTCGGTGTGGACACAGTGCCTCTCACCAGCCGCTCAGACCTCGAGGACCTGGCGTTTGTTGTAGGTGCCGCAAGACGGGCACGCGATGTGCTGCTGCTTGGGCTCGTGGCAGCGCTCGCACGCAACCAGGGTGGGGACCGCAGCCTTCCACTGCGACCGGCGGTGGCGCGTGTTGCTGCGCGACATCTTCCGCTTCGGAACAGCCACGGCTACTTCTCCTGCTTCTCGTCGACGGGCGCTGATGGAAGCGCGCCGCCGCTCATCTCGTCCTTCTCGCCGTCTCCGAGTGGACCGGCGAGTCCCTGCAAAGCCGCCCAACGGATGTCGACGGCGTCGTGGTGGTGGTCCGGGTCGTCCGCGAGCCGTGCTCCGCACTCGGAGCACAGACCCGGGCAGTCCTCCCGGCACACCGGCTGCATCGGCAGTGCGAGCACCACCGCATCACGCAGCACGGGCTCAAGGTCGAACATGCCGTCCTCGAGAAAGAGCCTGCCCTCGTCGTCCTCGGCGTCGTCGCCCGGTTCCGCGATCACGCGGCCCCGGTCGTCGGCGTCAGGGTACGAGAACATCTCCTGGAAGTCCGCTTCGAGCTGCTGCTCGACCGGCTCCAGACACCTTACGCACTCCCCCTCGGCCCGTGCACGGGCGGTGCCTGTGACGAGCACACCCTCCATGACGGACTCCAGACGGAGGTCGAGCTCGACCGGCGCGCCTTCCGGCACTCCGATGACGTCCTTCAGACCGAGGTCCTTCGGGGCGTCGACCGTGCGGGTCAGGCGCTGCTGCGCACCAGGACGCCGTCCCAGCTCATGCGTGTCGAACACGAGAGGGTTGCGGTGGTCGAGGCGGGCGTTCAGAGCCATTCCTGCTTTCGATCTTGTGAACTCGCTGGGGACGCCGCCCCGCGGTGTCCGTGGGCAGCATGGATCGCGGGCGTACACGCGACCGAAGAGCCAGGATACTGGACCTTTCGCCGACAGCCCAATCGGAGGTCTCAGCCGTTGCCGCGGCCTTGTTCGTAGGCCCGCAACTGCTCCGCGCTGATCATGCTGGTGTCGAAGAGACTGGTCTCGTCGAGCGCCTGCGGCTGCTGCTGATAGCCGGCGTGCCCCTGGCTCTGATGCGGATCGTAGCCGGGCTGCTGCGGGTACGCGGCGTACGGATCGGCCTGCTGGTAGCCGTACGGGTCCTGCTGCGCGTACTGCTGCTGGTAGCCGTAAGGGTCCTGCTGCTGCGGCGACTGCTGGTAGGCGTAGGCGTCCTGGGGCGCGTAGGGCTGCTGGGACGGCATCACCGGCTGCTGGGGCTGCTGCGCGGACTCGGCCGGGGCGTCGGCCATGGCGGCGAGGTCGGCGAGGTAGTCGGCGTCGCTGCTGTGCTGGACGGTGCCGGTGTCCAGGGAGCCCAGGTCGTCGCTGGCGATCCGGCCGTGCAGGGTCTGGCGGCCGCGGCCCACCGCCTCCAGGGTCTTGGCGAGGACCGCCTCGAAGGCGCCGAGCTTGATGTCGACGTACTCGTCGGCGGTGCGGCGCAGCGTCTCCGGGTCGTGGCTGCGCTCGGGGGCGTCCTCGTCCTCGTACCCCTGCTCGTCGAGGCCGGGGCCGGTGCCGAGCAGCTTCTCGCGGCCGCGGCCGACGGAGCCGAGGGTCTTGGTGAGGACGACCTCGAAGTTGGCGAGCTTGGAGTCGACGTAGTTGTCGGCCTCGGCGCGGACCTCCTCGGCCTCCTTGCCGGCCTCGGCGAGGATCCGGTCGGCCTCGGCCTGGGAGCGGCGGGCGATCTCCGTGTCGGAGATCAGCGAGCCGCGCTCGGTGTGCGCGCCCTGGATGATCCGGTCCGCCTCCTGGCGGGCCTGCTCGACCATCTGCTCACGGCCGCCGATCAACTCCTGGGCCTCGGCCAGGGAGTCGGGCAGCGCCGCGCGCACCTCTTCCAGCAGGGCGAGCAGTTCGGCGCGGTTGACCACGCACGAGGCCGACATGGGCATGCCCCGGGCGGTGGAGACCGTCGCCACGATCTCGTCGAGCTTCTTCTGTACGTCCACCGGTTGCTCGCCACTCTCTACAGCTGTGTTGGAGACGGACGGAACGACTGTACGGCCATGAAGTGCTCGCGGGACACCGGATGACGGGGCCGGCCGGGGCCTGCGGGATCAGCGCTTGCCGAGGCGTTCGGTGAGGGCGGCCAGGATCGTCGGCGGCACCAGGTGGGAGACGTCGCCGCCCCAGGCCGCGACCTCCTTGACCAGGGAGGACGACAGGAAGCTGTAGGTGGGGTTGGTGGGCACGAAGAGGGTCTCCACGCCCGACAGGCCGTTGTTCATCTGGGCCATCTGCAGCTCGTAGTCGAAGTCGCTGACGGCCCGCAGGCCCTTGACGATGGCCGGGATGTCGCGCTGCTTGCAGAAGTCGACGAGGAGGCCGTGGAAGGACTCGACCCGCACGTTCCCGTAGTCGGCGGTGACCTCGCGGATCAGTTCGATCCGCTCCTCGACCTCGAAGAGGCCCTTCTTCGACTGGTTGATCATCACCGCGACATAGACCTCGTCGTAGAGGCGGGACGCGCGGGCGATGATGTCCAGGTGACCGTTGGTGATCGGGTCGAACGACCCGGGACAGACGGCTCGGCGCACTTGAGATCCCTCGCTCTCAGGTCCGGTCATGGTGCGTCTTCGCACGTGGAGGCGGCGCGACCGTACCAAAACGTTCCCTCACCGTAACGGCGGGTACGCAGGGCTTCGAAACCCTCCGGCCACCCGAACTCGCCACCCCTGGTGCTGCGCTCCACGGTGACGAGGGCTTCCTCCGCGAGCCACCCCTCCGTGCGGAGTGTGAGCAGGATCTCGCGAAGATCGTGGTCCGTGACCGCGTACGGGGGGTCGAGGAAGACGAGGTCGTACGGCTCGCCCGGCGGGGAGGTGCGGATGATCTGCTCCGCCTTGCCCGATTTGACCTCGGCGCCGGGCAGGCCGAGGTTGTGCACGTTCTCCCGGACGACACGGGCTGCCCGGGTGTCCGCCTCGACCAGCAGGGTGTGGCCGGCGCCACGGGAGAGCGCCTCCAGGCCGACGGCGCCGGAGCCCGCGTAGAGATCGAGCACGCGTTCGCCGTCCAGCGGGCCGCCGAGCAGGGACTGCCAGGTGGAGAAGAGGCCCTCGCGGGCGCGGTCGGAGGTGGGGCGGGTGCCGGTCCCCGGCGGAACGGCCAGGCGGCGTCCGCCGGCCGCGCCGGCGATCACGCGGGTCATCTCGGGTCCTTGGTCGTGGGGGCCTTTACGGGTTCAGTCTGGCAGGCGGGCGCAGGGGGTGCGTTCCGTCGTGGGCGTCCGCGGCTCCGTCGTGGCTGGTCGCGCGGTTCCCCGCGCCCCTGGTGAGCCGCGCTCACCCCTTCTCCAGGTACTGCTCGCGCTCCTCGTCCAGCAGGGCGTCCAGTGCCGTGCGCAGGCCGGGCAGGCCGGCGAGATCGGGGTCGGCGGCGACCAGGGCCGCGGCCTCCTCGCGGGCCTCGGCGATGATCTCCTCGTCCTCGATGACGGCGAGCACCCGCAGGCTGGTGCGGGCGCCGGACTGGGCCTGGCCCAGGACGTCGCCCTCGCGGCGCTGTTCGAGGTCGATGCGGGAGAGCTCGAAGCCGTCGAGCGTGGCGGCCACCGCGTTCAGGCGCTGCCGGGCCGCGCTCGCCTCGGGCATCTCGCTGACCAGCAGGCAGAGTCCGGGGGCTGAGCCACGGCCGACACGGCCGCGCAGCTGGTGGAGCTGCGAGACACCGAAGCGGTCGGCGTCCATGATCACCATCGCGGTGGCGTTCGGCACGTTCACACCGACCTCGATGACCGTCGTGGCCACCAGCACGTCCGTCTCGCCGGCGGCGAACCGGCGCATCACGGCGTCCTTGTCGTCGGGCTGCATACGGCCGTGCAGGACCTCGACGCCGAGCCCCTGGAGCGGGCCGGCAGCGAGCTGGGCGGCCATGTCCAGGACGGCGAGCGGCGGACGCTTCTCCGCCTCGTCCTCGGGGCTCTTCCTCTGCGCGGCTTTGGGGTCGTCCTCCTCGTCGCCGATACGGGGGCAGACGACGTACGCCTGATGGCCCTGGGAGACCTCCTCGCGTACCCGCTCCCAGGTCCGGGCGAGGAAGTGCGGCTTGTCGGCGGCCGGGACGACATGGCTGGCGATCGGGGAGCGGCCCGCCGGGAGCTGGTCGAGGACGGAGGTGTCGAGGTCGCCGAAGACCGTCATGGCGACCGTGCGCGGGATGGGGGTGGCGGTCATGACCAGCAGGTGCGGCGGCTGCTTGCCCTTACCCCGCAGGGCGTCGCGCTGCTCGACACCGAAGCGGTGCTGTTCGTCCACGACGACCAGGCCGAGGTCGTGGAACTGCACCTTGTCCTCGATCAGCGCATGGGTGCCGATCACGATGCCGGCCTCACCGGTGACCAGGTCGAGCAGGGCCTGGCGGCGGGCGGCGGCCCCCATCGAGCCGGTGAGCAGCACGATCTTGGTGGCGTGCTCCGCGCCGCCGAGCATGCCGCCCTCGGCCAGCTCGCCCATCATCTCGGTGACGGACCGGTGGTGCTGCTGTGCGAGCACCTCGGTGGGCGCGAGCAGGGCGGCCTGCCCGCCCGCGTCGACGACGGCGAGCATGGCACGCAGGGCGACCATCGTCTTGCCCGATCCGACCTCGCCCTGCAGCAGCCGGTGCATCGGGTGGTCGGTGGCCAGGTCGTCGAAGATCTCCCGGGAGACCTTCTGCTGGCCCTCGGTGAGGGTGAAGGGCAGGCGGTCGTCGAAGGCCGCGAGGAGGCCGTCCGGGGCGGGGCTGCGGGGCACCGCCGGGAGCTGGGCGTCGGCGTGCCTGCGGCGGGCCAGGGCGACCTGGAGGACGAACGCCTCGTCCCACTTGAGGCGGTCACGTGCGGCGGCGATGTCCGCTTTGGTGTGCGGGCGGTGGATCTGCAGCAGGGCCTCGGGGAGGGAGACCAGGCCACGGCCCTCGCGCAGGGACTCCGGGAGCGGGTCGAGGGCCTCCTGGGCGCTGGGCAGCACGGTCTGGACGGCCTTGCCGATCTTCCAGGACTCCAGCTTGGCCGTGGCCGGGTACATCGGGATCAGGGCGCCCGCCCAGGTGTCGACCGCCTCCTCGGTGTCACCCTTCAGCAACTCGTACGCCGGATGCGCCAGTTGCAGCCGGCGGTTGAAGACGGAGACCTTGCCCGCGAACATCGCGCGGGTGCCCGGCAGCAGTTCCTTGTGGGGCTTGTGCACTCCGGCGCCGAAGAAGACCAGTTGGAGCCTGCCGCTGCCGTCCGTGATCGTCACTTCGAGACGCTGGCCCTTGCCGCGGGGCGCCTTGGCGGAGGCGAAGCTGTGCAGGCGCGCGTCGGCGACCTGGGCGACCACCGTGACGTGCTCGTCCATGGGGAGGTCGGCGAGGTGGGTGAGCTGGCCCCGCTCCTCGTATCTGCGCGGGTAGTGGTGCAGCAGGTCGCCGACGGTGTGCAGGCCGAGGTGCTCGGCCATCACCTTGGCGGTGGCGGGGCCGAGCACCTTCTTCAGTGGTTCGTCCAGTGCGGGCACGAGATCCATTGCACACCACGGCACTGACAACGGCCCACAGGCCTCGGCGGCGGATCCGTATACGTCTTGGGAAATCCCTGGTCAGGCGGTTCGCTCCGGCTCTAGGATGGCGCGTTCCGGCCATCCTTTCGCGGTCACCGCCTCACCGGGACCGCCCGACCCCGCGCCGAAGCGCTCCCCCCACCGGCGCCGTGACGATGGACTCCCAGACCTCACAGGCATCACAGGCCTCCCCTTCACCTCATACGTTCCAGGTCGATCTGCGCGGGCTGGTGGACCTGCTCTCCCATCACCTCTACTCCAGCCCCAAGGTCTACCTGCGCGAACTGCTGCAGAACGCGGTCGACGCCATCACCGCGCGCCGTGCCGAGCAGCCCGACGCCCCGGCGCGGGTGCGGCTGTACGCGGAGGAGGGCGCCCTGCGGGTGGAGGACTCCGGCATCGGCCTCACCGAGACCGATGTGCACGAACTGCTGGCGACGATCGGGCGCAGTTCCAAGCGGGCCGACGGCATCCAGGAGGTGCGCGCCGAGTTCCTCGGGCAGTTCGGCATCGGCCTGCTCGCCTGTTTCGTGGTGGCGGAGCGGATCCGGGTCGTCAGCCGCAGCGCCCGTACGCCCGATGCCCGTCCCGTGGAGTGGACGGCGACGGACGACGGCTCGTACACCGTGCGGACGCTGCCGGACACGGCCCGGCCCGAACCGGGCACGACCGTGTACCTGGAGGCGCGGGCGGGCGCCGGCGAGTGGCTCACCGAACGGCGCGTCCTGGCGCTGGCGCGGGACTTCGGCTCGCTGCTGCCCTACGACGTGCGGGTGGGCGACGAGGAGGTCACCGACCTGCCCGCGCCCTGGGACCGGCCCTACCCCTCCCCCAGCACCCGGCGGGTCGCCCTGGCCCGGCACTGCCACGACCTGTTCGGCTTCACCCCGCTGGACGCGATCGAACTGAACGTCCCGCTCGCCGGGATCCGCGGGGTGGCCTACGTGCTGCCCTCGGCGGTCAGTCCGGCGCAGCGCGCGCGGCACCGGGTCCACCTGAAGGGCATGCTGCTCACCGAGCGGGCCGAGCAGCTGCTGCCCGACTGGGCGTTCTTCGTGCGCTGTGTGCTCGACACCGACAGCCTGCGCCCGACGGCCTCGCGCGAGTCGCTGTACGAGGACGAGACGCTGGCCGCGGTACGGGACGCCCTGGGCGAAAGGATCCGGTCCTGGTTGACGGGTCTCGCCGCCGGTGACCCGGAGCGGCTCGCGGCCTTCCTGTCGGTGCACCACCTGGGCGTGAAGTCCCTGGCGCGGCACGACACGGAGATGCTGCGCACGATGCTGCCGTGGCTGCCCTTCGAGACGACGGACGGGCAGCTGTCGCTGGAGGAGTTCGCGCTGCGCCACCCGGTGGTGCACTTCACGCGCACGGTCGAGGAGTACCGGCAGGTCGCCCCGATCGCCTCCGCGCAGGGCGTCGGGGTGGTCAACGGCGGTTACACCTATGACAGCGAGCTGGTCCAGGCGCTGCCGTCGGTGCGTCCGGGCACGGTCGTCGCCGAGCTGGACGCGGACACCGTGACGGCGCACCTGGACGCCGTCGACCCGGCCGAGGAGCTGGCGCTGTCGGGCTTCCTGGCCGCGGCGCGGGCCAAGCTGGACCCGCTGGGCTGCGACGTCGTCCTGCGCGCCTTCCACCCGCTGTCCGTGCCCGCGCTGCACCTGGACGACCGGGCGGCCCGGCACGAGCAGGCCCGGGCGGCGGCCGAGGAGGAGGCGGACGGCCTGTGGGCGGGCATCCTGGGCTCGCTGCGCGGCAGCGCCCCCCGCGCGCGTCTGGTGCTCAACCACCTCAACCCGCTGATCCGCCGGATCAGTTCCGTGAACGACCCGGAACTCGTGGGCACCGCCACGGAGTCGCTGTACGGCCAGGCCCTGCTGATGGCGCAGCGCCCGCTGCGGCCCGCCGACTCCGCTTTGCTCAACCGGGCCTTCATCGGCCTGCTGGAATGGGCCACCCACAGCGACTCCGACTCCCCGGGGACGGTCACCGATGAGTGAGATCACGGACTTCGACGCGCTGCGCCGGGCGATGGCGGAGAACTCCGAGCAGCCCGAGGGACCCGCACGCAACGCGCGCGCGGAGCAGTTGCTCGTCCAGGCGGAGACGCTGAACGTCCCCCTCGCCGTGATCGAGGCGCTCGGACACCAGCTGAAGGTCTACAACTACAGCTCCGAGAAGGACAAGATGTTCGTCCCCTTCGCGCGCCTGCTGCGCATGTGGGACGAACACCCGGAGGACTTCGACGAGTACGAGACCCACGCGTTGCACTGGGTCTTCAAGTGGATGTCGGCCGGGATGCTCGACCAGCCGCACATCCCGCTGGCCTCCGTCGAGAAGTGGCTCGGCGAGATGGAGCACCGCTACCGCCTCGCCGGGCACTCCGAACGGGCCGTGCGCAGCGCCGAGTTCAGCGTGGCCGCGCACGTCGGTGACGCCGGCCGCGCCGAGCGGGCCTACGAGGCGTGGCTGGCGGCCGACCGCGACGCCATGGCCGACTGCCACGCGTGCGAGCTGCACGGACAGGGCTGGTGGCAGGTGGAGCGCGGCCGGGACGCGGAAGCCCTGGAGCTGTGGGCGCCGGTCCTGGACGGCGAGTTCGCGTGCGCCCACGAGCCGCACACCGTCCTGGCGTCCTCCCTGACGCCGCTGGTGCGGCTCGGCCGCCTCGACGAGGCGCGCGCGCACCATCTGCGGGGGTTCCGACTCGTGCGCGCCATGGAGAGCATGCGCGGGGCGTACGCGGACCATGTCGAGTTCTGCGCGCTCACCGGCAACGAGGCGCGGGGCCTCGAGCTGCTGGCCGAGCGGCCGGCGTACTTCACCGACACCGGGCATCCGCGCAGCCGGATGGACTTCATGGGCGTGGTGGCCCTGCTCATGGACCGGCTGACCGAGCTGGGGCTCGGCGACCAGGACGTGCCGGGGCCCGCGGACCGGTCGTGGTCCGCCCGCGAACTGGCGGCCCACGCGCGTGCGGAGGCTCTCGGCCTGGCGGCGCGGTTCGACGCGCGCAACGGCACGGCGCACGTGAGCGAGCGGGTACGCGCGCGTATCGAGCAGCGTCCGCTGGTGGGACGGCTCGCGCTGGGGGTGCGCTCGGACCGGCTGGGGTACACCGCGCGTCCGGTCGCCACGGCGCCTGTGACGCCCGCGTCCCCCGCGAGCGGCGAGGAGCCGGACCTGACGGCGCTGCTGGCCGAGGCGCGGCAGCTGTCGGACACGCTGCGGCCGAACGCCGTCGAGGCCTGGGCGGCCGTGGCGCGGGCCGCCGAGGGAGCCGAGCTGGACGCCCGTGACCGGGCGGAGATCGCCGACCACGAGGCGATGGACCTGGGTCCCGCCGGCGCGGAGCTCTTCGAGCAGGCCGCCGAGCTGTACGGGGCGGCCGGCGACCCGGGCGAGGCCCTGGCCGCACGCGCGCGTGCGGCGTACGTCCGCGCGCTCTCCGGTCGCGTCGACGAGGCCGTCGAGGCGGTGGCCGGGCCCTACGACGAGGTCCTCGCGCTGTACGCCGAGGACGGCACGGGCGTACGGCAGACCGCGTCCGTCCTCATGGGCCGGGCACGGATCCTGATGCGGCGGGTGCACGCGGCCGACGAGGCGACCGGGGACGCAGACGCCCGGAAGACCTTCCTGGC
This sequence comes from Streptomyces sp. NPDC002309, assembly GCF_053593375.1. NCBI lineage: Bacteria > Bacillati > Actinomycetota > Actinomycetes > Kitasatosporales > Streptomycetaceae > Streptomyces > Streptomyces sp. NPDC002309. Next base: position 106,236 of record NZ_JBSFCI010000011.1, on the reverse strand, counting down.
GGAGGCCGAGGCGGCCGTACGGGAGGTGATGGCGCTCGTCGGTGGCCACGGCGCCGACGACGTCCGGCTGGCCGCGCGGGCGGCCGAGGCGCGGGCGATGCTCGCCGAGCTGGCCGTGCACCACGGTGACGTCGAGAAGGCCGCCGCGCTGTTCGCCGGGGCCGCGACGGCGTACGTGGAGGCGGGGCTGCCGTGGTTCGCGGTGGAGTACGAGGCGAGGCTCGCCGGTCTCGCCCAGCACCTCGGGGACACCACCGAGGCCGAGCGGGCGCTGCGGGCGGCCCTGGAGCACGGCGGACCGCACCTGGAGGCCACCGGACGGGCCCAGCTGCACCTTCAGCTCGCGGAGGTGCTCGGCGGCCGGGGGCAGTCCGGCGAGGCGGCCGAGCACGCCCTGGAGGCGGCCCACTGGGCGGACGAGGCGGGCGAGGGGCCGACCTTCGGCGTCTGGGCACGGCACCTGCTCGGCGGCTTCCTGCTGCGGCAGGGCCAGTGGGCCGAGGCCGCGGAGGTGCTGGAGTCGGCGTTGCCCGATCTGAGTGCGGAGACGCACGGCGACGGCGCGATCGTGCAGACGCAGTGGTGGCTGGGTGACTGCCTGAGCGAACTCGGCGAGCACCGGGCGGCGGCCGAACGCCGCCTCCAGGCCGCCGAGACCGCCCGGCACTGGCCCGAGCAGCACGACCACGCCACCCTGGCGCACCTGGCCGCCGAGTCCCTGGGGCACGCCGGAATGCCGGCCGAGGCGGACCAGGCATACACGCGCGCGGGCGAGCTGTGGCGCTCCCTGGGCAACGTCCACGGTCTCGTCCGCGCCCTGCGCGCCCGCGCGTGGCTCGCGCTGCGCACGGACGACGGCACCGAGGCCGCGCGCGAGTTGATGGCGGCGGCCGTCCACGAGTGCGTCAGCGCCCTGAGCACCGCGGGGGACGAGGAGTCGCGGCAACGACTCACGGCCGAACTCGGGCACACCCACCGTCAGTTCGGCGACCTGCTCGCCCGCTCGTCGGCCGAGGACGCCGAGGACGGCTCGATCCGGGCCACGTTCGAGGAGGCCCTGACGGAGGTCGAGGAGGCCGTCTCCGTGTTCGCCTCGCTCGGCGCCGACGCCCGGCACGCCCGTACCGGGGCGGAACTCGCCGCGGGCTGGCTGGCGGCCGACCTGGGCCGCGGCAGCGAGGCGGCCGCACGCGCGCGTGCGGTCCTGGAGGAGTACGCCGACGCCGCCGAGGACGACGAGGGGGCGGGAGAACGGCAGACCGAGGCGGAGCAGATGCTGCGGGTCGTACGGGAGGGGCTGGACGACTGAGGGGCACCGACGGGCGACCCGGCGGACCGCCCTGTTCCGGCCCGCCTCGGTCTACTCCACCCCGATCAGCAGCAACGCCCCCTGCCGCCCACCGCGGTACACGACCGTGTCCACGGCGAGATAGGCCTCCCGTACCCGGCCCTCCAGGTGCTCGGCGACGGACTCCGGGGCCTCGTCCCCGAGCACCAGCGTCACCAGTTCCCCGCCGGCCGCGAGCATCCGGTCCAGCACGGTCGCGGCGACGCCCGTGACGTCCGTGCCGATCATGGCCACGTCCCCGTCGATCAGCCCGAGGACGTCACCGGCCTGGCAGATGCCGGCCATGGTCCACGCCTGGCGTTCCGCGAGGGCGACCTCGCCGTAGCGGGTCGCGCCCGCCGCGGAGGTCATGGACACGACGTCCTCGTCGAAGCGGCGGTCCGGCTCGTGCACCGCCAGCGCCGCGATGCCCTGGACCGCGGAGCGGGTGGGGATCATGGAGATCCGGACGCCCTCGGCGCGGACCTGCTCGGCCGCCACGGCGGCCGTGTGGCGCAGCTCGGGATCGTTGGGCAGCAGCACGACCTCGCGCGCGTGGGCCCGCCGGAGGGCCTCGACGAGCTCCCCGCTGGCGGGTGGCTCCCCGGGGCGCGCCAGCACGGTCGTGGCGCCCGCCTCCGCGTACAGCCCGGCCAGTCCCTCCCCCGGCACCACGGCCACCACGGCCCGCTGGACGCGCTCCCGGGGTCGTCCTTCGCCCCGCACCGTGTGCACGTCGTCCGCGCCGAAATGCGTGATCCTGATCCGGTACGGCCGTCCGGCCTCGACGCCCGCCTCGACAGCGGCACCGGGGTCGTCGACATGCACATGCACGTTCCACAGCCCGTCGCCGCCGACCACGACGAGAGAGTCCCCGAGGACGTCGAGCCGCTCCTTCAGCCGCACCACGGCGAGGTCGCCGGCCTCGAGCAGGTAGATCACCTCGTACGCCGGGCCGTCCTCCTCGGTGCCGTCCGCGCACTCGGTCCGGCCGCCGGTGCCCTCGTCGTCGGGGTGCGCACTCACACGCGTGTGCCGTGCCTCGACCGCGACCGCTCCCGGCACCTCCCCCGTGAGCGTCTCCACCAGAGCGGCCAGCACCGCGACCAGCCCGCGCCCGCCGGCGTCCACCACTCCGGCGCGCTCCAGCACGGCCAGCTGCCCCGGGGTCGCTGCCAGCGCGGTCCGGGCCCCCTCGTAGGCGGCCCGCGCGACCGTCCCGCAGTCGCCGTCCGCCAGAGCGGCCGCTTCGGCGGCGGCCGAGGCGACCGACAGGACCGTGCCCTCCACGGGGTGTGCCACGGCCTGGCGGGCGGCGTCGGCCGCCCGGCGCAGCGCGCGCCGCAGGCCCTCCTCGTCGGTGTGGGTCTCGTCACTGCCGGCGGCGAGCACCTGCGCCATGCCGCGCAGCAGCTGCGCGACGATCGTGCCGGAGTTGCCCCGGGCGCCGATCAGCGCCCCGTGGGCCATCGCCTGCGCGGCCTCGGCCAGCGAGGGCCGCCCCGGGTCGGCCGCGTCGACCTCGTGCGCGGCGAAGACGGCCTCGACCGCGGCCGCCGCCGACTCGACGGTCAGATACAGGTTGGTGCCGGTGTCCCCGTCCGCGACCGGGTACACGTTGATCGCGTCGATCTCCTCACGCGCGCGTCCGAGCGCCTCCAGCGCGAGACCGCACCAGGTGCGCACCGCGCGGGCATCGAGGAACGTCTGCGGCACCTGCGCCTCCTAGGACCTGCCCGGACGATCAATGTCGCGGACGCGGAGTCCGACTGCTGGACGTGGGACGCAGCGTAGTGCCGGGACCCGTGACCACCGGAAGAGGGCGGGGCGGTGCCCTGAGCGGTCATGGTAATTTCGTTGAACGGGAGCAGCCGTTGTATGCTGCTCCGGTTGCCCGATCCCGATCGGGCCATTCCCCTGGCAGCGCCACTCAGAACTCAGACGGCTCGCGAGAGCCTAAGATTTCGGTCCCGGCATGCCGGGATCAACCGTAAGTGCATCTGAAGTCTTTGGAGTGACCCGTGGCTGCCAACTGCGACGTCTGCGGCAAGGGGCCGGGCTTCGGCAACAACATCTCGCACTCGCACCGCCGTACGTCCCGTCGCTGGAACCCGAACATCCAGCGTGTGCGTACCGTGGTGGGCGGGACGCCGAAGCGCGTGAACGCTTGCACCTCGTGCATCAAGGCCGGCAAGGTCTCGCGCTGACGCACCTCCCCCGAGTTCTCGGCTTCGCCGGAACAGGGGGACCCCCAACGCGCGCGGCCACTGCTGGTTCGCTGCTTGAGCCGGTCCACCCCAGGTGGACCGGCTTCTTGCTGTGCGCTTCCGCCGGGTGCCCCGCGCACGGATCGCGCGCAGGACGTCAGTGGCGGAACCGCCAGCCGTGATCCACCGGCCCGATCCCGCCGCCGAGCGCGAACCCGGCCGCGATCGCCCCGGTGACGTACTCCTTCGCCGCCCTTACCGCTTCCGGCACGGCCAGCCCTCGCGCCAGACCGCACGCGATCGCCGAGGCCAGCGTGCAGCCTGTCCCGTGGGTGTGCCGGTTGTCGTGCCGGGGCGCGCGCAGCCAGATCTCCTCGGAACCGTCGGAGAGCAAGTCCACCGCCTCCCCGCGCAGATGTCCGCCCTTGATCACGACCCATCGCGGCCCGTACGCCAGCATGGCCTCGGCCGCCTCGCGCATCCCGGCCTCGGACTCCACCCTCAGCCCGGTCAGTTGCGTCACCTCGTCGAGGTTGGGGGTCACCACGGTCGCGGCCGGCAGCAGCTCGGTCCGTACCGAGTCCAGCGCGGAGGCCGCCAGCAGCGAGTCGCCGTGCTTGGAGACCCCCACCGGGTCGACGACGGCCGGGGCGTCCGTACCGATGATCAACTCCGCCACCGCCTCGACCAGTTCCGCCGAGGCCAGCATCCCGGTCTTCACGGCCTGGACGCCGATGTCGTCGACGACGCTGCGGTACTGGGCCCGCACGGCCTCCACGGGCAGTTCCCAGGCGCCCTGCACACCGAGGCTGTTCTGCGCGGTCACCGCCGTGACCACGCTCATGCCGTGCACACCGAGCGCGAGCATGGTCTTCAGGTCGGCCTGGATGCCGGCGCCGCCGCCGGAGTCGGACCCGGCGACGGTCAGCACCCTGGGGGGCGCGCTCATGACTCGATCCCTCCGAAGTGGTCCCAGCCGCCCTTGGAGGTCCAGGGTGCCCCGTCGACGGTCACCTGGGGCAGCGCGGACGGGTTGAGCACCTCGCCGATCACCTTCCAGCGGGCCGGCAGCTTCACGTCCGGCGGGAAGGTCGCCACGATCGCGTGGTCCTCCCCCCCGGTGAGCACCCACTGGAGCGGGTCGACGCCCACCGCCTGACCGATGTCGTGCATCTGCGAGGGGATGTCGATGGCGCCGGACCGGACGTCGATGCGGACCTTGCTCGCCTCCGCGATGTGCCCGAGGTCCGCGATCAGCCCGTCGCTGACGTCGCACATCGCCGTCGCGCCCAGCCCGGCCGCCGCCGGACCGGCGTGGTAAGGCGGCTCGGGGCGCCGATGTGCCTCGACGAAGGCGCGCGGCGAGCGGAAGCCCCGTGAGAGGACCGCGTATCCGGCGGCCGACCAGCCCAGCCAGCCGGTCACCGCGACGAGGTCGCCGGGCTGCGCGCCGGACCGCGTGACAGGCTCCTGGTTGCGCAGGTCGCCGAGCGCGGTGATCGACACCGTGATGGTGTCCCCGCGCACGACATCGCCGCCGACCACGGAGGCGCCCGCGACCTGGCACTCGTCGCGCAGCCCGTCCATCAGCTCGGTCGGCCACGTGACCGGGAGTTCGGCCGGCACGACCAGCCCGAGCAGCAGCGCGGTCGGCACGGCGCCCATGGCGGCGATGTCGGCGAGGTTCTGCGCGGCGGCCTTGCGCCCGACGTCGTACGCCGTGGACCAGTCCCGGCGGAAGTGCCGTCCCTCCAGCAGGATGTCGGTGCTGGCCACGACCCGGCGGTCGGGCGCGGCGACCACCGCGGCGTCGTCCCCCGGCCCGACCCGCACCGCCGGGGTGGTGGTGAGGCGGGAGGTGAGCTCCCTGATGAGCCCGAACTCCCCGAGCTCACCGACGGTCCCCTTCATTTCCCTTGCACCCCTTCTGTCCCTGTGCGTGTCCGGTCGCGGGCCATCAGTGTCCTGGATACGGTCGCGGTGACCGCCGACCGGCCCCCCTCGGCCGTCCTTCCGGCCCACCCGTACGTCAATTTCCGTCCTGCCCGTACCCCGGCGCGCGTGCCCTGGTCGGCGCAGGTCTCCCCGCGACGAGCGGGGACGCGATACCGTGGCGTTCCTTTTCCCCACATGATCCTCGTGGCCGCCCTGGAGGTTCCGTGGTACAGGCGTACATCCTGATCCAGACCGAGGTCGGCAAGGCGTCGACCGTCGCCGACACCATCAGCAAGATCCCTGGTGTGATCCAGGCCGAGGACGTGACGGGACCGTACGACGTCATCGTGCGCGCCCAGGCCGACACCGTCGACGACCTGGGCCGCATGGTGGTCGCCAAGGTCCAGCAAGTGGACGGCATCACCCGCACCCTGACCTGCCCGGTCGTCCATCTGTAGTCCCCGTCTACCCTTGGCCGGTGAAGATTTCCCGTCACCGGCTCATCGGTCTGCCCGCGTCCGCGCTGCTGATCGCCGTCGTGGGCTGCTCCTCGGCAGACGACGGCGCGAGCGTCGCGGTTCCCAGCCCCTCCCCGGCGGTCACGAAGCTGTGCCAGAACCTGGACAAGGCGCTGCCCCACACGGTGGACGGCCTCGGCCGGAACGACCCCGAGCCCGGTTCCGTGCTCACGGCGGGCTGGGGAAGCCCGGTGATCATACTGCGCTGCGGGGTGGTCCGGCCGCCGAAGATGATCGACCCGAAGGTGGCCGAGGGCGGGGACCCCGACGCCGTGGCGGGGGGTGTGAACGGCGTCGACTGGCTGCAGGAGGCGGCCGACGGGGGCTACCGGTTCACCAGCGCGAACCGCACGGCGTACGTCGAGGTGAGCGTGCCCGAGGGGCAGGACAGCGCGGGGGTTCTCGTCGATCTGGCCCCGGCGGTGAAGTCGGCGATTCCCGAGGGGATCGCCGACTGATCGCGGCGACGGGTCAGCGCAAGCCCGTCGATCGGTCCAGGGCCGCCTGGATCAGGCGGTCCACCAGCTCGGCGTAGGTCACGCCGCTCGCCTGCCACATCTGCGGGTACATCGAGATCGGTGTGAAGCCGGGCATCGTGTTGATCTCGTTGATCACGAACTCCCCGTCCTCGGTGAGGAAGAAGTCCGCGCGGACCAGGCCCTCGCAGGACGCCGCCTCGAACGCGTCCACGGCGAGCTTCTGCACCTCGGCGGTCTGCTCGTCGGTGAGGGGTGCCGGGACGAGGCCGGGGGTCGAGTCGATGTACTTCGCCTCGAAGTCGTAGTAGGCGTGCGCCTCCGGGGGCGGGATCTCCGCCGGGACGGACGCCCGGGGACCGTCCTCGAACTCCAGGACACCGCACTCGATCTCACGGCCGCGCAGCGCCGCCTCGACGATGATCTTCGGGTCGTGGCGCTGGGCCTCGGCGATCGCCTCGTCGAGGCCCTCGAAGGACTCGACCTTGGTGATGCCGATCGACGACCCCGCGCGCGCGGGCTTCACGAACAGCGGCCAGCCGTGCTCGCCGGAGAACTCGGCGATCCGCCGCCGGGCCCCCTCCCGGTCGCGCTGCCACTCACGGGGCCGGACCACCAGGTAAGGGCCCACCCGCAGCCCGAACGAGGTGAACACCCGCTTCATGTACTCCTTGTCCTGGCCGACCGCCGAGGAGAGCACGCCGGAGCCGACGTAGGGGACGCCGGAGAGTTCCAGGAGGCCCTGGAGGGTGCCGTCCTCGCCGTACGGGCCGTGGAGCACCGGGAAGACCACGTCGACCTCGCCCAGGGCCTTGGGCACGGATCCCGGCTCGCTGTAGACGACTTCGCGGTTCGCGGGGTCGACGGGGAGCACGACGGCGCCTTCGCCCGAGTCGGCGAGGTCCTCGACGGTGGGCGTACGGCGGTCGCTGATCGCCATCCGCTCCGGCTCGTCGGCGGTGAGCGCCCACCGGCCGTCCTGGGTGATGCCGATCGGCAGGACCTCGTACTTGGTCCGGTCGACGGCCCGCAGTACGGCGCCGGCGGTGACCACGGAGATCCCGTGCTCGGAGCTGCGCCCGCCGAACACGACGGCCACACGCGGCTTGCGGGACGGCTGCTCGGGGCTCTGGGGGAGGTTCTCGGTGCTCATATCGCGTTGAGAGTACCCGGTGGTAGGAGCCGGACACAGCGTCCGTCGGCCGCGTCGCTCAGCGTCGTTCCGCCTTCGCGCTGCGCGACATCAGCTCCTTGAGGGCGACCACGGGCGGCTTGCCCTCGTGCACGATTTCGACCACCGTCTCGGTGATCGGCATGTCGACGCCGTGCCGTCGCGCCAGATCCAGCACCGACTCGCAGGACTTGACGCCCTCGGCGGTCTGCTTGGTGACCGCGATGGTCTCCTCCAGGGTCATGCCCCTGCCGAGGTTGGTGCCGAAGGTGTGGTTGCGCGAGAGCGGCGAGGAGCAGGTGGCCACCAGGTCGCCGAGGCCCGCGAGGCCGGAGAAGGTCAGCGGGTCCGCGCCCATCGCCAGGCCCAGCCGGGTCGTCTCCGCGAGGCCGCGGGTGATCAGCGAGCCCTTGGCGTTGTCGCCGAGCCCCATGCCGTCCGCGATGCCGACGGCCAGGCCGATGACGTTCTTGACCGCGCCGCCGAGTTCGCAGCCGACGACGTCGGTGTTGGTGTACGGGCGGAAGTACGGGGTGTGGCAGGCGGCCTGGAGCCGCTGGGCGACCGACTCGTCGGTGCAGGCGACCACGGAGGCGGCCGGCATCCGGGCGGCGACCTCGCGCGCGAGGTTGGGTCCGGTGACCACGGCGACCCGCTCGGCGGGCACGTCGGCGACATCCGCCACGACCTCGCTCATCCGCATGGCGGAGCCGAGTTCGACGCCCTTCATCAGGGAGACCAGGACCGTGTCCGGGGCGAGCAGCGGCGCCCAGGCGGCGAGGTTGCCGCGGAGCGTCTGCGAGGGGATGGACAGCACCGTGAAGTCGGCGTCGGCCGCCGCCTCGGCGGGGTCGGTGGTGGCGCGCAGGTTCCCGGGGAGTTCGAAGCCCGGGAGGTAGTCGGGGTTGGTCCGGCCGGAGTTGACCGCCTCGGCTACCTCCGCCCGGCGCGCCCACAGGGTGACCTCGCACCCCGCGTCGGCGAGCACCATCCCGAACGCCGTACCCCACGAACCGGCGGCGAAGACCGCCGCCTTGACCGGCTTGCTCACTTGCTCTGCCCCTCCTCGCCACCGGCCTGCCCGGCCGTTTCCCGACCCGTCTGACCTGCCGCTTCACGGCCGGTGTCCCGGGTCGTCTCCCGGACCGGCCCTCCGAGCGTGTGCTCGCCCGGCTCGGCGACGGCGGTCCGCCCGAGCTTCTGGGCCTCCGTCCGGCGCCGCTGCTCGACGCGCTCGTCCTTCGGGTCGTACGGCGACTCGGGGGCCCGCTCGCCGCGGACCTCCTCCAGGTGGCCGGTGATCGCGGCCATGATGACCTCGGTGGCCTCCTTGAGCACGTCCGCGGTCATCTCCTTGTCGTAGAAGCGCGAGAGGTCCACCGGGGGGCCCGCCAGCACCCGATGTGTCTTGCGCGGGAGGAGACTGGGCTTCTTGGCGTACGGCGGCAGCAGTTCGTTGGCGCCCCACTGGGCGACCGGGACGACCGGGCACCTCGTCTTCAGCGCGACGCGCGCGGCACCGGTCTTGCCGGTCATGGGCCAGCCGTCCGGGTCCCGGGTGATGGTGCCCTCGGGGTAGAACGCGACGCATTCGCCGCGCTCCACCGCGTCGATCGCGGCCCGGAAGGCACTCAGCGCGTCCGTGCTCTCCCGGTACACGGGAATCTGGCCGGTGCCACGCATCATGGCTCCGACGAATCCCTTCCTGAAAAGGCCGCTCTTCGCCAGGAATCGCGGAACCCGTCCGGTGTTGTACTGAAAGTGCGCGTACGCGAAGGGGTCGGCGTGTGAATTGTGGTTCACCACGGTGATAAAGCCACCCTCGGCCGGAATGTGCTCCATTCCGCGCCAGTCCCGCTTGAGCAGAACCACCAGCGGCGGTTTACAGATCACCGCTGCGAGGCGGTACCAGAAGCCGATTCTGCGGCGGGGCACACGGACACCTTCCTTCTGAGGCCTGGGGGCCGCACAAGTGTCGCCCCCGGCCGTCGGTCTGTCGAGAACACCGTACGCCCCGACCCCGCGCCCGCCGGGAGGGTCGGGTGACAATGACCGCGACAAGAGAGGGACGAACGCCCGTGCTGTGGACCTTGGTGGTACCCGTGAAGTCGCTTGCGCGGGCCAAGAGCAGGCTCGCGGACGCGGCGGCCGACACGTTGCGTCCGGGCCTCGCCCTCGCCTTCGCCCAGGACACGGTGGCCGCGGCGCTGGCCAGCCCGGCCGTGGGCGATGTGGCAGTTGTCACGGACGACGAACTGGCCGGCCGGGAGTTGGCCGCGCTGGGCGCCCGCGTCGTCTCCGACGAACCGGGGGGCGGCCTGAACGCGGCGCTCGCACACGGGGCGGCGGCCGTACGCGCCCGGCGCCCGAAAAGCCCGGTCGCGGCCTTGAACGCCGACCTTCCGGCGCTGCGGCCGGCGGAATTGGCCCAGGTCCTGGACGCGGCCGCGGAATTTCCGCGGGCATTTCTCGCGGATGCGGCGGCAATCGGTACGACGCTGCTGGCGGCGGCACCGGACCGGGAATTGCTCCCGGCATTCGGTTTGGATTCGCGGGCCCGCCATCGCTGCGGCGGGGCCCAGGAACTCGCTCTCACGGGCGTGGATTCCGTGCGCCAGGACGTGGACACCGCCGAGGACCTGCGCGCGGCACTCGCCCTCGGAGTGGGGCCCCGTACGGCCGCGGCGACCGCGCGGCTGCTGATTTCGGGGCAGTAGGCTGCCGTCATGCACGCCACCGCTTACACGTACGACGCCGCGACGCGCAGCGGGCAGGTGCTGCTCGACGACGGGACCCCGGTGCCCTTCGACGCCGCCGCGTTCGACGCGGGCGGGCTGCGACTGCTGAGGCCCGGGCAGCGGGTCCGGCTCGAGGTGGAGGGGCCGAAGGAGCGTCCGAGGATCACGCTGGTGACGCTGCAGACGCTCTGACCTGCCCCTGAACACGCCGCGGGCCGGGCTCCCCGACGGAGTCCGGCCCGGCGCGTGAGTACCCTGCGCCCTCGTCTACTTGCGGGCGGTGGCCTTCTTGGCGGTGGTCTTGCGGGCCGAGGTCTTCTTGGCGGGGGCCTTCGTGGCGGCCGCCTTCTTCGCCGGGGCCTTCTTCGCCGTCGCCTTCTTCGCCGTGGTCTTCGCGGCGGTGGTCTTGGCGGTCGCCGAGGTCTTCTTCGCGGTCGTCTTCTTCGCGGCGGCCGTGGTCTTCTTCGCGGCGGCCGTCGTCTTCTTGGCCACCGTCTTCTTGGCCGTGGTGGCCTTCTTCACGGCCGCCTTGGCGGTCTTCTTGGCCGCGGCCTTCTTGACCGTGGCCGCGGCACCGCCGGTCAGGCTGCCCTTGGGCGCCTTCTTGACGGCCACCTCGCCGCCGCGCGGGAGCTTCTTCGAGCCGCTCACCAGGTCCTTGAAGCCCTGGCCGGCGCGGAATCGCGGCACCGAGGTCTTCTTGACCCGAACCCGCTCGCCGGTCTGGGGGTTGCGGGCGTAGCGAGCCGGACGGTCGACCTTCTCGAATGAGCCGAAACCGGTGACCGACACCCGCTCACCTGCGACGACGGCGCGGACGATGGCGTCCAGTACATGGTCGACAGCTTCGGCGGCCTGCTGGCGGCCGCCCATCTTGTCGGCAATCGCTTCTACGAGCTGCGCCTTGTTCACGTCTTCCCCTTCGGAGACATCGCCAGAACGAAAGTGTTCAAGCTTTTTCGCACGTTAGGCAGATATATACCGCAAATCAAACACGAAACGGGCTAATCACCCTTGTGCCGCAACCGACTCGGCTGCTCCTGACGCGATTCAGCCTTCCTCTTCGGGGAATCGCCCCGCTTCGAGGTCGTCGATGAACCGCTCCAGACGCTTTGTCGCGTCGGCGAGGTCGTGTTTGGCCGCGGCCGTGATGACCAGCAGCTTCCGGGTCAGCGCCATCCGTACGCCCTCCGGGACTTGCAGTGCGCGCACCCTTGCGTGCGCTTCTTTGAGTTGGTCCGCGACCGCCGCATAGAGCCTGAGTTGGCCGTCGCGTTCCATGCACAGATTGTGCCATCTGGGGCGAGTTGTCGCCTGCCCGGGGGGTAACTGGCGCCGAGAACGGCCCTCCGGCACGCTGCCGAGGCCGCGTTGTCAAGTCCCGCGTACCCCGACAACAACCGGCATAACGTGGCGAGTTGAAGGCACGGAACGGGCCGGGTGCGGCCATCCGGGTGTGAAAAAAGGCCGCACCCCCGATCGGGCCGATCGGGGGTACAGCCGGGGTGTTGGGGTGGCCGAAAAGCGACCGCCGGGGGCCGAAGGTTCAGACCTTCAGCGTGCGCGGCTTGTAGGCGGGCCGCACCGCCTCGTAGGCGGCGATGTCGTCCTCGTTCTGCAGCGTGAGGGAGATGTCGTCCAGCCCGTTCAGCAGCCGCCAGCGGGAGTTCTCGTCCAGCTCGAAGGAGGCGGTGACGCCCTCCGCCCGCACCTCGCGCCCGACCAGGTCGACGGTCACCTCGGCCTGCGGGTCGCGCTCGGTGAGCTCCCACAGCGCGTCCACGACCTTCTGCTCCAGCACGACCGTGAGCAGGCCGTTCTTCAGCGAGTTGCCCCGGAAGATGTCGGCGAAGCGGGAGGAGACCACGGTCTTGAAGCCGTAGTTCTGCAACGCCCAGACGGCGTGCTCACGCGAGGAGCCGGTACCGAAGTCGGGGCCGGCGACCAGTACGGTCGCCCCCTGGCGCTCGGGCCGGTTGAGCACGAACTCCGGGTCCTTGCGCCAGGCCTCGAAGAGCCCGTCCTCGAACCCGTCCCGGGTCACCTTCTTGAGCCAGTGGGCGGGGATGATCTGGTCGGTGTCGACGTTGCTGCGGCGCAGCGGGACGGCCCGGCCGGTGTGCGTGGTGAATGCTTCCATGATCCTCAGACTCCAGCGGGCGTACGGGTCTCGGCGTGGGAGAGGTCGGCCGGGGCGGCGAGGTGCCCCAGGACCGCCGTCGCGGCGGCGACCTGCGGCGACACCAGATGCGTACGGCCGCCCTTGCCCTGCCTGCCCTCGAAGTTGCGGTTGGAGGTGGACGCCGAGCGCTCACCGGGGGCCAGCTGGTCGGGGTTCATGCCCAGACACATGGAGCAGCCCGCGTGCCGCCATTCGGCGCCGGCCTCCTTGAAGACGACGTCCAGCCCCTCGGAGACGGCCTGCAGACCGACCCGCGCGGAGCCCGGTACGACCAGCATCCGTACGCCGTCGGCGACTTTGCGGCCCCGCAGCAGGTCCGCGGCGGCGCGCAGGTCCTCGATGCGGCCGTTGGTGCAGGAGCCTACGAAGACGGTGTCCACCTCGATGGAGCGCAGCGGCTGCCCGGCCTCCAACCCCATGTACTCCAGGGCCTTTTCGGCGGCGAAGCGCTCCGAAGCGTCTTCGTACGATGCGGGGTCGGGGACGTCCGCCGAAAGCGGTGCGCCCTGGCCGGGGTTGGTGCCCCAGGTGACGAACGGCGACAGCGCGGCGGCGTCGATGACGACCTCGGCGTCGAACTCGGCGTCGTCGTCGGTCCTCAGGGTCTTCCAGTAAGCGACCGCGGCGTCCCAGTCGGCGCCCTCGGGGGCGTGCGGGCGGCCCTGGAGGTAGGCGAACGTGGTCTCGTCCGGGGCGATCATGCCCGCGCGGGCGCCGGCCTCGATCGACATGTTGCAGATGGTCATCCGGGCCTCCATCGAGAGCTTCTCGATGGCCTCGCCGCGGTACTCCAGGATGTAGCCCTGGCCGCCGCCGGTGCCGATCCGGGCGATGATCGCCAGGATCAGGTCCTTGGCGGTGACGCCTTCGGGCAGCGCGCCGTCCACGGTGATCGCCATGGTCTTCGGGCGGGCCATGGGCAGCGTCTGGGTGGCCAGCACATGCTCGACCTGCGAGGTGCCGATGCCGAACGCCAGCGCGCCGAACGCGCCGTGCGTGGAGGTGTGCGAGTCGCCGCAGACCACGGTGGTGCCGGGCTGGGTCAGACCCAGCTGCGGGCCCACGACGTGGACGACGCCCTGCTCGACGTCACCGAGCGGATGCAGACGCACACCGAACTCGGCGCAGTTCTTGCGCAGTGTCTCCAGCTGGGCGCGGGAGACAGGGTCGGCGATGGGCTTGTCGATGTCGAGGGTCGGGGTGTTGTGGTCCTCGGTCGCGATGGTCAGGTCGAGTCGGCGCACCGGCCGGCCGCTCTGGCGAAGGCCGTCGAAGGCCTGCGGGCTGGTCACCTCGTGCAGCAGGTGCAGATCGATGTAGAGGAGGTCGGGCTCGCCCTCGGCGCGCCGGACGACATGGTCGTCCCAGACCTTCTCCGCGAGTGTCCTACCCATCGCTTTCCCTCCGGACGGCACATATGGTGTGCCGACCCAACTAGAGATCTTGAGGAGCGGCAGCCCACGCACCGTTCTCCGCGTGTCCGCCGCGAGGCCCTTCCATCCACCGGGCCGCTGTGACTTCGTGACATCAAGGGTGGCGCGTTCCACCGGAAATTGAACTTGCGTTTCACAGAGTGAGACGCAAGTATCGTTTCATGGACAACAGTAGCGGCGTCGGCGTTCTGGACAAGGCGGCACTCGTCCTGAGCGCTCTGGAGTCGGGGCCGGCCACCCTCGCGGGTCTGGTCGCGGCCACCGGACTGGCACGACCCACGGCTCACCGCCTGGCCGTGGCTTTGGAACACCACCGCATGGTGGCGCGCGACATGCAGGGCCGTTTCATCCTCGGGCCGCGCCTGGCCGAGCTGGCCGCGGCGGCCGGTGAGGACCGTCTCCTTGCCACCGCGGGGCCGGTGCTGACCCACCTCCGGGACATCACGGGCGAGAGCGCGCAGCTCTACCGCCGCCAGGGCGACATGCGCATCTGCGTCGCCGCCGCGGAACGCCTGTCCGGACTGCGGGACACCGTCCCGGTCGGTTCGACGCTCACGATGAAGGCGGGCTCCTCCGCGCAGATCCTCATGGCCTGGGAGGAACCGGAGCGCCTGCACCGGGGCCTGCAGGGCGCCCGCTTCACGGCGACGGCACTGTCCGGAGTGCGACGCCGGGGCTGGGCTCAGTCGATCGGCGAGCGGGAGCCGGGCGTCGCGTCCGTGTCCGCGCCCGTGCGCGGCCCGTCGAACCGCGTGGTGGCCGCCGTCTCGGTCTCCGGCCCCATCGAGCGCCTGACCCGCCACCCCGGCCGGATGCACGCCCAGGCGGTCATCGACTCCGCGGCCCGGCTCTCCGAGGCCCTCCGCCGCAACGGCTGACCCGCGAGACCCACAGGCCGGACCGACCACACGGACCGCTCGATCCGGCACAGGCCACGCAAGTCACTCCGGTCACACAGGCCACACCGGCCGTCCATACAGCACGAAGACGCCCTGGGGGCCGGCCTCGACGCCGCGGCGGGCCCCCAGGGCGCACAGTGCTTCAGTGGTTCCGGTCCCGTTCCGCTCAGACCGCCCGGAGTCGCTCGGCCGCCCGCTCACCGCGCCGGGCGACCGGCACCACACCCGTGGCCCGGCCGAGCCCGAAGGCGGGCATGTTCACGTACACCGACTCGTAGCCGCCGGCCGGCACGGCGTACGTCTCGTGCCAGAAGCCGACCTTGTCCTTCCCCTCGCGCACCCGCCGGTTGAACGCCGCCCAGGCGGGCCGGTGCTCCTTGTCCGCGGCGGAGGCGTACGCGAAGAGCTTGTCGGTCGATTCCCAGTACTGCACCACGTACAGCACCCGCGGCCCCAGCAGGGTCTGCGCGCCGAGCATCCCGTGCTCCCGCTCCCGCGACAGCTCCCGCAGCATCCGTGGCATCGCCCGCACCACCGGCAGCCAACTGCGCACCGCCAGAAGGCTGTTGAAACGCATCCCGATCACGAACACCACGACGTCCCCGTGCGCGTCCGCGGTCGTTCGCCCCGCGATCGGCTTGTCACCCATGACGAAACCCACCTTCCCCCTGAGACAGTCCTTGAGGACAGCGATTGGATAGTGCCGCTATCCATGATTGGATAGTGACACTCTCCAATGTGGGACGCAAGGGGAAAGAGCAAGGGAGTCGCCCGGCCATGAGGCTGTCCGAGCTGAGCAGGCGCAGCGGTGTCGCCACCGCCACGGTGAAGTTCTATCTGCGTGAGGGGCTGCTGCCGCCGGGCCGCCGGATCACCGCCACCCAGGCCGAGTACGGCGAGGAGCACCTGCGCCGGCTGCGCCTGGTGCGGGCGCTGATCCAGGTCGGCGGGGTCTCCGTGGCCTCCGCCCGTGAGGTGCTCGCGGCGCTGGACGACGACTCCCTGGATCAGAACGAACGCCTGGGCACCGCTGTCTGGGCCCTGCCCCACGGCGGGCCCGCCGGCCCCGACGACCCGGCGACCGGTGCGGCACGGCAGCGCGCCGACCGCCTGCTGGAACTGCTCGGCTGGAGCTACGGTCCCGTGACCGACGCGCAGCCTCCGGCGTACGGGATGCTGGTGAACGCGATCGCCACGCTGGAGCGGCTCGGATATCCCTGCGCCTTCGAGGACTTGGAGCCGTACGCCCGCGCCCTGGGGCGGCTCGCCGTCAACGACCTGGACCTCGTGGAGCGCTACGGCGGGACGGCGGACGAGCAGGTGGAGGCGGCGGTGGCGCTGACCGTGCTGTACGAGCCGGTGCTGCTCGCGCTGCGCAGGCTGGCGGAGGCGGAGGAGTCACGCCGCAGGTTCGGCAGGCACTGAACACACGACGAGGGGCCCCCACCGAAGTGGAGGCCCCTCGATCACGTACCCCCGACCGGATTCGAACCGGCGCTACTGCCGTGAGAGGGCAGCGTGCTAGGCCGCTACACAACGGGGGCGTGGACTCTGCGTTTCCGCAGGCCCGAGCTGGTCTACCTGGACTCGAACCAAGACTAACTGAACCAGAATCAGTCGTGCTGCCAATTACACCATAGACCAATATGGTTTAGACCAGACAGTACCCCCGACCGGATTCGAACCGGCGCTACCGCCTTGAGAGGGCGGCGTGCTAGGCCGCTACACAACGGGGGCCTAGATCCTTACGGATCAGTACCCCCGACCGGATTCGAACCGGCGCTACTGCCGTGAGAGGGCAGCGTGCTAGGCCGCTACACAACGGGGGCTTTGCAGATAAGCTCTGCGAGCTGGCCTACCTGGACTCGAACCAAGACTAACTGAACCAGAATCAGTCGTGCTGCCAATTACACCATAGGCCACTGGAACGCAAGCCCCTACAGGGGATCTCGTTCTAGTTCGCTCCCCCGGGTTCTGGCCTTTCGGCCCGTTCCCCGGCGGCGCAGGAAGAACATTACCTGAAGGTGGACGGGGCTCCAAAACGACTATCCGAGCCGAGGATCGCGGGGAGTTCGGCGAGGGAGGCGATCCGGTGCGCGCCGGCCGGAGCGTCGGCCCAGGTGTGCGCTCCGTCGCGATCGATCCACACCGAGACCAGCCCGGCGTCGGCGGCACCGCGCCAGTCGATCTCCGGGTGGTCGCCGACGTACGCGACCAGGTGCGGCGGCAGGTCCAGCGCCTCGCACGCCGCGAGGAAGGCGCCGGCCTGCGGCTTGGAGACGCCGAGCTCGGCGGCGCACAGGATCGCCTCGAAGCGGTCGTGGACGCCGAGCACGCGCAGTTTGCGGTCCTGGACGTGCAGGCTGGAGTTGGAGAGCACCGCGTGGCGGTGGCTGGCGGCGAGGGTGTCGAGGACGGGCAGCACGTCCGGGAAGAGGGCCCAGGCGGCCTCGTAGTGCCCGATGTACCGCGCGAACCAGGCCTCCGCCGCGGCGTCCGTGAGTTCCCGCTCCAGGAACACCCGCACGCGGTCGCGTCGCTGCCCCTCGAAGGACACCTCACCGGCGGCGAACCGCGCCCACTGGTCGTCGGTGACCGCCCGCCACCGCGCGAGGGCCTGCCCGGCGCTCCCGAACCCGTCGAGCAGGCCCTCGGCCGCGAGGTGCGCGTGCATCCCCGCGCGGTCCGCGGTCGTGTAGTCGAACAGCGTGTCGTCGACGTCCCAGACCACCGCCCGAATGCTCATGTTCCGACGGTAGCTCCGCCCCCGGCGGCGCGGAGGCGGATCGGCGATCGTCAGGCCGCCCCGTCGCCCGGGTCCGGGGCCACGAAGAAGTCGGTGAGAAAGCAGGTGATCTCGCCGGACGCGGTGCGGCCGATCCAGGTGGGGTAGGCGCCGTCGCCCCAGCCGGAGGTGAAGGCGGCCACGGTGTGCCCCGTGTCGGGGGACGCGACCAGGTGGACCACCGCCGACCAGTCGCTGTCCTCGAAGGCGTCCCACAGCGGGCCCTCGTCACCCTCCGTCTCCTGGAAGCCCTTCTCGGCCGCGGCGTCGTAGAAGCAGCCGGTGCCGGCGTCCACGCCGTAGCCGAAGAACTCGTCGTCCTCCAGTTCGGCGAGGTCCTGGCCGGGGAGCAGGGCCAACTCCCAGGTCTGCGCGGGTTCGTCGCGGATCACCAGCCGGGCCGCCGCCACACGGCGATGGGGCTCGTCGGCCTCGGGCTCGCCGAGGGTCGCGACGGCGGCCTCCACCCGGTAGCGGCCGGGGGCGACGGTGGCCGTGAAGGGTTCGACGTCGCCGCTGCCGAGGTACACGAACGGGTCGCAGGCGACGACCTGGCCGGTCGGCAGGTCCAGTTCCCCGCCGTCGGTCACGTGGATCACGCCACTCGTCCCGGACTCGTGGGTGAACGTGCTGCCCGGCGTGAACAGCCAGGTGTAGTCACGGGAGGACATCGGCATGACAGCGCCTTTCCGGATCTTGTGAGCGAGTGAGCCGGAACACTAGTACGCACCGTCGGCACGCATGCGTGAGGGGCGGCGGCCTTCCCGGCCGCCGCCCCTCATCCGCGGGTGTGCCCTACGCGGCGAGCTTCGCGAGCGCCGCGTCGATGCGGGCCAGGGTCTTGTCCTTGCCCAGGATCTCCAGGGACTCGAAGAGCGGCAGGCCGACCGTGCGGCCGGTGACGGCGACACGGACCGGGGCCTGGGCCTTGCCGAGCTTGAGGCCGTGGGCCTCGCCGGCCTCCAGGACGGCCGTCTTCAAGGACTCCGGATCGGCCCAGTCCGCCGACTCCAGCTTCTCGCGGGCGGTGCGCAGCAGGGCGTCGGAGCCCTCCTTCATGGCCTTGGTCCAGCCGGCCTCGTCGAAGACCGGCTCCGGCAGGAACAGGAAGTCGACGTTGTCGGTGATCTCGGACAGGACCTTCAGACGGGTCTGCGCGTGCGGGGCGACGGCCTGCCACTTCAGCTCGTCGAACGCCTCCGGCGCCCAGGTGGCGAACGGGGCCTGCAGCCAGGGGCGGCAGCGCTCCGTGAAGTCCTTCACGTCCAGCATCCGGATGTGGTCGCCGTTGATCGCCTCGCACTTCTTGAGGTCGAAGCGGGCCGGGTTGGGGTTCACGTCCGTGACGTCGAAGGCCGCGACCATCTCGTCGGTCGAGAAGATGTCCCGGTCCGCCGAGAACGACCAGCCCAGGAGGGAGAGGTAGTTGAGAAGGCCCTCCGGGAGGAAGCCGCGCTCGCGGTAGAGGTTGAGCGACGACTGCGGGTCACGCTTGGAGAGCTTCTTGTTGCCCTCGCCCATCACGTACGGCAGGTGGCCGAAGTCCGGGATGCCCTTGGCGACGCCCAGCTCGATCAGCGCCTTGTAGAGGGCGATCTGCCGCGGGGTGGAGGAGAGCAGGTCCTCGCCGCGCAGGACGTGGGTGATCTCCATCAGGGCGTCGTCCACCGGGTTGACCAGCGTGTAGAGCGGGGCGCCGTTGGCGCGGACGATGCCGTAGTCCGGGACGTTCTCCGGGGTGAAGGTCAGTTCGCCGCGGACCAGGTCGGTGAAGGTGATCGTCTCGTCGGGCATGCGGAAGCGGACGATCGGGGCGCGGCCCTGGGCCTGGTACTCCTCGACCTGCGCCGCGGTCAGCTCTCGGCAGTGGCCGTCGTAGCCGGACGGCTTGCCGGCGGCGCGGGCGGCCTCGCGGCGGCTGTCCAGCTCCTCCTGGGAGCAGTAGCAGCGGTAGGCGTGGCCGCCGTCGAGGAGCTTGCCGGCGATGTCCTTGTAGAGGTCCATGCGCTGCGACTGGCGGTACGGCGCGTGCGGGCCGCCGATCTCGGGGCCCTCGTCCCAGTCGAAGCCGAGCCAGCGCATCGCGTCGAGCAGCTGCTCGTAGGACTCCTCGGAGTCGCGGGCCGCGTCGGTGTCCTCGATGCGGAAGACCAGAGTGCCGCCGTTGTGCCGGGCGAACGCCCAGTTGAACAGGGCGGTGCGGACCAGGCCCACGTGCGGGTTACCGGTGGGCGAGGGGCAGAAACGGACACGTACTGGGGAGGCGGGTGCGCTAGCCACGCTTGACAACCTTGTTGGTGAGAGTGCCGATGCCTTCGATGCTGACGGAGACCTCGTCGCCGACAGCGAGGGGGCCGACCCCCGCGGGGGTGCCCGTGAGGATCACGTCGCCGGGGAGCAGCGTCATGGCCTCGGTGATGTTGACGATCAGATCCTCGATCGGGTGGATCATCTCGCTCGTGCGGCCGAGTTGGCGTTGCTGTCCGTTGACGGTCAGCTGGATGGTGAGGTCGCCGGGTTCCAGGTCGGTCTCGATCCAGGGGCCGAGCGGGCAGGCGGTGTCGAAGCCCTTGGCCCGGGCCCACTGCTTCTCGCGCCGCTGGACGTCACGGGCGGTGACGTCGTTGGCGCAGGTGTAGCCGAGGATCACGTCCTTGACGCGCTCGCGCGGCACCTCGCGGCACATGCGGCCGATCACGACGGCCAGCTCGGCCTCGTGGTGGAGCTCCTCGGAGAAGGAGGGGTACTGGATCTCGTCGCCGGATCCGATCACCGAGGTGGACGGCTTGAAGAAGGCGAACGGCGCGTCGGGCACCTCGTTGCCCAGTTCCCGCGCGTGCTCGGCGTAGTTGCGGCCGAAGGCGACGACCTTGTTGGGCAGGACCGGCGGCAGCAGCCGTACCTTGCTCAGCGGCACCTTGGTGCCGGAGAGCTCGAAGTCGGCGAACGGGATGCCCCTGATGATGTCGAGAACGAGCTCGTCCGGCTTGTCGCCCTCGACCGCGCCGAAGGCGACGTTCCCGTCGATGGAGAACCTGGCGATGCGCACGGGATCCTTGCGCCCCTTACCTGAGCTGGGTGGAGTCTGATCGCTCCAGGCTAACGCGGCAAAGGGCGGGCGCCCCGCGCAATTGCCGCGCGGGGCGCCCGGTGGCGTGGTGGGCGCTACTCGGCCACCGCGGCCCCCACCGGGACGTCCATGAGGATGGTGCGCCGGGGGTTGGCGGTCCGGGTGGGAAGGTCGACGGAGTGCTCCGGGAGGTCCAAGGGTGCCAGCTCGCCGGCGCCGTCGAGGTGCGCCAGAGTGGTACGCCGCGGGTTGGCAGTCGTGTGGAACATCGTCGTCGTCTTCACGGTTCTACTTGACCCTGTCGTGTGCGGGGCGCCCGAGGCGCCGGTTGGCAGAATGCTGTCTCTTGTAAAGCGTCAGGCTAAACATCCGATTCCCGACCGACGGCGGGGAGCGCCCCCGGGTTCAGTGTGAGTTTCCTCACGGAGTCGCGATCAAAACGGTCAATTCCGGCTCGCAACCCATGCCAACGAAACGGACATTGAGCCCCTGAAGCCCGCATTCCGCTCCTGATCATGGCGACTGGGACACGCGGCGGGCTCCAGCGACTCGTTGGGTTATGTCCGGTATAAGGCGGAGGTCGTTCTACGTGTCGTGACGTCTCCCTCACACGGCGTAACAGAGGTCACAGCCTGACCAACTGGCCTTGTTGGAGATCCTGCACTGTGCTGGAATTCCACGGACCGCCGCAGGATCGAGCCGGCGCGCAGGGGGCGCGAATTCAACGTCGCTCCTGACGAGTGAGCGGCGAGAGGGGAAGTCCAGCGCCGGTCACTCACGACCACCCGGGTGCGCATTCAGGGCGCCCCCGACGACGCCGACACCGTCCTTCCGTTCACGCGGAGGGGCGCCTGGTCCAGAGGTTGCGACGCTAGTGCAGGGACGATTCAAGAGGGATGGCAGTGCTTCGGCCGAGCCGGAGCCGCACGGCGGGACCGACCGCGGTTCCTCGCCCCAGCACGCCCAGGCTCAGGGCCAGGCCCCGGCCGGTGACGGCGGTCCGCGCTCCGGGCGGCCCGGCGCCTCGGCGTCCCCGGGCTCGCCGGCGTCCGCTCCGGCGGTGAGGCCGCCGCAGGGCGCGACGGGGCCGGGGACGCGAATAGCGCTGCGCAACTGGCGCATCTCGACCCGCTTGGTGGCTCTGCTCACGCTCCCGGTGGTCGCGGCCACCTCGCTCGGCGCGCTGCGCATCAGCCAGTCCATGGACGACATCGAGCAGCTCGACAACATGAAGCTGCTCACCGAGATGACCAAGCAGGCCACCGAACTGGCCGCCGCGCTCCAGGAGGAGCGCGACCAGTCCGCCGGCCCGCTGGCACACGGCTCGACCGCCAGCGCCATCACGGTCAAGGGCTTCCAGGACAAGACGGACCGCGCGCTGGAGAACTTCCTCGCCGCGTCCGAGGAGGTCGACGCCGCCAGCAAGGACGGCAACCTCCAGGGTGTGCGCGAGAGCCTCGTCGGTCTCGCCCGCGACCTGAACAGCCTCAACGAGGTCCGCAACAACGCCTACGAGGCCGAGGACAACTCCACGCAGACCGTGGAGGCCTACCACCGCCTCATCACGCACCTGCTGGACCTCTCGCAGGACATGGCCGAGGCGACCAGCAACCCGGAGATGATCCAGCGCACCCGCGCGCTGTCCGCGTTCTCCTCCGCCAAGGAGTACGCGTCGATCCAGCGCGCGGTCCTGGCGGCGGCCCTGCCCGCCAACAACAAGACCTTCGGCGACCTCTCCGAGAACGACCGGCTGTACGCCGAGTCGGCGCTGGAGAGCCAGGTCTCCGAGCTGCGCAGCTTCTCCAGCATCTACGAGGCCGGCGCCGAGGAGCTGCTCAAGCCCATCGACCAGGGCAACGCGACCATCGAGGCCACCGACAAGTACGCCGGCCGCGCGCTCAAAGAGAACGGTCTGGCGGGCCTGGAGAAGCGCTCGTACCGCGACTGGCTGGACGACAGCTCCACCAAGATCCAGCAGATGAAGAACATCGAGCGCACTCTGCTGGAGGACATGGAGCAGAAGGCGCGCGAGCTGCGCAGTGAGTCGGAGCGCGAAGCGATCATCTCCGGTGTGCTGGTCCTGATGGTGCTCGGCGTCTCGCTGGTCGGTGCCTTCGTGGTGGCCCGCTCCATGATCCGCTCGCTGCGGCGCCTGGAGGACACGGCGACCAAGGTCGCCCAGGAGCGACTGCCCGAGCTGGTCAAGCAGCTCTCCGAGTCCGACCCGCAGGACGTCGACACGTCCGTGGAGTCGGTCGGTGTGCACTCCCGCGACGAGATCGGCCGGGTGGCCACCGCCTTCGACGACGTGCACCGCGAGGCGGTCCGCCTCGCCGCCGAGCAGGCCCTGCTGCGGGGCAACGTCAACGCGATGTTCACCAACCTCTCGCGCCGCTCCCAGGGCCTCATCCAGCGCCAGCTGTCGCTGATCTCCGAGCTGGAGTCCCGCGAGGCGGACCCGGACCAGCTGGCCTCGCTCTTCAAGCTGGACCACCTCGCCACCCGTATGCGCCGGAACGGCGAGAACCTCCTCGTCCTCGCCGGTGAGGAGCCCGGCCGCCGCTGGACCCGTCCGGTCCCGCTGGTCGACGTGCTCCGCGCCGCCGCGTCCGAGGTGGAGCAGTACGAGCGCATCGAGCTGGCCTCGGTGCCGACCACCGAAGTGGCCGGCCGTGTGGTCAACGACCTCGTGCACCTGCTGGCCGAGCTGCTGGAGAACGCGACCTCGTTCTCCTCGCCGCAGACCAAGGTCAAGGTCACCGGTCACGCGCTGCCCGACGGCCGCGTGCTGATCGAGATCCACGACACCGGCATCGGCCTCTCCCCCGAGGACCTCGCCCAGATCAACGAGCGGCTCGCCTCGCCGCCCACCGTGGACGTCTCCGTCTCCCGCCGCATGGGTCTGTTCGTGGTCGGCCGCCTCTCGCAGCGCCACGGCATCCGCATCCAGCTGCGCCCGTCCGACTCCGGTGGCACGACCGCGCTGGTCATGCTGCCGGTCGACGTGGCCCAGGGTGGCCGGAAGCCGCAGGGCATGCCCGGTCAGGGCGGCCCCGGTGGCGCGGGCGGTCCGGCCGCGGCGCAGGCCGCCGCCGGTGCGGCCGCGGCCCGCCGCGGCAACGGTCCCTCGCTGGGCGCGGGCGCGCCGGGTGGCGGGGCTCTCGGTGCCGGCGCATCCGGTGGTGCCGGCGCGTCCGGCGGTGGCCGGCTCGGTGCCGGTCAGGGCCCGCGGGCCGCGCTGCCGGGCCGCGACGGGGGCGGTGCCCCGGGCGGGGCACGTGGCCCGCAGACTCCGCCGGCCCCGCAGCAGGGTCAGGAGACCCGAGGCCCCGTGGCGCCGCAGCGCGGCAACGGGAACCCCGGTGGCGAGCGCGGCCGGCGTGGCCGTCAGACGCAGCTCCCGCCGCAGCGCGGAGCCCGGGCCGAGCTGCCCGGCGGCAACGAGCAGCGCCCCAGCTGGAGCGACGAGAACGCGCAGCCGCCGGTGCCGCGTGCCGCGCTGGACACCCCGCGCGGTCACGACGAGCAGCGCGACCCGTCCCAGACGGCCCCCATGCCGAGGATCGACGAACGGCACGGTCCGGGCGCCACCTCGGAGATGCCGGCCGTTCCCCGCATGGACGACCGCCACAACCCCGGCGGCCCCGCCGACTTCCCGCATCAGGGCGCGAACAACCCGCAGGGCGGCGGCCAGTTCGTCCGCCCGGACGTCTTCGGCAGCGCGGGCAACCACCAGAACAACCCGTCCACCACGGGCCAGTTCGCCGTACCGCAGGCCTACGACAACGGTTCCACCGGTCAGTACCCCGCGCCGCAGCAGCGGCAGGACTACGGCGTGAACGGTCAGTACGCCGCACAGCAGGGCTACGACAGCGGTTCCACGGGTCAGTACCCCGCCGTGCCGGGCTACGGCAACGGGGCTACCGGCCAGTACGCCGGGTACGACGGCTCGTCCACCGGGCAGCACGCGCAGCCCGGGCACCAGAACCCGTCGGCCACCGGCCAGTTCGAGCGACCGCAGGGTGACTTCGGAGGCCAGCGGCCGCCGGTCCCGCAGCACCATGTGCGCCAGGAGCCGGAGGCGCTGCCGCCGGCCCCGGGTCCCGGCGACGGACGCACGCCGCTGTACGACACGCTGGAGACGAACTGGTTCCGCGGCCAGCAGGGCCAGCCGGCTCCCCAGGGTCAGGCGGCTCCCCAGGGTCAGGCGGCTCCCCAGGGTCAGGCGGGCCCGCAGGGCCGGCCCGGCCCGCAGTCCTCGCCGGGCCACGCCCCGCGTCCGCAGGGCAACGGCTCCGCGCCGGCCCCGCAGGCACCGCAGGGTCCTCCGGCTTCCCAACGTCCCGCCGCCCCCGCATGGCGCAGCTCGCCGAACGACGACCTCGTCCGGCAGGCGGAGCGCGTGCGACAGCCGGCCGCGGGCGGAGTCACCACCTCCGGCCTGCCGCGTCGCGTGCCCCGGGCGAATCTCGTCCCGGGCACCGCACAGCAGCAGCCGCACCAGAGCGGTCCGCAGGTCTCGCGCGCCCCACAGGACGTCCGCGGCCGGCTGACCAACCTCCGTCGGGGTATCGCACAGGGCCGTCAGGCCGGGTCCGGCCAGACGGGCAGTTTCCAGAGCCCCACTCACCAGCAGGAGCGTTAGTTGAGTCCGATGAGCCAGGCGGCACAGAACCTCAACTGGTTGATCACCAACTTCGTGGACAACACCCCCGGGGTGTCCCACACCGTCGTCGTGTCCGCCGACGGTCTCCTCCTGGCGATGTCGGAGGGTTTTCCGCGCGACCGCGCCGACCAACTCGCGGCGGTCGCGTCGGGACTCACCTCGCTGACAGCCGGGGCATCCCGGATCTTCGAGGGCGGCAACGTGTCGCAGACCGTCGTGGAGATGGAGCGAGGATTCCTTTTCCTCATGTCCGTCTCCGACGGCTCGTCCCTCGCCGTTCTCGCCCACCCCGATTGCGACATCGGCCTCGTCGGCTACGAGATGACGCTGCTGGTGGACCGCGCGGGAGCAGTGCTCACGCCGGACCTCCGCGCCGAACTCCAAGGAAGTCTGCTCCACTAACGCCCCCGGATCCACCCGTCTCACCAAATCACCGTCCGGCCGACACAATCCCCCCACCGGCCCCCGTCAGACGGCACGCCTGACCAACTTGCTGTCCCGCCCGGAGGATTCATGACCCCGCCCACCGCCTCTCATGATCCGTACACAGATCCGTACGGGGACGAGGGCGACCAGCCGCTGGTCCGTCCGTACGCGATGACCGGCGGCCGGACCCGGCCGCGCTATCAGCTCGCCCTCGAGGCGCTGATCAGCACCACGGCCGACCCGGCAGCGCTCATGGGACTGCTCCCGGAACACCAGCGCATCTGCCACCTGTGCCGCGAGGTGAAGTCGGTCGCCGAGGTCTCGGCGCTGCTCGCCATGCCGCTCGGGGTTGCCCGAATTCTCGTGGCGGACCTCGCCGAAGCCGGACTCGTCGCCATCCACCAGCCGGGTGGCGACGAGAACAACGGCGGCGCGCCCGACCTGACACTGCTCGAAAGGGTGCTCAGTGGCCTTCGCAAGCTCTGAACCGAGAGGTGCCACCACCTCTGCCAAGATCGTGGTGGCCGGCGGCTTCGGCGTGGGCAAGACCACGTTCGTCGGCGCCGTCTCGGAGATCAACCCGCTGCGCACCGAGGCGGTGATGACGTCCGCGAGCGCGGGCATCGACGACCTCACGCACACCGGGGACAAGACCACCACCACGGTGGCGATGGACTTCGGCCGCATCACGCTGGACCAGGACCTGATCCTGTACCTCTTCGGTACACCGGGCCAGGACCGCTTCTGGTTCATGTGGGACGACCTGGTCCGCGGCGCCATCGGTGCCGTGGTGCTCGTGGACACCCGCCGACTGGCCGACTGCTTCCCGGCCGTGGACTATTTCGAGAACAGCGGTCTGCCGTTCGTCGTCGCCCTCAACGGGTTCGACGGCCAGCAGCCGTACGCTCCGGAGGAAGTCCGCGAGGCGCTGCAGATCGGCCCGGACGCCCCGATCATCACCACCGACGCGCGGCACCGGTCGGACGCCAAGTCCGCGCTGATCACGCTGGTCGAGCACGCGCTCATGGCGCGGCTGAAGTAGCATTCAAATGATCTGAGGCGTACGGCAGTTGCCGTAGGCGTCTTCATCGTGGCGGCGGAGCCGGCTGTGGCCTTTGACACGGCCGGCTTCGGTGTTCATAACGTTTCGGCAGAGGAATCCACGAGTCCCGCCACGCGTCGCGGTCACCTGGTGTCGCTACGCGCACGAAAGCCCCGTCATTTGACGGGGCTCGCTCTTTATGACCGTTTTATCTGGTGCTTACGTCGGAGCGAATCCACTCATTCCCATGTTTGGAAGAGCGCAGGTCGACGTGCTGGAATGCCTGAACTGCCCAAAGGTCAAAGACGTACTCAGTGGTCGATGGCGAACCGGGCTCTGAGACAGTGCGGCACGACGTAGGTGCCCGCCGCCGAGAGGTTGTTGGTCGAGTGAGGCGAAGCAACAAAGGTCCCGAGCCGCCCGCCCGGGGCAACTTCACCCCGCCGCCGCGCGGAGCGGCGCCCGCCCCTGCTGTGCCCGGACCGGAGCAGGAGGCCGCGCCCGCTTCGAGCGGCGGCCGTTTCTCCCCGCGCAACTGGCGCGTGGCGACCCGGCTGAACGCGATCCTGTTCATCCCCGTGATGGTCGGTCTGGTCATGGGCGGCTTCCAGGTGAAGAGTTCGATCGACACCTGGCAGGAGGCCGAGGACGCGGAGAGCACCGCGCGTCTGGTCCGGGCCTCCCTGAACTACGGTGACGCGCTCTACAACGAGCGGGACGTCACCGCGGCCCCGCTGCTGCTGGGCCGCGACCAGGCCACGGTCACGGCGATGCGCAAGAAGACCGACGCCGCCGCGGACCTGTTCGACGAGGCCGCCCGGAACATGCCGCAGAAGCCGGGCCTGGTGCGCCGGCTGACCCTCTTCCGTGAGGCGGAGCCCAAGCTCCAGCCGCTGCGTGAGGCCGCGTACACGGCCAAGCTCGACGGCGTGAAGACGGAGGAGGGCTATGTAGAGATCGTCCACCCCCTGATGGAGTTCTCCAACGAGCTGGGTCTGGGCACCGGAAACATCACCAGCTACGGCCGTACCGTCTACGCGCTCTCGCTGACCAAGGCGGCGCTGTCGCTGGAGCGGTCCATCGGCACGCACATCCTGGTCAAGCCGGGTCCGAAGGACGCCGACCTGGCCAGGCAGCGCGTGGCGCTCTCCTCGTACGCCTACCTGGAGGGCATCGCCATCCAGGAGTACATCGGCGGTGGCACCGAGGCGGACGCGCAGAAGCTCGAGGACGCCAAGAGGCAGATCGAGGCGGACGGCAAGCGACAGGCCCAGGAGGCCCTGGCCAAGAACCCGGACTACAAGGCTCCGCCGTCCGACCCGACCGTGATGGTCGGGGCCATGGCCGGTCTGACGACCACCGAGCCCGCCGCCCGTGAGGCGCTCGCCCAGCAGGGCATCAGCGCCGAGAACTGGTGGGCGGTCAACACCCTCAAGTACAACGCGTACCGGCAGATCGAGTCGGACATGGCCGACACCGCGGTGAACGAGGCCGCGAGCATCGCCGACAACGCCAAGCAGGACGCGATCATCACCGGTGCCATCGTCGTGGTCGCCCTGCTCGCCGCGTTCATCCTGGCCGGCATGGTGGCCCGCCAGATGAGCCGCTCGATGCGCCAACTGCGCAACGCCGCCTTCGGCATCGCCGAGCAGCGCCTGCCGATGCTGGTCGACCAGCTCTCGCGCACCGACCCCGGTCGTGTCGACACCCGTGTCTCGCCCATCCCGATCTCCTCCACGGACGAGATCGGCGAGGTCGCCCGGGCCTTCGACCAGGTCCACCGCGAGGCCGTCCGGCTCGCCGCCGAGCAGGCCCTGCTGCGGGGCAACATCAACGCGATCTTCACCAACCTCTCGCGCCGCAACCAGTCGCTGATCGAGGGCCAGCTGACCCTGATCACCGACCTGGAGAACAACGAGGCCGACCCGGACCAGCTGGAGAACCTCTTCAGGCTGGACCACCTGGCCACCCGTATGCGCCGCAACGGCGAGAACCTCCTCGTCCTCGCGGGCGAGGAGCCGGGCCGCCGCTGGGACCAGCCGGTCCCACTGGTCGACGTGGTGCGCGCCGCCTCCTCCGAGGTGGAGCAGTACGAGCGCATCGAGATATCCGGTGTGCCGGAGGCCGAGATCCACGGCCGTGCCGTGACCGACCTCGTGCACCTGCTGGCCGAGCTGCTGGAGAACGCGACCACGTTCTCCTCCCCGCAGACCAAGGTCCGCGTCACCGCGACCCGGCTGCCCGACGGCCGGGTGATGGTCGAGATCCACGACAAGGGCATCGGCCTGACCGCCGAGGACTTCGCGGACATCAACCACAAGCTGGCCAACCCGCCGACCGTGGACGCCGCGATCTCCCAGCGCATGGGTCTCTTCGTGGTCGGCCGGCTGTCCGACCGGCACGGCATCCGCGTCCAGCTGCGCCCCTCGGGCGAGCAGGCCGGCACCACCTCGCTGGTCATGCTCCCCGACGCCATCACCCACGGCGGTGGCGGCGAGCAGGCTCCGGCCGCCGACGAGTTCACCGTCTCGCAGATCATCCCGGAGCAGCAGTTCCAGGGGGAGAGCTTCAGCGCGCCGCCGATGCTCACGGCAGCCGAGCTCGGCTTCGACGACAGCCGCTACGAGGTCCCGGACGACATCCGCGACCTGGACCCGGTGGGCCGCTCCCTGATGCGCGAGGAGCGCCGCGCGGCCCTGGAGGCCCAGGCGCACGGCCCGGAGCACGAGGGGCAGGCCTACGCGGACGGCGGCCAGCCGTACGACGACGGCCGGAACGGCTACCCCGACCAGGCCGCGGCCTTCGGTCAGCAGCCGGGTTACCCGGAGCAGACGTCGTACGAGGACCAGCAGCAGCAGTCGTACGAGGAGCAGTACTACGCGCCGAACGGGATGCCGCAGAGCGATGGTTTCCCGACCAACGGCGGTTATCCGGAACCGGGTTATGCGGAGCAGGCCCAGCACGAGCCCTCGGCGGCCCCGGCTGCTTCCACGGACTCCTTCTCGGCGTTCGAGGATTCGTCCTACCAGGGCGACTGGCGGCAGCGCGACGGCTACCGGAACGGCTACGGCGAGCAGTACGCGCCCGAAGCGGAACCCGCGCAGACCGCTGACGCGGGCGAGCGGGACCGCGTAGGCTTCGACCGTCCGGCACCGGGCCGCTCCGCCCCGCACGCGCTGACCGACGCCGGGCTTCCCCGCCGGGGTTCCCCCGGTGGCGGCCAGGCGGCCGGCCGGTCCGTGAGCCAGGACGCGATGGCCCCCGCGGCGGAGGACGACAACGACGACAGCTGGCGCTCGGCCAACGACGAGCGCTGGCAGCAGGCCTCGCAGCTGCGCAAGCCCAAGGCGGGCGGGGTCACTTCCTCCGGCCTGCCGCGGCGGGTACCCAAGGCCAATCTGGTCGAGGGCACCGCGGAGTCGACCCCTCAGGGCGGCCCCCAGGTCTCCCGCGCTCCCGAGGACGTCCGGGGCAGGTTGAGCAACCTGCGCCGGGGAGTCCAGCGGGGACGCAGCGCGGGAAGTGAAACGAACGGCCAGGCCACCAGGAACCAGCATGGTGGGCCTGACAGCACCTACAACCAGGAGCGTTAGTGTGAGCCCGATGAGCCAGGCGGCACAGAACCTGAACTGGTTGATCACCAACTTCGTGGACAACACCCCCGGGGTGTCGCACACGGTGGTGGTCTCCGCCGACGGACTCCTTCTGG
This sequence comes from Streptomyces sp. NPDC002309, assembly GCF_053593375.1. Taxonomy (NCBI): domain Bacteria; kingdom Bacillati; phylum Actinomycetota; class Actinomycetes; order Kitasatosporales; family Streptomycetaceae; genus Streptomyces; species Streptomyces sp. NPDC002309. The sequence continues at coordinate 75,652 of NZ_JBSFCI010000011.1, read as the reverse complement.
CGATGTCCGAAGGCTTCCCCCGCGACCGCGCCGACCAGCTCGCGGCCGTCGCCTCCGGTCTGACCTCGCTGACCGCCGGCGCCTCGCGCATCTTCGAGGGCGGCAGCGTGAACCAGACGGTTGTGGAGATGGAGCGAGGGTTCCTCTTCATCATGTCCGTCTCCGACGGGTCGTCCCTCGCGGTTCTTGCCCACCCGGAAGCGGACATCGGCCTCATCGGGTACGAGATGGCACTTCTTGTCGACCGCGCGGGCACCGTCCTGACGCCGGATCTTCGCGCGGAGCTCCAAGGAAGCCTTCTCAACTAAGAGACAGACGGTGCGATTTCGCGTCCCGTGGCCGTAAGGTTTCGGGACGCGGCTCCACAGCGATGGGTGCCCGGCACAGTCGGAGGAGGAGAAAGTGGCAACACCCCCAAGCGGTTCATCATCGGGCAACTGGTCGTACGGCCCTGGCCAGGGGCAGAACGACGGTTCCGGGAACCGGTACAACTTCCCCTCCGCACCGAGCCACCGGCAGCCGTACGCGCCACAGGGCCCTGGTCCCTCGCCGTACGACCAGCCGAGCGCGCCGCGCATCCAGCCGGTGCAGCCGCAACGCCGCACCCCTGAGCCGGCGCCCGCCGGGGCGTCGAACAACCCCCTGGTGCGCCCGTACGCCATGACGGGCGGTCGCACCAGGCCGCGGTACCAGCTCGCCATCGAGGCACTGGTGCACACCACCGCGCAGCCGCACCAGATGCAGGGGCAGTTGCCCGAGCATCAGCGGATCTGCAACCTCTGCCGGGAGATCAAGTCGGTGGCCGAGATCTCGGCCCTGCTGGCGATCCCTCTCGGTGTTGCCAGGATCCTCGTCGCCGACTTGGCGGAGGCGGGCCTGGTCGCCATCCATCAGCCCGGCGGCGACGAGAACGCCGGCGGCCAGCCAGACGTGACACTGCTCGAAAGGGTGCTCAGTGGACTTCGCAAGCTCTAGCGGCGGTCCTTCCCGCTCCACCACCTCGGCGAAGATCGTGGTGGCGGGTGGCTTCGGCGTGGGCAAGACCACGTTCGTCGGCGCCGTCTCGGAGATCAACCCGCTGCGTACCGAGGCCGTCATGACGTCAGCTTCGGCCGGCATCGACGACCTCACCCACACCGGGGACAAGACGACCACCACGGTCGCCATGGACTTCGGTCGCATCACACTGGACCAGGACCTGATCCTGTACCTGTTCGGCACGCCCGGCCAGGACCGTTTCTGGTTCATGTGGGACGACTTGGTGCGCGGCGCCATCGGCGCGATCGTCCTCGTGGACACCCGCCGACTGGCCGACTGCTTCCCCGCGGTCGACTACTTCGAGAACTCGGGTCTGCCGTTCGTCATCGCCCTCAACGGCTTCGACGGCTCGCAGCCCTACCAGCCCGACGAGGTGCGTGAGGCGCTCCAGATCGGGCCGGACACCCCGATCATCACGACGGACGCCCGCCATCGTGCGGACGCCAAGTCGGCGCTGATCACGCTTGTCGAGCACGCGCTCATGGCGCGCCTGCGGTAGGCGGCGCCGTACGACCCCGAAGGGCCCTCTCCGTCACGGAGGGGGCCCTTCCTCGTGGACGACCCTCTCCTACGGCGCCAGGGCCCACCCGAGGGCTCGTACAAGGCAAGAGGGGCCCCTCCTCGGTGGAGGGGCCCCTCTTGACGTCGTGGAGTCCGTTTCCGGCGCGGGGTGGTGAACCGGCCGGCGCCGTACGGCCTAGCCGTGCCAGCTGTGCGGGGCGCGGAAGCCGGGCTCGCGCTCCAGGCGGCGCCAGCCGGCCTTCGCGCGGCCGCCGCCGTGCGCGCGGGCGGCCGTGGACGTGTGGGCCGCCGCGCGAGCCAGGAGGATGGCCGTCAGGGCGGCGACTTCCTCGGGCTCTGCGTGGCCCTTCTCGACGCGGATGTCAGGGTTGCTCATGGCAGTCAGTCTCCGTGGATGAGGTTTCCGCGGGGCTGCCGCGGAGCGTCCGCTGGGTTACTGCGGCGGGTTGCCGTGCTTGCGCGAGGGCAGGTCGGCGTGCTTGGTGTGCAGCATCGCCAGGGACCGGGCCAGCACCTCGCGGGTCTCCGCCGGGTCGATGACGTCGTCCACGAGACCGCGCTCGGCCGCGTAGTACGGGTGCATGAGCTCGGACTTGTACTCCTTGACCATCTTCTGCCGCATGGCCTCGGGGTCCTCCGCGTCGGCGATCTGGCGGCGGAAGATGACGTTGGCGGCACCCTCCGCGCCCATCACGGCGATCTCGTTCGTCGGCCAGGCGTAGGTGAGGTCGGCACCGATGGACTGGCTGTCCATGACGATGTAGGCGCCTCCGTACGCCTTGCGCAGGATCAGGGAGATCCGGGGCACGGTCGCGTTGCAGTACGCGTAGAGCAGCTTCGCCCCGTGGCGGATGATCCCGCCGTGCTCCTGGTCGACGCCCGGAAGGAACCCGGGGACGTCCAGGAAGGTGACGATCGGGATGTTGAAGGCGTCGCACATCTGGACGAAGCGTGCGGCCTTTTCACTGGCCTCGATGTCCAGGACGCCCGCCAGCACCTGCGGCTGGTTGGCGACGATGCCGACGACCTGGCCGTCCAGCCGGGCCAGCGCGCAGATGATGTTGCGCGCCCAGCGCTCGTGGACCTCCAGGTACTCGCCGTCGTCGACGATCTCCTCGATGACCTTCGTCATGTCGTACGGCCGGTTGCCGTCCGCCGGAACCAGGTCCAGCAGGACGTCGGAGCGGCGCTCGGCGGCGTCGGAGGAGTCGACCCGGGGCGGGTTCTCGCGGTTGTTCTGCGGCAGCATCGAGAGGAGGTAGCGCACCTCCGCGATGCAGGTCTCCTCGTCGTCGTACGCGAAGTGGCAGACGCCGGAGGTCTCGGCGTGCACGTCGGCGCCGCCGAGGCCGTTCTGGGTGATCTCCTCGCCGGTCACCGCCTTGACCACGTCGGGGCCGGTGATGAACATCTGCGAGGTCTCGCGGACCATGAAGACGAAGTCGGTGAGGGCGGGCGAGTACGCCGCGCCACCGGCGCACGGGCCGAGCATCACGCTGATCTGCGGGATGACGCCGGACGCCTTGGTGTTGCGCTGGAAGATGCCGCCGTAGCCGGCCAGGGCGCTGACGCCCTCCTGGATCCGGGCGCCGGCACCGTCGTTGAGCGACACCAGCGGGGCACCGGCCGCGATGGCCATGTCCATGATTTTGTGGATCTTCGTGGCGTGGGCCTCGCCGAGGGCGCCGCCGAAGATGCGGAAGTCATGGGCGTAGACGAAGACCGTTCGGCCCTCCACCGTGCCCCAACCGGTGATGACACCGTCGGTGTACGGCTTCTTGGTGTCCAGGCCGAAGCCGGTCGCCCGGTGCCGCCGCAGCTGCTCGACCTCTCGGAAGGAGTCCGGGTCGAGGAGCAGCTCGATGCGCTCCCGGGCCGTCAGCTTGCCCTTGGCGTGCTGCGCCTCGGTCGCCCGCTCGCTGGGACCGGCCATCGCCTGCGCGCGGATCTCGTGCAGTTCGGCCACTCGCCCGCGAGCGTCCGTCGGCTCACCCGTCGGCACGCTCGTCGACTCACCCGTCGCCTCATCCAAAACGGTCATGTAGCGACCTTACGAAGGGGAGCAAGGAAAGCGAGCCGTTGACTTCGTACAGTCTCCGGGTCGTTTTCCTGGTACCACTGAACAGAACCGAGGCGTTGTGCAGCCTTTCCGACTGCCCGGAGGGCTTCGGCGTTGTAGAGGTCACACAAACCGGCAAGCTGCGGGCCACCCGGGATTCATGTCCGGCGGATGCCATCCGTCGGGTGAAACCCGAGTCTGCCACGAGACCCGGACGACACTCCGACGAAGAGCTTGAAACTTGAAGGGAATAGGTCTACGGTCACTCTCGTTGGCATGGTTGAACATTCAACAGCCCCGTCCCCAAGGAGTTCATGATGGGTATCTTCGGCAACAGGAACAGCGGCACCGCGGCCAAGACCGCCGACGTCAGCCCCGAGCTGGCCGCCCTGACCGGCGAGTACACGATCGATCCCTCGCACAGCTCGATCGGCTTCGTCGCCCGGCACGCCATGGTCACGAACGTGAAGGGCAAGTTCCTCGATCACACCGGCACGCTGTCCCTGGACGGCTCCGACCCGTCGCGGTCCACGGCCACGCTCGACGTCAAGATGGAGAGCATCAGCACGGGCAGCGCCGACCGTGACGGCCACCTGAAGAGCGCGGACTTCTTCAAGACGGACGAGTTCCCGACGATGACGTTCCGGTCCACCAAGGCCGAGGCGCTCGGCGGCAACGACTACCGCATCACCGGCGACCTCTCGATCCTCGGCGTGACCAAGCCGCTCACGATCGACCTGGAGTTCCACGGCGCCGCGAAGGACCCGTTCGGCAACGACCGCGTCGGCTTCGAGGGCAAGGCCGAGATCCTGCGCTCCGAGTGGGGCCTGACCTGGAACGCCGCGCTGGAGACCGGCGGCGTCCTGGTCTCGGACAAGATCAAGCTGAACTTCGACATCTCCGCGATCAAGAACGCCTGACGGCGGTACGACCGCACGTCGACGTCTTGCGAGCGCGCCCGCCCTCCACTCCCCCCGAGGAGAGGGCGGGCGCTCGCCGTGCACTCCCCGAGACGTGCGCTCCCCCGCGATGCGATGAGGGCGGGCGCCCTCCGCGCCCCGGGCGGGTCCGGAGGGGACGGACTCTGTGGGATGCTGCGCCGATGAGCTGGCTGCCGCCCGACTTCGTCCATCCCCTGCGTGTCGTGATCCCCGAGGGGGACGGTCATGACCTGCGACCGATCAGCGGCGCCGACGCGCCGCTCGACTACCCCGCCGTGATGGGATCGCGGGAGCGGTTGTGGTCGGTGTACGGCAAGGCCTGGGGATGGCCGTCGGCCACCATGTCGTACGAGGCCAACGAGGCCGATCTGGAGCGGCACGCCGCCGAGATCGACGCGCACGAATCGTTCAACTACACCGTGGAGAACGCGGACGGCACCGCGCTGCGCGGCTGCGTCTACATCGATCCGCCGGAGAAGGCCGGGGCGGACGCCGAGATCTCCTGGTGGGTGGTGGACAGCGAGGTCGGCGGCCGGCTGGAGCGGGCGCTGGACCTGTTCGTGCCGCGCTGGATCGCCGAGCAGTGGCCGTTCGAGCAACCGCGTTACGTGGGGCGGGACCTGACCTGGGACGAGTGGCTGGCGCTGCCCGACCGGTGAGTCCGCCGGTCCGAAGGTCCGGACCGCGAAGGGGTGTTCGTCGGCCGTCACGCCGAGGGTGGCCGGATTCCGGTGCTTGTGTGGAGGGTCACAGCCTTCTCATAATCCTCGCACGGGAATTGACATGCGCCTGACATTCCCGCCATCCCCGTACCCCCCACGGAAGGCGTCAAGGTGAAGACTTTCCTCAAGGCCCTCAAGAGATGCGCGGTCGCCGCCACCGCCGCGCTCGCGGTCGTCAGCCTTCAGCCCGTGTCGGCCGCGCAGGCGGCCCCGGCGCCCGTCGTCGGCGGGACCCGTGCCGCCCAGGGCGAGTTCCCGTTCATGGTCCGGCTGTCGATGGGCTGCGGCGGCGCGCTCTACACCCAGCAGATCGTGCTGACGGCCGCGCACTGCGTGGGCGCCAGCGGCAACAACACCAGCATCACCGCGACCGCCGGCGTCGTGGACCTGCAGTCGACCAGCGGCCGGGTCCAGGTCCGCTCCACCAAGGTCCTCCGCGCCCCCGGCTACAACGGCAACGGCAAGGACTGGGCCCTCATCAAGCTCGCCCAGCCGATCAACCTGCCGACCCTGAAGCTCGCCACCACCACGCAGTACAACACCGGCACCTTCACCGTCGCCGGATGGGGCGCGAACCGCGAGGGCGGCGCCCAGCAGCGCTACCTGCTCAAGGCGGACGTGCCGTTCGTCAGTGACGCCACCTGCCGCTCGTACAGCGGCTACAGCGGGCTCATCGCCAACGAGGAGATCTGCGCCGGGCTCGCCGCGGGCGGCGTGGACACCTGCCAGGGCGACTCCGGCGGCCCGATGTTCCGCCGCGACGCGGCCGGTGCCTGGGTCCAGGTCGGCATCACGAGCTGGGGCATAGGCTGCGCCCGCCCGAACGCCCCCGGTGTCTACACCGAGGTCTCCACCTTCGCCTCGGCGATCGCCTCGGCGGCGGCCACGCTCTAGCCGCCCTTCCGTTCAGCGCCCCGCAGACGATCGGGCCCGGTGCCGTAGCGGCACCGGGCCCGACCCGTGGACGCGCACGGACCTCAGAAACCTCCTCCGAAGTCCCCTCCCCCGCCGACGTCGCCGCCGCCACCGAAACCGCCGAAGCCGCCGCTGAAGTCGTCCGAGTCGAAGTCGGCGCCGGAGACGTCGCCGCCCTGGTGGCCGCCGGAGCCGAAGTCGCCGTAGCCCGAGCCGTAGTCGGAGGCGTAGGACGGGGTCGCCATGGCGCTGCCGAGCAGGGTGCCGACCAGCAGGCCGGGGAGGATGCCGCCGCCGAAGTAGCCGCCGGCCCAGGGACCGTAGGCCGGGCCCGCGTCCCAGTACGGGCGCCGTCCGGAGGCGGTGTCGACCTCGCGGACCAGCGGGTCCTGGCCGTCGGACAACCTGGCCCGGTCGGCCGCGCAGACCGGCACCTCACGGGTCGCGCCCTGCGCGGGCGTCCAGGTGACGTCGGCGACCGAGGGGCCGTGGCGCGGATCGAAGAAGCACGGCGGACGGCGTTCGGGGAGCGGGCGCCCCTCGCGGCGGGCGGCGAGGGACGCGAGCGCGAAGCGGCCGTCCTCCAGGGACTGCGTGACCGGCCGTACGTCCTCGGGCCTGATGGCCGCCGCCATCTGCGACTTGGCCCGCTCATAGGCGTCCAGCGCGTGCGCGTAGTCCGCGCGCATGGCGTCGTCGGCGCCCGGTTCGCCCGGTCGGAAGTCCAGACGGTCCAGTTCCTCGCCGAAGGCGGTGATGTCCTCGTCGACCACCACCCGCAGCTTCTCCAGCGCGTCCCGCTGCTCCTGCTCCTGGCGGCGGCGATTGCGGCGGACGAGCCCGTAGGCGCCCACGCCACCGGCGGCCAGCACCGCACCGAGCGTGATCAGGCCGGTGGCCGAGACGCCGTCGCCGCCGCCCTCGCCCCAACTGCCCGGGGCGGCGCCACCGACGTTGCGCAGGGCGCCGTCGACGAAGTCGTTCAGCTGCGCCTTGACGTCACCCGCGCTCTGTACGGACGTCACGAGGTTGGACACGGCCGAGCGGCTCAGCACGGCGCTGTCGGCGCGAGCGTCGAAGGCGTCGCCGAGCCGGATGCCGTAGAGGCCGGTCACGCCGGTCTCGGTGCGCAGGTTCTGGAAGAGGTTCTGCGTGGTGTGACCGGCCGGGAGGACCGCCACGAACACGGGTTTGCCGGCATCCCTGATCTTGTCGGCGAGCGCCTCGGCGTCCGAGGTGGACAGCAGGCCGGAGGCGGCCGGGTCCACGTAGACCGGGCTCTCGCGCAGGGCCGCGGCGACCTTGGACAGGTCGGTGGCCGCGTGTGCGCCCGGCGCACCGGCCACCAGTACCGCCAGCAGGGCGGCGACAGGCACGATCAGCAGGCGTACGAGCCTTTGTACGAGCGCGGCCTTCATATGTTCGAAACTACCCGAACGGGCAGAGAAACGGACATCGCTCCCGGAAGGGAAATTTCCTCGCGGGGCCGACTGGGCACCGGAGCCGCCGTGCTGCGGATAGGCTTCCCGCGCCCCATCGTGGAGATACGGGAAGCCGTGCCGGTGGCCGGTCGGGCCCGCGGACCCGTGTCCGGGCCCTCACCGGGCGCAGCAGCAAAGGGGCCGTATCGACGCCCGTGACCTGGAGCTCGAGATGACCACACCGCAGGATCTGCTGATCGTCACGCTCAACATCCCCTCCAGCCATGACCTGGGCCAGGGCGACCTGTCACTCGCCCTGGCCGGCGCGGAAGTGATCGACCTCGTCGACGCCGGAGCCCTGACCCTGGAGGACGATCGCCTCGTGCCCGGCGCCGAGCGCGCCACCGGGGATCGCCTGCTGGACGAGGCGGGGGCTTCGCTGGTGCGGCAGCCGCCCTACGAGACGGTCGAGGAGTGGCTGTGGCGCCGCGGGCGCGGGCTGGCCGACGCCTACGTCGCGGCCCTGGAGGCGGAGACGCCGACGGCGGACACGGGACGCCGTCACTGGCTGCGCCGGCGGAGCGAACCGGCCCCGGCGGTGGTCGACTCGCCCTCACGCCACCACGCGAACGAGCGCTGGGCCGAGCAGGAGCCGGTTCTGGTGGGCCTGGCGAACGCCCTGGGCATCGGGGAGCCGGCGGTGAACGGGACGGACACCACCGCACCCGACGACGCCACCATGGAACCGGCGGGGCCCGGGGACGCCGACGAGGGCGACGACGGGCCGGTGGTGACCGTGCTCGCCGCCCTCGGTGACGCGCTGACGGAACTGGAGGCCGTACGGCAGCGCCGCCGCATCGAGGAGGACGCCTTCGACAACGTGTGGCGGGCTCCCTGACCTTCACCTGACCGGACCCGGCCGCCGCGTCACGGCGACGGGCGACGGGCGACGGGCACCGGGCCGTCCTGGGGCGCCGGTACCGCCCCGGGGCCCGGCCTCACCCGGGCCCCGACGCCGGGCAGCCGCCGTCGGCCCCTGGGCGGGCGGCGAGCGGTCACGCTCGCCGCCCCCGGCGGGGCGTGGTCTACGCCGCCGGTTCCACGCCCGCGTGCAGGAGGCCGTAGGTGTAAGCGTCCTCCAGAGCCTGCCAGGAAGCGGCGATGACGTTGTCCGCGACGCCCACCGTGGACCATTCGCCCGCGCCGTCGGAGGTGGCGATGAGGACCCGCGTCGTGGACTGGGTGCCGTGCTTGCCCTCCAGGATGCGGACCTTGTAGTCCACCAGCTCCAGCTTGGCGAGCTGGGGATAGATCTTCTCCAGCGCGACCCGCAGCGCCCGGTCCAGGGCGTTGACGGGGCCGTTGCCCTCGGCGGTCGCGACGATGCGCTCGCTCTTGGCCCACAGCTTCACCGTGGCCTCGTTGGCGTGGCTGCCGTCGGGCCGGTCCTCGACGATCGCGCGCCAGGACTCGACCTCGAAGTACTTCAGCGGCCTGCCCTCGACCTCGGCGCGCAGCAGCAGCTCGAAGCTGGCGTCGGCGGCCTCGTAGGTGTAGCCCTTGAGCTCGCGCTCCTTCACGCGCTCGACGACCCGCCCGACCAGCTCGCGGTCGCCGCCGAGGTCGATGCCGAGCTCCTTGCCCTTGAGCTCGACGGAGGCGCGGCCCGCCATGTCGGAGACCAGCATCCGCATGGTGTTGCCGACCTGCTCGGGAGCGATGTGCTGGTAGAGGTCCGGGTCGACCTTGATCGCGGAGGCGTGCAGGCCGGCCTTGTGCGCGAAGGCGGAGACCCCGACGTAGGGCTGGTGGGTGGAGGGCGTCAGGTTGACGACCTCGGCGATGGCGTGCGAGACGCGGGTCATCTCGCGGAGGTGCCCCTCGGGCAGGACCTGCTTGCCGTACTTCAGTTCCAGGGCGGCGACCACGGGGAAGAGGTTGGCGTTGCCGACGCGCTCGCCGTAGCCGTTCGCCGTGCACTGGACGTGTGTGGCGCCGGCGTCGACCGCGGCGAGGGTGTTGGCCACCGCGCACCCGGTGTCGTCCTGCGCGTGGATGCCGAGCCGGGCGCCGGTGTCGGCGAGGACCGTCGAGACGACGGCCTGGATCTGGGCGGGGAGCATGCCGCCGTTGGTGTCGCACAGGACCACGACGTCGGCGCCGGCCTCGGACGCGGCCCGGACCACGGCCTTGGCGTACTCGGGGTTGGCGCGATAGCCGTCGAAGAAGTGCTCGCAGTCGACGAAGACGCGGCGGCCCTGCTCCTTGAGGAAGGACACCGTGTCGCGGACCATCTCCAGGTTCTCGTCCAGCGTGGTGCGCAGAGCGAGCTCGACATGCCGGTCGTGCGACTTGGCGACCAGCGTGATCACCGGGGCCCCGGTCGCCAGGAGTGCCCTGACCTGCGGGTCCTCACTGGCCTTGACTGCGGGGCGGCGGGTGGCGCCGAACGCGACCAGCTGGGCGTGGCGGAACGTGATCTCCTGCTGGGCACGGGCGAAGAACTCCGTGTCCCGCGGGTTGGCGCCCGGCCAGCCGCCCTCGATGAAGCCCACGCCGAAGTCGTCCAGGTGCCGTGCGATGGCCAGCTTGTCCGCGACGGTGAGGTTGATGCCCTCCCGCTGGGCGCCGTCACGCAGGGTGGTGTCGAAGACGTGGAACGAATCGTCCAGCTCGCTGGTTTCCGTCATGGTCTGAAGGCTCCTGAGTTATGGATCTCGGTCTGTACCGGAATGACCGGCTCCACCGTTCCCTATGATCCCTCGCGCTGGACTTCCGGCTGATGGTGGGCCAGAAAAAGCGAAAAACCTCTCGCGGGTGCGAGAGGTCTGCGCGCGGGTCGAGGACGACGGTGTCCGCCCGTACGTGGTCGTACGTGGCGGTCACTGCGGACCGGCGCGCCTGCTGCCAATAATCATCGTGGCGAACGAGAGCACGGAGGCAGTCTGGCACAGGCCGCCCCACGCCTCACCGGTGTCTCATGATGCGGGCGGCGCGTCCCGCCGCGGCGGACATCGCGGCGGCGGGCGGGCGCATGGGCGGTCCGCTCCCGTTCGCGGTGGGTGACGTGACCTTCCGGGCCGGCCTCGACCGGAGCGCGGAGGGGGCGGCAAGCCGCCGCACATCCAGGTGCGGCGGCCGGGCCCGGCCGGTCACCCGTGCGGAGACCGATCTGTCGCCGGCCCTGACCCGTCCGTCGTCGCCCCCACCGGGCCGTCGTCGCGCCGCGCCGCCTCGGCGCCGCGCCGTACGAGCCCGTCGTCCAGGAACTCCCGGACATGGCGCAGGATCTGCGCGCGGTCGGTCCCGCGCAGTCCGATGGCCACGTGGAGGGAGAAGCCGTCGAGCAGCGCGCGCAGCCGGGCGGCGAAGCGGTCGGGGTCGACGGCGCGGAACTCACCCCGCGACATACCCTCGGCGATCAGCGCGACCAGGTCGCGGTGCCACGCGCCCTCGATGGCCGCCTGCCGGGCGCGGGCGTCGTCGGCGGCGTTCTGCGAGCGGTTCCAGACCTCCAGCCAGAGGGTCCAGTGCGGGTCGCGGTGGCCGTCGGGCACGTACAGGTCGACGTAGGCGTCGAGGCGCTCGCGGGCGGGGTCGGCGCGGGTCAGCAGCCGGCCGCGCTCGGCACCGAGCCGGCCCTCGCTCCACTCCAGGGTGCGCAGCAGCAACTCGTCCTTGGAGCCGAAGTAGTACAGCAGGTGCCCGCTGCTCATCCCGACCTCGCGGCCGAGCGCAGCCATGGTGAGCTTCTCCAGACCGCGCTCGGCGATCATCTCCATGGCGGCGGCGAGGACTTCCTCACGCGGCGGTGCCTGTCTGCGCCCACCTGCCATCGCTGCTCCTAGATCCTCGGCTGCTGCTGGGTGATGCAGTGGATGCCTCCGCCCCCCGCGAAGATCGTACGGGCGTCCACCAGGGTCACCGTGCGCTCGGGGAACAGGCGGTGGAAGACGCCCGCGGCCAGTTCGTCGCGCGGGTCGTCGAAGGCGCACAGCACGACGCCGCCGTTGCAGAGGTAGTGGTTGATGTAGGAGTAGTCGGCCCAGTGTCCGTCGGCCTCCAGGACGGTCGGGGCGGGGACCTCGACGACCTCCAGCGCCCGGCCGCGGGCGTCGGTGGCCGACCGGAGGCGGCCGATCACCTCCTTGGTGACCTCGTGGTCGGGGTGCGCGGGGTCGGGCTGGTGGTGGGCGACCACGACGCCGGGGCGGGCGAAGGCGGCGACGATGTCGACGTGGCCGAGGGTGCCGAAACCGTGGGGAGGGTAGTCCCCGGTGAGGCCGCGGGGCAGCCAGAGCGCCTTGCGGGTGCCGAGGTGGGCGTGGATCTCGGCCTCGACCTCCTCGCGCGTCCAGCCCGGGTTGCGCTCGGGGCCGAGCTGGACCGTCTCCGTCAGCAGGACCGTGCCCTCGCCGTCGACATGGATCGCGCCGCCCTCGTTGACGAGCCGCGAGGCGTACGTCTTCGCGCCCGCGAGGTCCGCGACATATCCGCCGATCTTCGCGTCGTGCTCCCAGCGGGCCCACTCCTGGGCGCCCCAGCCGTTGAACGTCCAGTCCACGGCGGCCAGTTCACCGGCACCGCCGGTCAGGAACGTGGGGCCGATGTCGCGCATCCACGCGTCGTCGAGGTCGCGTTCGACCGTTGCGACGCCCTCGCCCAGCAGGGTGCGGGCCTGCTCCGACTGCCCGGGACCGCACACCACCGTCACCGGCTCGAAGCGGCGGATCGCGCGGGCCACCGCGGCCCAGGCGGCCCGGGCGGCGGCGAGGTCCCCGGGGTCGTCGAAGGTGGGGTTCGGGCCCGGCCACGCCATCCAGGTCCGCTCGTGCGGGGTCCACTCGGCGGGCATGCGGTAGCCGTCGGCTGCGGGTGTGGTCATCTCGCCGGTCCTCAGAGGAAGTACAGACGGTTGAGGGAGACGGACTCGGCCGGTTCGGAGCGCAGCGGGTCGCCGTCGAGGGTGACCAGTCCGGTGCGCGGGTCGACATCGACCTGCCCTGTACGGGAGTTCAGGAGCAGGTCGGCCGGGCCGATCCCGCGGGTGCCGCGCACGGCGACCCTGCGTCGGCGGGTCGGCATCGTGTCGTGGCCCTGGTCCAGGGCGGCCCGGGCGACGAACGCGACGGAGATGTCGGCGGGTGTGGCGCCGTGCGCGCCGAACTGCGGTCCCAGCACGAGGGGTTCGCAGGTGTCGGTGGCCGCGTTGGGGTCGCCCACCACGCCGTACGCCGGGAAGCCGGACTTCAGCACGAGCTGCGGCTTGGCGCCGAAGTACTCGGGCCGCCACAGCACCAGGTCGGCGAGCTTGCCGACCTCGATCGACCCGACCTCGTGCGCGAGGCCGTGCGCGACGGCCGGGTTGATGGTCAGCTTGGCCATGTACCGCAGGACGCGTTCGTTGTCGTGCTCGTCCGGGGCGCCGAACTCGGCCTTCATCTTCCCGGCCATGGCGAACGTACGGCGGACCGTCTCGCCCGCGCGCCCCATGCCCTGCGCGTCCGACGAGGTGATGCCGATGGCGCCCAGGTCGTGCAGCACGTCCTCGGCGCCCATCGTCCCGGCGCGGATGCGGTCGCGGGCCATGGCGGCGTCGCCCGGCAGGTCGGTCTTGAGGTCGTGGACGGAGACGATCATGCCGTAGTGCTCGGCGACCGCGTCCCGGCCGAAGGGCAGGGTCGGGTTGGTGGAGGAGCCGATGACATGGGGCACCCCGGCCATCTTCAGCACGTTCGGGACGTGCCCGCCGCCGCAGCCCTCGATGTGGAACGCGTGGATGGTGCGGCCCTCCAGGACGCGCAGGGTGTCCTCCACCGAGAGGCATTCGTTCAGACCGTCGCTGTGCAGGGCGACCTGGACGTCGTGCTCCTCGGCGACGCGCAGCGCGGTGTCGAGGGCGCGGGTGTGGGCGCCCATGTCCTCGTGCACCTTGAAGCCGCTCGCGCCGCCCTCGGCCAGCGCCTCGATCAGCGGGGCCTCGTGGGAGGACGAACCCCGGCCGAGGAAACCGATGTTGACCGGCCAGGCGTCGAAGGCGCCGAACGCGTGCTTCAGTGCCCAGGGGGAGTTGACGCCGACCCCCCACACCGGTCCGAACTCCTGGCCGATGATCGTGGTCACGCCGGACGCCAGGGACGCCTCCATGACGCGGGGCGACAGCAGATGGACGTGGGTGTCCACGGCCCCGGCGGTGGCGATCAGGCCCTCTCCGGAGACGATCGACGTGCCCGTGCCGACCACGACGTCGACCCCGTCGAGGGTGTCGGGGTTCCCGGCCCGCCCGATCGCGCTGATCCGGCCCTCCCGGATGCCGATGGACACCTTGCGGATGCCCTGCACCGCGTCGATCACGACGACGTTGCTGATCACGACGTCACAGGTGTCGCGGACGGCGGCGGCCTTGAGGTGCAGCCCGTCGCGGGCGGTCTTGCCGAAGCCGGCGAGGAACTCGTCGCCGTACCGCTGGGAGTCGGACCCCACCCGGATCGTCAGGCCGGAGTCGCCGAGGCGGATCCGGTCGCCGGCGCGCGGGCCGTGCGTGGCGGCGTAGGCGTGCGGGTCCACGTGGACGGACTCACTGATCTCCCGTCCCTTCGAGCGGCTCATCGCCCGCCCCCTTCCGGTGACGGCGCCGTGGTGCCCAGATAGCCGCAGGCGGCGGCCCGTCGCAGCGCCTCCTCCTTAGCCCCCGGCGCGTCCAGCGGGCCGTCGACCAGTCCGGCGAAGCCGATCGCGATCCGCTCGCCGCCGATCGGGACGAGCCCGACCTCCCGGCTCTCCCCCGGCCCGAAGCGCACGGACGACCCGGCGGGCACCGCGAGCCGCATCCCGTAGGCGTCGGCCCGAGCGAAGTCCAGCCGCGGGTTGGCCTCGAAGAAGTGGAAGTGGGAGGTCACGGAGACGGGCACGGTCGCCGTGTTGGTGACGGTCAGCCGCACCACCGCCTCGGGTTCGGTGTGCCCGGGCCCCGGCAGCAGCGCGCCCGGCGCCCGCTCGCCCAGCCGGCCGCCGATCGGCGCGGACACGACCGCGAGCCGTGAACCGTCGTCGAAGACGGCCTCGACGTGCACCTCGGTGACGATGTCGGCGACGCCCGGCAGGACGTCGTCCGGGCCGAGCACCGCGCGGGCGCGCTCGACGGCCTCGGCGAGCCGGGCGCCGTCGCGGGCCGCCTCGCAGACGGTGTCCGCGATGAGCGCGGTGGCCTCCGGCACGTTCAGCCTCAGGCCGCGGGCCTTGCGGGACCGGGCCAGCTCCGCGGCCGAGAAGAGCAGCAGCCGGTCACGTTCCGTGGGAGTCAGTCTCATGACGCGGGAGCCTCCTTGCGGTCACCGCTTTAGAGCATCACTCTAAACAGGAGAGTCCCGCAAGGGAAACGTCCGCGACGCGACACGCGCCACGGAGGAAGAAGCTCACATCGAACACTGCTCAAACATCTCCGGCTCGAACATCGCCCGCGCGGTGCTCGGCCCGGACGCCCTCGCCGCCGCGCGCGTCGATCGAGGGCGAGGCCGTTCGGGCCGAAGCGGGGACGCGGTGCCGGCGTCCGCGACCCGGCGCGGCGCACCCCGGCGCCGGGTACGGACGTGGCGCCGGGGGTGACCCGCCCGGTCAGGCCAGGGGGTGCATCCAGCCGTGCGTGTCCTCGGCAGTGCCGCGCTGGATGTCCAGGAGGGCCTGGCGCAGGCGCAGGGTGACCTCACCGGGCTCCTCGCCCGACTGCTGCCACTCGCCGGACGCGCGCTTGACCGTGCCGACCGGCGTGATCACGGCGGCCGTACCGCACGCGAAGACCTCGGTGAGGCTGCCGTTAGCGGCGTCGCGCTGCCACTCCTCGACGGAGATCCGGCCCTCCTCGGCCTCGTAGCCCAGGTCGCGGGCGACGGCGAGCAGGCTGTCGCGGGTGACACCCTCCAGGATGGAGCCGGTGAGCACCGGCGTGACGATCTTGTCCCCGTAGACGAAGTACAGGTTCATGCCGCCCAGTTCCTCGACCCAGCGGTGCTCGACGGCGTCGAGGTAGCAGACCTGGGCGCAGCCCTTGGCCGCCGCCTCGGCCTGGGCGAGCAGGGAGGCCGCGTAGTTGCCGCCGGTCTTGGCGTCGCCCATGCCGCCGGGGACCGCGCGGACGCGGTCCTCGGAGACCCAGATGGAGACCGGCTTGACGCCGCCCGGGAAGTAGGCGCCGGCCGGGGAGGCGATGACGATGAAGAGGTACTCGTTGGCGGGCTTCACACCCAGTCCGACCTCGGTGGCGATCATGAAGGGGCGCAGATAGAGGGATTCCTCGCCGCCGTGCGCCGGGACCCACGCCTTGTCCTGGCGGACCAGGGAGTCACAGGCCTCGATGAACGTCTCGACCGGCAGCTCAGGCATCGCGAGCCGGCGGGCGGACCGCTGGAAGCGCAGGGCGTTCTGGTCGGGCCGGAAGGTGGCGACCGAACCGTCGGGACGGCGGTACGCCTTCAGGCCCTCGAAGATCTCCTGCGCGTAGTGCAGGACGTGGGTGGCGGGGTCGAGGGAGATCGGCGCGTACGGGACGAGCTGTCCGTCGTGCCAGCCGCGCCCCTCGGTCCACTTGATGGTGACCATGTGGTCGGTGAAGTGGCGGCCGAACCCGGGGCTGGCGAGGATGGCCTCGCGCTCCGCGTCGGAAAGCGGGTTGGCGGACGGCTTGAGCTCGATCGTGGGCGTCGTCATGAGTGGTTGTCCTTCACCGTTGGTAGTGACGGGCCGCGCTCGCGCCCATACTGCCAGTGGCCAGTGCTAGGACGTCCGAGCATTCCCTCATTCCGCGGCTCCGCGTTCGATTATCGCGCGCGGGTGCCGTGGTCGGAAAACGGCATGAATGCGGCCCAGGGGTTGATGGTCGCACCCGGCGGGGACAGTGAAAAGCCGCCGGTTGCGGATTGCGACCCGGCGGCTGTCGAGTGGTCTGCGTGATCGGCGAGACTTCGAGTGTCGCGGCGGGGTCAGCCGGCTACTCGTACGGCGAGCGCGTCGCCGATCTCGGAGGTGCTGCGGGCCGGCTTGCCGACGCGGTCCGCGAGGTCGGCGGCGACCGCCTCCTCGATCCGCGTCGCCTCGCCCTCCAGGCCGAGGTGGCGCAGCAGCAGCGCGACGGAGAGGACCGTGGCGGTGGGGTCGGCCTTGCCCTGGCCCGCGATGTCCGGCGCGGAGCCGTGCACCGGCTCGAACATCGAGGGGAACTCGCCGGAGGGGTTGATGTTCCCGCTCGCGGCGACGCCGATACCGCCGGAGACGGCCGCGGCGAGGTCGGTGATGATGTCGCCGAAGAGGTTGTCGGTGACGATGACGTCGAACCGCTCGGGTTGGGTGACGAGGTAGATGGTCGCCGCGTCGACGTGGATGTACTCGGTGGTGACCTCGGGGTACTCCTCGGCCACCCTGTCGAAGACGTTCGTCCACAGGTGGCCCGCGAAGGTGAGCACGTTGTTCTTGTGGACCAGCGTGAGCTTCTTGCGCGGACGCGCCTGAGCGCGGGCGAAGGCGTCGCGGACGACGCGCTCGACACCGAAGGCCGTGTTGACGGACACCTCGGTGGCGACCTCGTGGGCGGTGCCCTTGCGGATGGTGCCGCCGTTGCCCGTGTAGGGGCCCTCGGTGCCCTCGCGGACGACCACGAAGTCGATCCGCGGCTCACCGGCGAGCGGGGTGGCGACGCCGGGCAGCAGCTTGGACGGGCGCAGGTTGACATGGTGGTCGAAGGCGAAGCGGAGCTTGAGCAGGAAGCCGCGCTCCAGGACGCCAGAGGGGACGCCGGGGTCCCCGATGGCGCCCAGCAGGATGGCGTCGTGCTGCTTCAGGGCGTCGAGATCCGCGTCGGTGAGGGTCTCACCGGTGGCGTGGTAGCGCCGGGCTCCGAAGTCGTACTCCTTGGTCTCCAGCTTCACATCCTGCGGAAGCACGGCGGAGAGGACCTTCAGGCCTTCGGTCACGACCTCCTGGCCGATGCCGTCACCGGGGATCACTGCGAGATCGATGCTGCGAGACATGCAGGCACCCTACTCCTCGTCCCAGAAGATGACATGCGCTGTCCGCGATGCGGACGGCGTGCGGGCGCCCGGACGTGGTCCGGGCCGACCGCGCCGACCGCATCGGGGGCGGCGCGGACGCCAGGTGTCCGCGCCGCACCCCGTCGGGCGCGGCTCCCGCGTGGGGATGGGGCAGCCGGTCTCAGTGACCGGTCTCGCCGCCGTTGTCCCGGCGGTCGAGGGCGCGCTGGAGGGCGGCTGCGGCGTTCTTACGGTCGGAGTCACTCGTACGGGAGACGTGGCGGACTCGGCGGCGGACGGTCGTCTCGGCCATGGGAAATCGACTCCTTCGAATGCGGGGAGTGCGGCAGGGGTTTTCGAGACGCCGGGTGGGGCGGGGAGCGGACCGCAGGGGTTGCCTGCGCGGGGTCCGGCTCACGACCGCCATTCGCTGGATCTGGCGAGACGTTCGGCTCCTACAAAACTAGGCGAGGACGGCGCATCTGTCTCCACAATTAGTCGGGCTTCCTACTATCTGAGACGGCCGACTGCGTCACACGGCACTGAACTGCCCCTTCTCCCGGAGGACATCGCCACCGCGCCGGTCCGAGCCGGCGAAGTCGGCGGTGCGGACGGTACGCGCGGTCATGGGGCCGGTGTCAGGGGCAATTCGGTGGCCTGCCCCTCCCACGCCCGTCAGGTTGACGCGATGCCCCCACTCAGCACCGCCCGCCTGCTGCTCCGCGAGTGGCGGGAGTCCGACCTCGCGCCCTGGGCCGCGCTCAACGCCGACCCGGAGGTCCGCCGCCATCTGCCCGGCATGCCCACGCGCCCGCGCCGGACGCACGCGGGCCAGGGTGCCTCTCGGGGGAAGAGGCGCCCTGGCCCGGTCATGGGGGCGACGAGATGTCAGCCCATGTGGGGGTAGGTGTACTCGGTCGGCGGGACCAGGGTCTCCTTGATGGCGCGGGTCAGGGTCCAGCGCATCAGGTTCTGCGGGGCACCCGCCTTGTCGTTGGTGCCGGACGCGCGGCCGCCGCCGAAGGGCTGCTGGCCGACGACGGCGCCGGTCGACTTGTCGTTGATGTAGAAGTTGCCGGCCGCGTAGCGCAGCTTGTCCATGGTGTAGGCGGTGGCCGCGCGGTCGCCCGAGATCACCGAGCCGGTCAGCGCGTAGTCCGACGCCGACTCCATCTGCGTGAGCATCTCGTCGTACTTGTCGTCCTCGTAGACGAGCACGGCGAGGATCGGGCCGAAGTACTCGGTCGTGAAGACCTCGTTCTCCGGGTCGGTGCACTCGATGACGGTCGGACGGACGAAGTAGCCGACGGAGTCGTCGTACGAGCCGCCCGCCACGATCGTGCAGCTCGGGTCGGCCTGGGCCCGGTCGATCGCGGCCTTGTTCTTGGCGAAGGCACGCTCGTCGATCACGGCACCGATGAAGTTCGAAAGGTCGGTGACGTCACCCATGGTGATGCCGTCGATCTCGGCCGCGAACTCCTCCTTGAAGCCGGAGTTCCAGATCGAGGCCGGGACGTACGCGCGCGAGGTCGCGGAGCACTTCTGGCCCTGGTACTCGAAGGCACCTCGGGTCAGCGCCGTCTTGAGGACGGCGCGGTCGGCGCTCGGGTGGGCGACGACGAAGTCCTTGCCGCCGGTCTCGCCGACCAGACGCGGGTAGGTGCGGTACTTCTCGATGTTGCTGCCGACCGTCTTCCACAGGTGCTGGAAGGTCCTGGTCGAACCGGTGAAGTGGATGCCGGCGAGGTCACGGTGCTCGAGGGCGACCTTGGAGACCTCGATGCCGTCGCCGGTGACGAGGTTGATGACGCCCTTGGGCAGGCCCGCCTCCTCCAGGATGCGCATCAGCAGCACGGCGGCGTGGGTCTGCGTCGGGCTCGGCTTCCAGACCACGACGTTGCCCATGAGGGCCGGCGCGGTGGGCAGGTTGCCCGCGATCGCCGTGAAGTTGAACGGCGTGATCGCGTAGACGAAGCCCTCCAGCGGGCGGTGGTCGAGACGGTTCCAGACGCCCGGCGAGTTGGCCGGGGGCTGCTCGGCCAGCAGCTGACGGGCGTAGGCGACGTTGAAGCGCCAGAAGTCGACCAGCTCGCAGGGGGTGTCGATCTCGGCCTGCTGGGCCGTCTTCGACTGACCGAGCATGGTGGAGGCGGCCAGCGTCTCGCGCCACGGGCCGGCCAGGAGTTCGGCGGCGCGCAGGATGATCGCCGCGCGGTCGTCGAAGGACATCGCGCGCCAGGCCGGCGCGGCGGCGAGGGCCGCGTCGATCGCGTCCCGCGCGTCCTGCTGGGTGGCGTTGCGGTAGGTGCCGAGCACGGCCTTGTGGTTGTGCGGCTGCACGACCTGGAACGCCTCGCCGCCGCCCATCCGGCGCTCACCGCCGATGGTGCACGTCAGGTCAATGGGGTTCTCGGCCAGCTCCTTGAGCTTGACCTCCAGGCGGGCGCGCTCGGGCGAGCCGGGGGCGTAGCCGTGCACCGGCTCGTTGACGGGGGTGGGGACCTGGGTCACAGCGTCCATGAGTTACCTCTTCCGAGTGATTCTCGGGCTTCAGCCAGGCGAAGCTGAAGCAGTTACGTAAGGTCGACAGCGGTCAGGGCTTGACCGTCACGAACCCGCCTCGGCGGGCTCGTGAGAAGCCCCCTCAGGGGCGGAGTCACGAGTTCCGTAGCTCCTTCACGGAACCGGGTCCGGCTCAGCCGGCCGTGAGGCGGCGGCTGTCGGCCTCCGAACACTCCTCGGAGGCCGACAGCCGCCGCTCATCCAGCCTCACCTCTTGCCGACCATCGAGCGGAGGAAGAACTGCAGGTTGGCGGGCTTCTCGGCGAGCCTGCGCATGAAGTAGCCGTACCAGTCGGTGCCGTACGCGGTGTAGACACGCATCCGGTGGCCCTCGGCGGCGAGCCGGAGGTGCTCCTCGCTCCGGATGCCGTACAGCATCTGGAACTCGTACTCGTCCAGCTTGCGCCCGGCGCGGTGCGCGAGCTCCTGGGCGATGGAGATGAGGCGCGGGTCGTGGGACCCGATCATCGGGAACCCCTCGCCCTCCATCAGGGTGCGCAGGACACGCACGTACGCCTTGTCGATCTCGTGCTTCTGCTGGTAGGCGACCTCGGCTGGCTCCTTGTACGCCCCCTTCACCAGCCGGACGCGGCTGCCGTCCGCGGCGAGGCGGCGGGCGTCGGCCTCGGTGCGGAAGAGGTATGCCTGGATGACGCAGCCCGTCTGCGGGACGTCCTTGCGCAGCTCCTCGTGGATGGCGAACATCGAGTCGAGGGTGGTGTGGTCCTCCGCGTCCAGCGTCACCGTCGTACCGATCTCGGCGGCGGCCTCGACGACGGGGCGGACGTTGGCGAGCGCCAGCTCGTGACCGCCCTCGAGGGCCTGTCCGAACATCGACAGCTTCACGGACATC
Source organism: Streptomyces sp. NPDC002309 (assembly GCF_053593375.1). NCBI lineage: Bacteria > Bacillati > Actinomycetota > Actinomycetes > Kitasatosporales > Streptomycetaceae > Streptomyces > Streptomyces sp. NPDC002309. The sequence goes on along the minus strand of NZ_JBSFCI010000011.1, from coordinate 54,600 downwards.
TCGACCCGCTCGCCCAGTTCCAGCGGCTTGAGCCGGTCGATCAGCTCCAGATAGGCGTCCCGGGCGGCGGTGGCCTGCTCACGGGTGGTGATGTCCTCGCCGACGACGTCCATCGTCAGCTCCAGGCCGCGGCCGGTGAGGCCCTCGATGATCGGGACGACGTCGTCCACCCGCTCACCCGGGATGAAACGGTCGACGACCTGTTTCGTCACCGGGGCCGCCGTCACGAGGCGTCGCATGCGGTCGCTGCGCGACGCGGCCAGAATCACGGGACCCAGCACGGGGCACCTCCAGAACACAACCCAACACAAGGCCGGTACCCGACGGTCCGGGTACGGCACGGAGAACCACCGTGAAAGCTATGGATCCCTTCGATCGTGGGCCATCGACAGCTGTCACGCATCCGTTCCACCGATCTCAGACAGATGTATGAAGACCCCTGGGAAATGGGGGAGAATGCCCGGGTGACAGCCGATTACCGGAATGACTACCAGGAGCTGGTCGACGAGATCTCCGAGCTCCTCGGCGCCCCCGCGACGCTGGAGAACCGCGACTTCGAGCTGATCGCCTTCGGCGCGTACGACAGCGAGGGCGACCTCGATCCGACCGCCCTGGACCCGGTCCGCGCCCGCTCGATCCTGACCCGCCGCTCCACGGCCGCGGTCCGCGCCTGGTTCGAGGGCTTCGGCATCACCCGCGCGACCGGCCCGGTACGGATCCCGCGCACCCCCGAGGCCGGGGTCCACCGTGGCCGCGTCTGCCTTCCGGTGCGCAACAGGGGGGTCGTCCTCGGTTACGTCTGGCTGCTCGACGGCGAGCCCGGCCCCACCGACGCCCAGCTGGCGGCGGCCATGGAGGTGACCGTCCGGATCGGCGCGCTGCTCGCCGACGAGGCGCAGGCGGGCGCCGATCTCACCAGGGAGCTGCGGGCCGTGCTGACCGCGGAGCGCGGCTGGCAGCGCGACATGGCGGTGGCCGCCCTGCGTACGGCCCTCGGCACGCGCGGCGAGGGCCCGCACGCGGTGGTGTGCGTGGCGCCCTGGCCGTCGGCGGACCCGGAGGACGCCCCGTCGGCCCGCGCGGTGCCGCACACGACGGCCCTGTGCACGATCCCGTGGGGTACGACGGGCCAGAGCCTCGCGGCGCTGGTCCGGCTGCGTTCCACGGACGTGCGCACCCCGGCCCTGACGGCGGCGCACCGGCTGCTGCGGGAGGGCGCGCGCGCCGGCGTGGGCGATCCGCTGACCGGTCTCGCCGATCTGGGCACGGCCTGGCAGGAGGCGGCTGCCGCCGCCCGGGCCGCCCTCGCCCAGCCGCACCTCGGTCCGGTCGCCGAGTGGTCCCGCATCGGCCCTTACCGCCTGCTGACCGCCCTTCCCCCGGAGACGGCCCACGACCCCGCGATCGCCCCGCTCCTCTCCCCCACCCACCAGGAACTCGCCCGCACGGCCGAGGTCTACCTGGACTGCGCGGGCCAGGCCGCCCGCACCGCCGCCGAGCTGGGCATCCATCGGCAGACGCTGTACTACCGGCTCTCCCGGGTGGAACAGCTGACGGGACTCGACCTCGACGCCGGGGAGGACCGGCTGCTGCTGCACATGGTGCTGAAGGGGACGCGGCTGTGAGCCTCGCAGGCGCCCGGGCGCGGCCGCTCGGTCCTGCCGCGCGGCCCCGGCGATCACCCGGCGCAGCCCCTCGGTGAGGTGCTCCGCCGTCGGCGCCGTCTTCGCATCGAAGGTCCACAGGGCGATGAGCCCGGTCATCACCGTGCCGTAGAGCGTGCCGAGGGTGTCCACGGCCTCGTCCGGCAGGTCGTCCTCGCGCCCGCCCATGAGCGGGATCAGTCCGCGTCCGGCCTCCCGCCGGGCCCGCGCGAGATGCTCGCGCACCTCGGGAAGCTGATCGCCCCGGACGACGATCTCCATGCTGAGCCGCCCACAGCGAAGCGGGCTCGCGCAGGGTGCCGATCATGTTCGCCCACACCTGCCGAACCGCTCCAGGGAGCCGGGCGCACCGGTGATCGGCTGCTCGCCGGGGCCGTCCTGCCGGCGGGAGCCGCGGTGCTCGCAGCGGTGGGCCTGCGGCCCGTCAGGGGCCGGACGGACGACGACGCCGGACGGGCTGACCAGCTCAGCCCGTCCGGCGTCTGACGGCATGTCCCGAAGCGGGGGTCCGGGGAGGACGGCCCTCGGACCCCTCGCCGGGCTCAGACCAGGTTCACCGACCGGGCCGACGTGGCCCCGATCTCCTCGGCGACCTCGGCGAGGACACCGGAGGGCACCGTGTCGTCGACGGTGAGCACGGCGAGCGCCTCGCCGCCGACCGCCGCGCGCGCCACCTGCATCCCGGCGATGTTGATGCCGGCCTCGCCGATGATCCGCCCGACCGTGCCGACGACACCCGGGCGGTCCTCGTACCGCAGGACGACCATGTGGTCGGCCAGCGCGAGGTCCACGTCGTACTCGCCCACCGCGACGATCTTCTGCAGATGCTTGGGACCGGCGAGCGTGCCGGACACCGAGACCTCCTCGCCGCTGCTGAGCGTGCCGCGCACGGTCACGACGTTGCGGTGGTCGGGCGACTCCGAGCTGGTCGTCAGCCGCACCTCGACGCCACGCTCCTGCGCGAACAGCGGGGCGTTGACGTAGGACACCGTCTCGTCGACGACGTCCTCGAAGACGCCCTTCAGCGCGGAGAGCTCCAGCACCTTCACATCGTGCTGGGTGATCTCGCCGTAGACCTCGACGTCCAGCCGCACGGCCACCTCGCCGGCGAGCGCGGTGAAGATCCGGCCGAGCCGCTCGGCGAGCGGCAGGCCCGGCTTGACGTCCTCGGCGATGACGCCGCCCTGGACGTTCACCGCGTCGGGGACCAGTTCACCGGCGAGGGCGAGCCGCACCGACCGGGCGACCGCGATACCGGCCTTCTCCTGCGCCTCGTCGGTCGAGGCACCCAGGTGGGGGGTGGAGACGACCTGGTCGAACTCGAACAGCGGCGAGTCCGTGCAGGGCTCCTTGGCGTACACGTCGAGACCGGCGCCCGCGACGCGGCCCTCCTTCAGCGCCGAGTACAGCGCCTCCTCGTCCACGATGCCGCCGCGCGCGGCGTTGACGATGCGCACGCTCGGCTTGACCTTGCGCAACGCCTCGGCACCGATCAGGCCGAGGGTCTCCGGGGTCTTGGGCAGGTGGACGGTGATGAAGTCGGAGACCTCCAGCAACTCGTCCAGCGACAGCACCTTGACGCCCATCTGCGCGGCCCGCGCGGGCTGCACGTACGGGTCGTAGGCGACGACCTTCATCCCGAAGGCGGACATCCGCTGGGCGACCAGCGCGCCGATCCGGCCGAGGCCCACCACACCCAGGGTCTTCTCGGCCAGTTCGACGCCGGTGTACTTGCTGCGCTTCCACTCGCCGTTCTTGAGCGCGGCGTTGGCCTGCGGGATGTTGCGCGCGGTCGCCAGCAGCAGGCCGCAGGCCAGCTCGGCGGCGGTCACGATGTTCGAGGTGGGGGCGTTGACGACCATCACGCCGGCCTTGGTGGCGGCGGCGACGTCGACGTTGTCCAGGCCGACGCCGGCTCGTGCGACGACCTTCAGCTTGTGCGCGGCGGCGATGGCCTCGGCGTCGACCTTGGTCGCGGAGCGGATCAGGATCGCGTCGACGTCGGCGAGGGCCGGGAGCAGCTCGGCCCGGTCCCCTCCGTTGCAGTGCCGGATCTCGAAGTCCGGCCCCAGGGCGTCCACGGTGGCGGGCGACAGCTCTTCAGCGATGAGTACGACGGGTTTCGAGCTCACGTGAGTCCTCACAAGTCCCATGCGGACGGCCGTCCCGACGGCCGCTGGCGGTGGAGGGGAGTGACGCCGGACAAGGGCGGTGAGGCACGTGCCCGCACTTCTCCGGTGTCGCTAAGCCGCGTGGAAGACGCACGACGCTGTGGGCCTGACGCGTATGTACACGTCAGTCTAGTGGCGCCGCCCAGGTCGTCCTGCGCCTCGGCGGAAGGATCACCCGTCCGTGGTTCGACGGGTGGGGCGGTGGGGCCGGAGCGGTCCGCTCCGGCCCCGCCGTCCGCGGCTCACGCCTCTTCGTCGACCCAGGACATGAGCTTGCGCAGCTCCTTGCCCGTCGTCTCCAGCAGGTGCTCGGAGTCCTGCTGCTTGTACTCGTTGTACTTCTTCAGACCGCCGTGGTACTCGTCCATCCACGCCTGGGCGAAGGTCCCGTCCTGGATCTCGGCGAGGACCTTCTTCATCTCGGCCTTCGTGGCGTCGGTGATGATCCGCGGACCGGTGACGTAGTCGCCCCACTCGGCGGTCTCGGAGATCGACCAGCGCATCTTCTCCAGGCCGCCCTCGTACATGAGGTCGACGATCAGCTTCAGCTCGTGCAGGCACTCGAAGTACGCGATCTCCGGCTGGTAGCCGGCCTCGGTCAGCGTCTCGAAACCGGCCTTGACCAGGGCGGCCGTACCGCCGCAGAGAACGGCCTGCTCACCGAAGAGGTCGGTCTCGGTCTCCTCGGTGAACGTCGTCTTGATGACGCCGGCGCGGGTGCCGCCGATGCCCTTGGCGTACGACAGGGCCAGCGCGAAGGCGTCGCCCGTGGCGTCCTGCTCGACGGCGGCGATGCAGGGCACGCCGCGCCCCTCCTCGTACTGACGGCGCACCAGGTGGCCCGGGCCCTTGGGGGCGACCATGCAGACGTCGACACCGGCCGGGGGCTTGATGAAGCCGAAGCGGATGTTGAAGCCGTGGCCGAAGAACAGCGCGTCGCCGTCCTTGAGGTTGTCCTTGATGGACTCCTCGTAGACCTGGGCCTGGATCGGGTCCGGGACGAGGATCATGATGACGTCGGCCTCCGCGGCGGCCTCCGCCGGGGTGACCACGCGCAGGCCCTGCTCCTCGGCCTTGGCCTTGGACTTGGAGCCCTCGTGCAGACCGACACGGACGTCGACACCCGAGTCACGCAGCGACAGGGCGTGGGCGTGGCCCTGGCTGCCGTAACCGATGACCGCGACCTTGCGGCCCTGGATGATGGACAGGTCGGCGTCGGCGTCGTAGAACAGCTCGGCCACTTTGGGTCTCTCCTTGGGGTGCAGATGTTGCGTCCCACCGTATGACGGTGGAGGGAGGGGAAGCTTCGGGATCTCGCCATACGGGCGGCCCGTGTCGGCGGGCCACCCGTCTCACATCGTCAGGCCGACCGGTCGAGCGCGCGCAGCGAGCGGTCCGTGATCGAACGCGCCCCGCGGCCGATCGCGATCGTGCCGGACTGGACCAGTTCCTTGATGCCGTACGGCTCCAGCATCTTGAGCATGGCGGACAGCTTGTCGCTGCTGCCGGTGGCCTCGATGGTGACGGCCTCGGGGGAGACGTCGACGGTCTTGGCGCGGAACAACTGGACGATCTCGACGATCTGGGAGCGCGTCTCGTTGTCGGCGCGCACCTTCACCAGGACGAGTTCGCGCTGCACGGCATGGGCCTGCTCCAGCTCGACGATCTTCAGGACGTTGACCAGCTTGTTGAGCTGCTTGGTCACCTGTTCCAGCGGCAGGTCGTCGACGCTCACCACGATCGTGATGCGGGAGATGTCGGGGTGCTCGGTGACGCCGACCGCGAGCGAGTCGATGTTGAAGCCGCGTCGGGAGAACAGGGCGGCGATCCGGGCCAGGATGCCGGGCGTGTTCTCCACCAGGACCGAGAGCGTGTGCTTGGACATGTTCTTGACTCAGCTCTCTCTTCAGTCGTCTTCGCCGTCGCCGAAGTCGGGGCGGACGTCCCGGGCGGCGAGGATCTCGTCGTTGGAGGTGCCGGCGGCGACCATCGGCCACACCATCGCGTCCTCGTGCACGATGAAGTCCACGACGACGGGCCGGTCGTTGATCGAGTTCGCCTCCTCGATCACCTTGTCGAGTTCGGAGGGGTCCTCGCACCGGATGGCGTAGCAGCCCATGGCCTCCGACAGCTTCACGAAGTCGGGGACGCGGGTGCCCCGGGCCTGCGGGTTGACGTCGTCGGGGCCGGAGTGCAGCACGGTGTTGGAGTACCGCTGGTTGTAGAAGAGCGTCTGCCACTGGCGGACCATCCCGAGGGCGCCGTTGTTGATGACGGCGACCTTGATCGGGATGTTGTTCAGTGCGCAGGTGGTGAGCTCCTGGTTGGTCATCTGGAAGCAGCCGTCGCCGTCGACCGCCCAGACGGTGCGGTCGGGTGCGCCGGCCTTCGCGCCCATGGCGGCGGGGACGGCGTACCCCATCGTCCCGGCGCCGCCGGAGTTCAGCCAGGTGGCCGGCTTCTCGTACTGGATGAAGTGCGCGGCCCACATCTGGTGCTGGCCGACACCCGCCGCGAAGATCGTGCCTTCGGGGGCGAGCCGGCCGATGCGCTCGATGACCTGCTGCGGGGAGAGCGAGCCGTCCTCGGGCTGGTCGTAGCCGAGCGGGTAGGTGTCACGCCAGCGGCTGAGGTCCTTCCACCATGCCTCGTAGTCGCCGCGGTGCCCCTCGCTGTGCTCCTTCTGCACGGCCTGGACCAGGTCGGCGATGACCTCGCGCGCGTCCCCGACGATCGGCACGTCGGCCTCGCGGTTCTTGCCGATCTCGGCCGGGTCGATATCGGCGTGCACGATCTTGGCATACGGGGCGAAGCTGTCCAGCTTGCCGGTGACGCGGTCGTCGAAGCGGGCGCCGAGGGCGACGATCAGGTCGGCCTTCTGCAGGGCGGTGACGGCGGAGACCGTGCCGTGCATACCGGGCATGCCCACGTGCAGCGGGTGGCTGTCGGGGAACGCGCCGAGCGCCATCAGGGTGGTGGTGACGGGCGCGCCGGTGAGCTCGGCGAGGACCTTCAGCTCGGCGGTGGCCTTGGCCTTGAGCACGCCGCCGCCGACGTAGAGCACCGGCCGCCTGGCGGAGGTGATCAGCTTGGCGGCCTCGCGGATCTGCTTGGCGTGCGGCTTGGTCACCGGGCGGTAGCCGGGCAGGTCCATGGTGGGCGGCCAGGAGAAGGTCGTCCTCGCCTGGAGGGCGTCCTTGGCGATGTCGACCAGGACCGGTCCGGGGCGGCCGGTGGAGGCGATGTGGAACGCCTGGGCGATCACCCGGGGGATGTCCTCGGCCTTGGTGACAAGGAAGTTGTGCTTGGTGATCGGCATGGTGATGCCGACGATGTCCGCCTCCTGGAAGGCGTCCGTGCCGATCGCCTTGGAGGCGACCTGCCCGGTGATCGCCACCAGCGGCACGGAGTCCATGTGCGCGTCGGCGATCGGCGTGACGAGGTTGGTCGCGCCGGGTCCCGAGGTCGCCATGCAGACGCCGACGCGGCCGGTGGCCTGCGCGTAGCCGGTGGCGGCGTGACCGGCGCCCTGCTCGTGCCGCACCAGCACGTGGCGGACCTTCCCGGAGTCCATCAGCGGGTCGTACGCCGGGAGGATCGCCCCGCCGGGAATGCCGAATACCGTGTCGGCGCCGACCTCCTCGAGAGAGCGGATGAGGGACTGCGCGCCCGTGACGTGCTCGGGAGCGGACTGTCCTCCGGATCGGGGCCGCGGCTGCGGGTGATGGGCCCCGGTGGCCTGCTCGGTCATCGGCATTCTCTTCTCGATGCTGAGGGTTTTTTGCGAGGTTTGTACGGTGTGCGACTGCGGTACGGAAGGTGCCTGTGCAACAAAAAACCCCTCGTGCCGTAAGGCAAGCGAGGGGAGCGCGCCGGTGTGGTCGCCAGGGGTCCCGGATCGTCCTCCGGTTGGTCCCAGCTCAGCCGACGCGCTGTCCAAGTACGAGAATTCGGGTGCGCATGGAACTGACCCTCCCCCCGGCGCGCACCCACTGTCAAGTAGGTGGGACGGGAGTCTCATCATGTGAGCGCAACGGAGTGGCGAGAGGTGTGCCCACTGGTGTGGCCACCGGTGCGCCACCGCCGAAGACGGTGGTCACCCCGGCGCTGTACCCGCCCGTGCCGCCGCCGGCGAAGGCCGGTTCGGCCGGCCCGTGCGGCACCGGACAACGGCCGGAAGTCAGCGCCCGGCGCAGCCGGTACTCGTCGAGGGGGCCGGAGAAGGCCATGCCCTGCCCGTGCGTGCAGCCCATCGTGCGCAGGGCGACGACCTGCTCCGGCAGATCCACTCCGTCCGCCACGGACTGCAGGCCGAGATCGCCCGCGATACGCAGCAGTCCGCTGGTGATCTTGTGCAGCCGCGCGGACTCGACGACGCCCTCGACCAGCCCCCGGTCGAGCTTCAGCACGTCCAGCGGCAGCTTGCGCAGCGCCGTGATGGCCGGGCAGCCACCGCCGAAGCCGTCCATCGCGATCCGGATCCCGAGCCTCCTGAGGGTGCCCAGGCGGCGCTCCAGATCGTCCAGGCAGATCTTGGCATCGATGTCGGACAGTTCGACCACCAGCCCGCCGGACGGCAGCCCGTGCCGGGTCAGCAGCGCCTCGATGGAGCCGAGGGGCATCGACCGGTCCAGCAGCCGGCGGGCGGACATCCGGACGGTGACCGGTACGACGTGGCCGGTCGCGGCGCGTTCGGCGGCCTGCTCCACTGCCTGCTCCAGCACCCAGCGGCCCAGTTCGGCCGTGCGGTCGCTGTCCTCGGCAACCCGCAGGAACTCCGCGGGCGTGAACAGCACCCCTTGGGAGGACCGCCAGCGCGCCTGTGCCGAGACCGACGTGATCCGGCCGTCCTCCAAGCGCACCACCGGCTGGTGCAGCAGCGTGAACTCGCCGTCGTGCAGTGCGGCCCGCAACCGGGTGGCCAGCTCGGCCTTGCGGACGACGTCCTGCTGCATCTGTGGCTTGTACAGCTCGACACGACCCTTGCCGGCCGATTTCGCGCGGTACATCGCCAGGTCGGCGTTGCGCAGCAACTCGCCCGCGCCGAGCCCCGGTTCGGCGAAGGCGACGCCGATGGACGCGGCGACACGGACATCGTTGCCGTCGATGAGGTAGGGCTGGGACAGCGTCACCCTGAGGCGGTCGGCGAGCTCCAGGATGTGCCGTTCACGGGCGGCCCGGTCCCGGGCGCCGTCGCCGACGATCAGGGCCGCGAACTCGTCGCCGCCCAGCCTGGACGCGGTGTCGCCCTTGCGGACCGCCTCCTGGAGTCTGCGCGCGGCCTGGACGAGCAGCTCGTCCCCGGCCTGGTGCCCGATGGTGTCGTTGACGGCCTTGAAGCCGTCCAGGTCGATGAAGAGCACGGCCGTGCCCCGCAGGGCGGCGCCGCGGTCGGTGCTGCGGCGGCCGGACAGGGCCTGCTGGACGCGCCGGGTGAACAGCGCGCGGTTGGGCAGGTCGGTGAGCGGGTCGTGCTCCGCGTTGTGCTGCAGCTGCGCCTGCAGGCGGACCCTCTCGGTGACGTCGCGACTGTTGAAGATCAGTCCGCCGTGGTGCCGGTTGACGGTCGACTCGACGTTCAGCCAGCCTCCCCCGCTCTCCGTCCCGCCCGAACGGGAGGCGCCCCCGTCGCCGGACCGGAAGCGGCACTCGATGCGTGTGGTGGGTTCCTCCTGGGGGCTGGCGGCGAGGAAGCGGCGCACCTCGTGCACCACGCAGCCGAGGTCCTCCGGGTGGATGAGCTCGGCCAGCTCGGTGCCCACCAGGTTCTCCGCCGGGCGTCCGTAGACACCGGCGGCGGCCGGGGAGACGTACCGGAGGATGCCGTTGGGTGCGGCGATCATGATGACGTCGCTGGAGCCCTGCACCAGGGAGCGGAAGTGGTTCTCCTGCTGCGCCAGTTCCTGGGTGAGGTTGATGTTGTCGAGCAGCATGATCCCCTGGCGCACCACCAGCGCGAGCACGACCGTGCCGCCGGTCAGCAGCACGACGCGGTCGACGCTGCGGCCGTTGAGCACGTTGTAGAGGATGCCGAGCGTGCAGACGGCGGCGGCCAGGTACGGCGTGAGGGCGGCGAGCGAGCCGGTGAGCGGCCGGGTCGCCGCATAACGACCGTGCTCGCCCTGCGGCGAGGGCGGGTGCGGTGGGGTGCTCCCCCGCTGTCCGGGCACATGCTCGTGCACCACGCGCGCGGGCGGCTCGTCGCCGGCCTGCACGGGGCGGTTGGTGGCCCAGGGGGCGTAGGCCAGGAGCAGCGAGCCGGCGAACCAGCCCGCGTCCAGCAGCTGACCCGAGTGGTAGTTGTTGTGCAGCAGCGGAGAGGTGAACAGGGCGTCGCACATCACGGTCAGGGCGAGGGCGCCGATCGCCGTGTTCACCGCCGAGCGGTTGGCGCCCGAGCGCCGGAAGTGCAGCGCGAGCACCATGCTGACCAGCGCAATGTCCAGCAGCGGGTACGCCAGCGACAGCGCGGCGTGGGCGACTCCGGAGCCGCCGCCCTTGGCCGCCTGGGCGAGGGCGAGGCTCCACGACAGCGTGATCAGGGAGCCACCGATCAGCCAGGCGTCCAGGGAGAGGCACACCCAGCCCGCCTTGTTCACCGGCCGCTTGGCGAGGACCAGCAGGCCCACGATCGCGGGCGGCGCGAAGCACAGGAAGAACACGTCGGCATAGCTGGGGCTGGGCACGGTCTGTCCCAGGACGACCTCGTACCAGCCCCAGACCCCGTTGCCCAGGGCGGCCATCGCCGAGGAGAGGGCGAACAGCAGCCAGGCCGAGCGGAACCGCACGCGCCGGCTGTGCGCGTAGACGAAGCACGACACCGCGGCAGCGGCGGCAGCGGCACTGAGCCCGAAGTCACCCATCACGAGGGCGAGATGAGGCGAACCCCAGCCGACCGCGGAGCCGACGGCGTAGCCCGCGCAGAGCAGGGCCAGGACGAGTTGCTGGTACACGCTCGACCCGCCGCGGGCGGCCGGCGGCCGGGGCAGCAGAGCGCCCGCCGCGGGGTGCCGCCGCAGCGCCTGGTCGAGGGTGGTCGTGGGCGGCGCGGGCGCGTTCACCGGGGCCTCCCGGTGCGTACCACTCCCCGGTCCCTCGGGTCCCGGGGCGCGCATTGTGCCTGCTTCCTGCGGCTGTTGGGCCTGCGGTGGTGGTTGTGGTGCCCGCCATGGCCGGCGTGCGGGCCGCGCCGTCGCGGGGCCGTGCGCCAGGGGCGCCGTCGGCGGCCCCGCCTCGTCGGATCGCTCGTCCATAGGCCGTGCATCGCCCGTCGCCCCCCTCGCGTCTGAAATGTCCATCCCCGGCGCCGAACGGTGCGCGGCGCAGCCCCTGTCGGGACGATACACCAGTCTCGTCACTCAGGGACATAGCTTCTCTACGCTCCGTGACCACCAGCGAGAACACGGCACGGAACGCGTCCGTACGAACGCGGAGGGTGCCCGCGTCAGGTCACACGTCGCCCACGCCGCCCGTGCTACGCACCCTTCGCGCTCGTCGTAAGGATCACGTTGCGCAACGGCTCGCGGTTCACGAAACGGTGCAACTGGTCCACGAGCAGCCTCTTCGCGCGGGGCAGGAACGCGGACGTGGGGCCGCCGACGTGCGGGCTGATCAGCAGGCCGGGCGCCTGCCACAACGGGTGTCCGGGCGGGAGCGGCTCCGGGTCGGTGACGTCGAGGGCCGCGGTGATCCGGCCGCTCTCGAGCTCGGCGAGCAGCGCCTTGGAGTCCACGACCGGCCCCCGGGCCACGTTCACGAGCAGCGCGCCGTCCTTCATCCGCTCCAGGAACTCGGCGTTCACCAGCCCCCGGCTCGTTTCGGTCAGTGGCGTGGAGAGGATCACGACATCCGCCTTGGTGAGAAGCGCGGGCAGTTCGGTGAGCGGATGCACCGGACCGCGCGCCGTGGTGCGTGCCGAGCGCGCGACGCGCACGACCCGCGCGAGTTCGAAGGGCGTGAGCCGGTCCTCGATGGCCTCCCCGATCGAGCCGTAGCCGACGATGAGCGCGGTCCGGTCGGCGAGCGCCGGCCGGAAACCGCTGCGCCACTCACCCCTGTCCTGCGCCCGGACGAAGTCCGGAATCCCGCGCAGCGAGGCGAGGATCAGAGTGAGGGCGAGCTCCGCGGTGCTCGCCTCGTGCACACCGCGCGCGTTGCACAGCCGCACCCCCGGTGGCAGGTGCGCGAGCCCCGGTTCGACATGATCGATTCCGGCGGAGAGGGTCTGCACCACCTGCACGGAGGTCATCCGGGGCAGGGGCCGTACGCCGACCTCGGATGGCTTCATGTAGGGGACGACGTAGAAGGAGCAGTCGGCGGGGTCCGCGGGGAAGGTCTCGCCCCCGTTCCAGAAGCGGTACGTCGGCCCGTCCGGAAGTCCCTCGACGTCCTCCGGCGGGATGGGCAGCCACACGTCAGCAGTCATGGTCATGAGGCTAAGCGAGGCGCGGTGCCGGACGGAGGTTAGGTTGGGGGGCCAGGAGAGGGAGGGTCACGGGCAGGTGGAGCGCAGGACGATCGGCGCGGCGGCGCTCGCGGTGGGGGCTGTCGGACTGGGATGCATGCCGATGAGCTGGGCGTACAGCACGTCACGCCAGCGGGGCGACGAGTCGCTGCGGGCCGTGCGCACGGCGCTCGACCTGGGCTCGACGCTGCTGGACACGGCCGACATGTACGGACCCTTCACCAACGAGCTGCTGCTGGGGCGGGCGCTGAAGGAACGGCGGTCCGACGCCTTCGTGTCGACGAAGGTGGGGCTGCTGGTGGGCGAGCAGCACATCGTGGCCAACGGCCGTCCCGGGTACGTGAAACGGGCCTGCGACGCCTCGCTGCGGCGGTTGCAGACCGACGTCATCGATCTCTACCAGCTCCACCGGGCGGACCCGGAGGTCCCGGTCGAGGAGACATGGGGCGCGATGGCCGACCTCGTACAGGCCGGGAAGGTGCGGGCGCTCGGGTGGTGCGCGATGGGCGCGCGGGGCGGACGCCGTTCCGGGACGCGGCTGCACGACACGACGATCCGGCAGTTGCAGCGGGCGCAGCAGGTCTTTCCGGTGAGCGCGGTCGAGGCGGAACTGTCGGTGTGGTCGCCGGAGGCGCTGGACGCGCTGCTGCCCTGGTGCGAGGTCCGCGGCATCGGCTTCCTGGCCGCGATGCCGCTCGGCAACGGCTTCCTGACCGGCACGCTGACCCCGGGCGAGGGCTTCGAACCGGACGACCTGCGCGCCCGCCATCCGCGTTTCACGGCGGAGATGATGGCATCCAACCAGCCGATAGTCGCGGGCCTGCGCCGCGTCGCCGCCCGTCACGGCGAGGACGTCACCCCCGCCCAGGTGGCTCTGGCCTGGGTGCTGGCCCAGGGACGGCACGTGGTGCCGGTGCCGGGGGCCAAGCGGGAGCGGTGGGTGACGGAGAACGCCGGGGCGGGGCGAATACGCCTGACGGCCGACGATCTGGCGGAGGTCTCGGGATTGCCGGTGGCCCAGGGGTCCTGGGACTGAGGACCGCTTCACCGAACGCGGTGGGCCGGACACGGGATTCGGGACGCGGCGGGGCTCCGGCCCCGGTTCGGGATCGCGTGATCGGGAACCTGGGAGGCGCGAGCGGTGTATGACAAGGAGAACCCGCCGCGTCGAAGGGACCATGATCGTGCAACGTCGAGCTGTGACGGCCGCTCTGGCCACGGCCACCCTCCTGCTCACGGCCGGCTGCTCCTCCGACGACGGGGCAGGTGGCCCCGCTGACGGGACCGCGACGCCGAGTCGTACCACGGCGCAGTCGTCCCCTCCCGGACAGCCCGCACAGGACGCGCCACCGGCCAAGGGCACGGTCAAGGTCGTGCGTACGGTCGCCGAGGGCCTCGACAGCCCCTGGGGCCTCGCCGCGCTGCCCGACGGCGACCTTCTGGTCTCCTCCCGTGACGAGGGCACGATCACGCGTGTCGACACGGAGACGGGAGAGAAGACCGAACTGGGCGAGGTGCCCGGGGTCTCGCCCGAGGGCGAGGGCGGTCTGCTGGGCATCGCCCTGTCGCCGGACCACGCCTCGGACCACATGCTCTACGCGTACTACACCTCCGCCTCGGACAACCGTGTGGTGCGCATGCTGTTCGACGCCGACAAGCCCCCCGGCCGGCAGCTCGGCGCCCCCGACACGATCTTCCGGGGCATCCCGAAGGGCTTCGTCCACAACGGCGGCCGGATCGCCTTCGGTCCGGACAAGATGCTCTACGCGGGCACCGGCGAGAGCGGCGAGAAGGGCCTGTCCCAGAACAAGAAGTCGCTCGGCGGCAAGATCCTGCGCATGACCCCGGAGGGCGAGCCCGCCCCGGGGAACCCGTTCCCGGACTCGACGGTGTACTCGTACGGCCACCGCAATGTGCAGGGCCTCGCCTGGGACGGCAAGCAGCGCCTGTTCGCCGCGGAGTTCGGCCAGGACACCTGGGACGAGCTGAACGCGATCGAGCTCGGCGCCAACTACGGCTGGCCCGAGGTCGAAGGCGAAACCGACGACTCGCGCTACCGCAACCCGATAGCCCAGTGGAGCACCGACGAGGCGTCCCCCAGCGGCATCGCCTACGCCGAGGGCTCCCTGTGGATGGCGGGCCTCGGCGGCGAGCGGCTGTGGCGCATCCCCCTCGACGGCACGAAGGCGTCCGCCGACCCCCAGTCCTTCCTTGAGGGCGAGCACGGCCGGCTGCGCACGGTCCTCTCGGCGGGCGGCGACAAGCTGTGGCTGGTGACGAGCGAGACCGACGGCCGGGGGTCCCCGGAGGACGGGGACGACCGGATTCTGGAACTGGAGGTGAGCTAGTGGCTAGCACCGCCCCCTCGGCTTCGGTTCCGCGTCCTCGGTGTGCTCCGGGGGCCGGACGACCACCTTCCCGGACGCGAGGTCTATCGGCCCCCGGCCCGGGTCGTTGTCGCCGACGTCCTCCCGGGTCAGTTCCAGTCGGTTCTGCTCGTCCCGGGTGTGCTTGCGGCCGGGTGCGAACAGTTCCTCGAAGAGGTTGAACACGAGGCCTCCCTCGGCCGGGTCGCTTTCAGCGTAAGCCTGAGCCCGCCCTCGGCGTGGTCCGTGAGGTGTGCGTCAGGGACGGGAACAGGCCCAGCCGATGGGCCACCGCCGCGGCCTCGCCGCGGCCGGAGACGCCGAGCTTGGCCAGGATGTTGGAGACGTGGACGCTGGCCGTCTTCGGGGAGATGAACAGTTCCTCGGCGATCTGGCGGTTGGTGCGGCCGTCGGAGACGAGGCGGAGCACATCGCGTTCGCGGGTGGTGAGGCCCAGTGCCTCGGCGGGGTCGGCGACCGGCTTCGGCCCGGGCGCCGGCGCCAGGACGAGATGGGCACGCTGGGCGAGGAGGGTGACGGCGTCCGCCAGGGGGCGGGCGCCCAGGTGGTCGGCGACGGCATGGGCGAGGCGCAGCAGCTCGGTGGCGCGGTCGCCGTGGCCCGCGGCGTCCGTGGCGAGCAGCGCCTCGGCCAGGCGGTGGCGGACGCGGGCGAGGTCGTAGGGGCGTTCCAACTGCTCGAAGGCGGTGACGACCGGGGTCCAGGTGTCGGCGGTGGCGCTGCCCTCGGCACGGTGGAGCTCGGCGCGGACCCACTGCTCGTGGGCGAGCCATATGGGTGCGGTGGTGGTGAGCGTCTTGGCGGCGGTGCGGATGCGGTCGAGCGTCCCGGCGCGGCCCGGCTCGGCGGCGGGCAGGGTGCGGGCGTCGGCCTCGGCGGTGGCGGCGGCCACCAGCAGGGGCCAGCCGTACAGCTGGGTGCCGGGCGGGGAGCCGGCGTCCAGAGCGGCGCCGAGTTCGGCGCGGGCGTCGAGGAGGCGGCCTTCCGACGCGGCGACGCCGACGGCGATGGTGGCCATCGGCAGCCACTGCTGGGGCATGGGGTCGTGCGAGCCGAACGCCGCATGAGCCGCCGCCAGCCGGCGTTTCGCCTCGGCCATGTCACCTCGGTTCAGGGCGAGTTGGGCCAGGCAAATGGCACCCGCGCCCTGGGGCTTGGCGTTGCGTCCGTGCCGGAACACGTTCTGCGCGGCCTGCTCGGCCTCCGGCCAGCGGCCGAGGCTGCTCAGCGACTCGGAGAGGTTGGACCACACCCATGCCTCGCTGTCGAGCAGGCCGTAGCACCGGGCGAAGGCGGCGCCCTCCTCCAGGATCGGCGCGGCCTCCCGGGAGCGGCCGATGGCTTCGAGCGCGGCCGGCAGGTTCACGTAGGCACGTCCGGCGACATAGGGGAAGCCCTCTTCCAGGGCCCGTTCCTTGATCTCGTACATCTCCGCGAGTCCGGCCACGGGGTCGCCCGCGTGGGCGGTGAGGCTGCCGAGGGTGAGGCGGCCGTTGAGCTCTATCTCGCGGGTGCCGACCATGCGCGCGTACTGCACGGCCCGCTCGGCGGCGGCGAGGGCTTCGGGGCCGGGCTGGTGCAGCATCGACCAGTTGGCGACGTTGGTGAGGACCTCGGCGTGCACCTCGGAGGGCGGCAGGCCGCGCAGCAGATCCTGGGCGGTGGCCAGTTCCTGCCGTCCGTCGCCCCGGGCCAGGGCCTGTACGAGCCGGGAGCGCTGGGTCCAGAACCAGGCGGCACGCAGCGGGTCGTCCTCGCCCTCCAGGATGCTCAGCGCCCGCCGGGTGATCTTCAGGGCGCGTTCGCGCTCGCCGCAGAACCGGCCGGCGACGGCGGCCTCCGCCATGAGGTCGAGATAGCGCAGCGGGGTGGTCGCGGGGTCGCAGCCGCAGGGAGGGTAGGACGCCGTGTAGTCGACGGGGCGCAGCCCGGCGCGCACGTCCGCGGGGGCGGCGTCCCAGAGCTCCATCGCGCGTTCCAGCAGTCGCAGTTGTTCCGCGTAGGCGTCGCGGCGGCGGGCGGCGACGGAGGCGGCGAGGACGGCGGGCAGGGCCTTGGCCGCGTCGTTCGCCTGGTACCAGTAGCTGGCCAGGCGGGTCACGCGCTGGTCGGCGGGGACGAGGTTCGGGTCGGCCTCCAGGGCTTCGGCGTAGCGGCGGTTGAGGCGGGAGCGCTCGCCGGGCAGCAGGTCGTCACCGACGGCCTCGCGGACCAGGGAGTGGCGGAAGCGGTAGCCGTCGCCGGAGGGGGCGGCGAGCAGGATGTTGGCGTTCACCGCCGCGCGCAGCGCCTCGATGAGGTCGTCCTCGGCGAGCCCGGCGACGGCCGCCAGCAGCTTGTGCTCGACGGTGGATCCGCCCTCGGCGACGATCCGGGCGACCCGCTGGGCGCTCTCGGGCAGCGCCTCGACTCGGACGAGCAGCAGATCCCGCAGCGAGTCGGTGAGGCCGCCGCAGGAGCCCTCGTGGGCGGCGACGGCGAGTTCCTCGACGAAGAAGGCGTTGCCGTCGGAGCGTTGGAAGATCGCGTCGACCTGGGTGGGTTGGGGTTCGGCGGCGTGGATGCCGGCGATCTGGCGGGCCACCTCCTCGCGGTTGAAGCGGGGCAGCTCCACGCGCCGGACCGTGCGCAGCCGGTCGAGTTCGGCGAGCAGGGGGCGCAGCGGGTGGCGCCGGTGGATGTCGTCGGAGCGGTAGGTGGCGAGGACGACGAGGCGGCCGGTGCGCAGGGTGCGGAAGAGATAGGCGAGCAGATGGCGGGTGGAGGCGTCGGCCCAGTGCAGGTCCTCCAGGGCGACGACGACCGGGCGGCGGGCGGCGACGCGCTCCAGGAGGCGGGCGGTGAGCTCGAAGAGGCGTGCCATGCCCTCCTCTTCGTGACGGCTCGCGCCCGCCTCACCCAACTCGGGCAGCATCCGGGCCAGTTCTTCCTCCTGACCGGCTGCGGCGGCGGTCAGCTCCTCGGGCAGTTCACGGCGCAGGGCGCGCAGCGCGCTGGAGAACGGGGCGAAGGGCAGTCCGTCGGCGCCGATCTCGACACATCCGCCGAGGGCGACGACGGCCCCCTTGCCGACGGCCGCGGCGGCGAACTCCTCGACCAGGCGGGTCTTTCCGACACCGGCCTCACCGCCCAGCAGCACCGCCTGCGGCTCCCCCGCCGCGGCTCGGGCGAGTGCGTCGTTCAGCGTGCCCAATTCCTCGGCGCGGCCGACGAACACCGGACTGACGGACCTGGTCTCCACGCCCCCGAGCATCGCACGGGGGTCCGACAACCCGGCACCGGTTTTCGGCAGGGGGCGCGGCACTCGCCGCCGCCCTTCGCGGACGCCGGTCTCCGCGCGTGCCGCGACCACGGGGCGGCGGGGGCCCGTGGCCCGGTCCTCCGCCGCCCCGTGCCGGTGCGGGCCCCCGTGTCCGGCGGCACTCATGATGCCCGGCCCCCGACTCACGCGGCCCGTGGAGAGCGGTGCCGCCGGGTGCGGCGGGTATGCGACTCGCTCTCCCCGGCACGCGGTTCGGCTTCCTGACGGGCGGCGCGGGCGAGGCGTACGGCCTCGCGGGCCGTACGCTCGTGCTCCGCCCGGCGCAGCAGTTCGGCGGAGCGCGCCTGGGACAGCTCGTACTCGAACATCTCGTCTCCCCTGGAGATCCGGTGGGTGTCATCGCTTGCCGCGATGCCTCCACCTTCGTCTCCCAGAGGGGTCCGCCACATCGGGAGAGTGCCGCATCTTGCGAGGTGGGCGGGGCCTTAGACGCGCGTGAGGGGTCTCAGGGGGCGCGTAAGTGCCTCACGCGCGCCCTAAGACCCCCCAGGAACAGCGGCCGTTCGACCCATGGCGGGCAGTCAGCGGCTCATGGCGAGCAATCACCCGACGGCGGCCATTCGGCCCGTGGCAGCCATTCGGCCCGAGCCGGGCAACCGGCGCGCGGCGCGGGCGGTCAGCTCGTGGCGGGCGGTCAACTCGTGGCGGGCGGTCAACTCGTGCCGCGGAGCCGACTCGTTGCGGGCAGCCAGTCCATACCAGGCAGCCGACTCGGCGCAGGCAGCCAACCCCGTACCGGGCAGCCGGCCCGGCGCGGGCAGACCGGCCCGTACCGGGCGGCCATCTCGGCGCAGGCAGTCAGCTCGTGGCGGGCAGGCCGAGAAGGACGCCGGTGTACTTGAGTACGGCCAGCAGCAGGCCGATCACGGCGAGGGAGACACCGCCCCAGGCGACCGACTTGATCCACGGCGCCTGCGGCCTGCCGGGAACGCCGAACGCGGGCCGGGCCAGGACCACGGCTCCGGCAATCAGCGCGGCCAGCGCGAACACACCGGCCCACAGGGCGTTGGCGGCCCAGGCGTCGCCGTAGCCCTCCTTGACCATGGTGGCGATGTCGGCGGACTGCGAGGTCCGCATCTGTCCGATCAGCGACTCGCGCGCGGAGGCGACGGTGCCGACCCAGCTGCCGGTGAGCGAGACGAGGCCGAGCGCGGCGGAGACGACGGCGCCGGCGCCCTGCGCGACGTCCGTGGGGCCGTCCTGCCCGGCCGGCACCGCGTCGGGATGTTCGTCGCCGTCCTCGGCGGCGGGGGTGGTGCCGTCCTCCGCGGCGGTGGCTCCGTCCGTCCCGGCCTGCTCCTCTTCGGTCTTCGCCACGGTCTCGGCGCCGGTACCCGCGAGGGTCTCGGCGGGGGTCTCGGCGGGGGTCTCGTCCACAGTCTTGGTTCCCATGCCCGGCACCGTACGGACGCTGTCTGAGAGGTTCCTTAACGATCGCCGTGGGCGTCCCGGGCGCGGGTTCCGGCCCACTCCGGTGCCAGTACCGCCCAGATCTCGTAGTCCTGCCGGACGCCCCGCCAGGGATAGCTCTCGCGGAGCACGCCCTCGCGGGTCATGCCGAGCCGTCGCGCCACGTTGAGGCTGGCGGTGTTGCCGGACGCCGCGTGCCATTCCACGCGGTGCATGCCGCGCTCGCCGAACGCCCAGTCGATCAGGACCGTGGACGCGCGCGTGACGAGGCCGCGCCCGGTGGCCGCCGGCTCCAGCCAGCAGCCGATCTCGCAGACGCCGGTGGCGGCGTCGAAGAGCCGGAAGAGGACACCGCCGACGAGCTTGCCGTCCAGCCAGACACCGTGCAGGGAGCCGCTGTCGGTGGCGCGCCTGTCCGCGTACGACTGCAGGAGGCCGCGGGCGGAGTCGAGGTCGGTGACCTTGGAGCCGAACGGGATGTGCTGGGTGATGAAGTCCCGCCCGCGGTCGAGGTGGGCGAGGAACTCCTCGGCGTGCCAGGGCTCCAGGGGGCGCAGCCTGGCTCCGTCGTCACCCAGGGATATCTCGTACATCCGAACGCCGCTCCTTCTCCAGTACGTCCACGACGTCAGTGAGCTTCTCACGTTCGGCCTCGACGTCCGGGAGGTTCTCCTGCGCGGCACGGCACTCGGGCGGCTCGATGCTGATCCTGGGCAGGTACTTGTCGAGCCGGCGGGGCAGCCACCAGTTCGCGCCGCCGAGCAGGTGCATGAGGGCGGGCACCAGCAGGGTGCGGAGCACGAAGGCGTCCAGCGCGACGGCCGCGGCGAGCGCGATGCCGAACATGGCGATCACCCGGTCACCGCTGAGCACGAAGGCGAGGAAGACGGAGATCATGATGACCGCGGCGGAGTTGATCACCCGGCCGGTCTCGGCGAGGCCGATCCGCACGGCCCGCCGGTTGTCACCGGTCTCCAGCCACTCCTCGTACATCCGGCTGACCAGGAAGACCTGGTAGTCCATGGAGAGCCCGAACAGCACCGACACCATGATGACGGGGAGGAAGGGCTCGATCGGGCCCGCGCGGCCGAGGCCGAGCAGATCGCTGCCCCAGCCCCACTGGAAGATCGCGACGACCACACCGAAGGAGGCGGCGACGGCGGCGACGTTCATCGCGGCGGCCTTCAGCGGGATGCCGACGGACCGGAAGGCGAGCAGGAGCAACAGGCAGCCGAGGCCGATGACGACCCCGACGAAGAGCGGCAGCTTGTCGACGATGACGTCCGCGAAGTCGTCGTAGCCGGCGGTGACGCCGCCGACGTGCACGTCGAGCGAGGTGCCGGCCTCGGCGCGCGGCAGCACGTCGGTGCGCAGCCGGTCGACGAGCTCACTGGTGCTCGCCGACTGCGGGGACGACTCGGGGACGACGGTGAGGTAGGCGATGTGGCCGCCGGAGTCGAACATCACCGGGGTCACGGCGGTTACGCCCTCGGTGCCGCGCAGGGCGCTGCCCAGGCCGTCGGCGGCGAGCCGGTCCTCGGCGCCATGGATCCTGGTGACGAGCGTGAGGGGGCCGTTGACTCCGGGTCCGAAACCCTCGGCGAGGAGGTCGTAGGCCTGCCTGGTCGTCGACGACTCGGGGTTGTTGCCCTGGTCGGAGGTGCCGAGGCGGAGGGAGAGGGTGGGCAGGGCGAGCAGGGTGATGACCGTCAGCGCGATGGCACCGAGCTTCTTGGGGTGCCGTTCGACGAAGGCGGACCAGCGGGCGGCGAACCCGCCCGGCAGCTCGGGTTCGGGTCCGCTCTCCTCCAGCCGGCGGCGTTCACGGCGGCTGAGCGCGCGCATCCCGGCGAAGGACAGCAGCGCGGGCAGCAGGGTCACGGAGGCCGCGACGGTGAGCATCACGGTCAGCGAGGCCGCTATGGCCACGCCGTTGAGGAAGCCGAGTCGGAGGATCAGCATCCCCAGCAGCGCGATGCAGACGGTCGCACCGGCGAACACCACCGCCCGGCCCGTGGTGGTGACGGCCGCGGTGGCCGCCTCGCTGACGCTCAGGCCGCGTTTCAGTCCGCGCCGGTGCCGGGTGACGATGAACAGCGCGTAGTCGATGCCCACGCCGAGCCCGATCAGCACGCCGAGCACGGGGGCGAAGTCGGCGACGGTCATGGCGTGCCCGAGCAGCGCGATCCCGGCGTACGCGGTGCCGACGCCGACCAGCGCGGTGGCGATGGGCAGCAGCGAGGCGACGAGCGAGCCGAAGGCGACGAACAGGACGACCGCGGCGACCGCCACTCCGACGATCTCGGCGACATGCCCGCCGGAGGTGTCCACGAGCCCGAGGGCGGTACCGCCGAGCTCCACCTGGAGACCGTCGGCCCTGGCGTCCTCGGCGATGTCCACGAGGGCCCTGGCCTCGGACTCGTCGACGTCCTCGGGCTGGGCGTCGAAGGCGACGGCGGCGTACGCCGTACGGTCGTCCTCGCTGATCTGGGCGGCACCCTGGCCGTCGTAGGGGCTCACCACGGTGGCCACGCCGGGCAGTTGGGATATCGACTGCAGCGCCCGGGTCATCGTCTGCTCGACGTCGGCCGCGCGGACCGACCCGGATCCGGTGTGCCAGACGATCGTGCCGGAGGCCCCGCCCAGGTCGGGGAAGCCCTCCTTCAGCAGCTGCCCTGCCGTGTCCGACTCGGTGCCGGGGACCTGGTAGTCGTTCGAGTAGGCCGTTCCCGCCACGGCGGAGACTGCGGTCACCCCGCCGAAGGCGAGGAGCCACAGGAGAACCGTGGCCAAACGGTTCCGAACACACCACCGTGCTAGGGCTGCCACGAACGTGCTCCCAAGATGCGACTTGTTGGTCTTTGATCGGGAACAGTCGTCCATGTACTGAACAGCCCGCAAAGAACACATGAGCAATGTCTGGCCACTGTTGCAGGGATAAATGATCGTTGGGCGATTTCGTGCGCTTCTTCACAGGGTGCGAGGCGGCTCACAGGGCAGCGGGGGACCCCTCACCCACCCGTCAGTCGAACTGGTCTCCGCACGCCATCACCATCACTCCCCCCACCAGCAGCCACAGGGCCCGGCGGGTCCGCCCCCGCGCCCCGAGGACCGCGGCGCCCGCGCAGACGGCCGCTCCCAGGGCGTAGGCGGCCGGTACGAGTGCCGGCGCGGGACCGATGACCCGCAGCAAGGACGCGGCCGTACCGATGACCGTCAGCAACCCGCCGGTCCCGGCGGCCGTCCAGCGGGCCCGCCGCGCCTCCCCCTCGAAATCGCCGGCGTCCTCGGCGCCCTCGGGATCCTCGCGGTCCTCGCGGTCCTCGACACCGACCGGCTTCCAGGCACTCCCGGCATCCTCGGCACCCTCGAACATCGCGGCACTCCCGGCATCCTCGGCACCGCCGGGATCCTCCGCCCCCTTCGCCTCCTCGGCGCGCTCAACGCTCTCGGCGCCCTCGGCCTCCCCGGCTCCCTCGGCGTCCTGTTCGGGCTCGACAGGGGCCTCGGCCGCCTCCGGGGGCGTCTCGGGATCAGCACGTCCGCTCATGGCGGGCGAGCGTAGCGGGCTCGCACCTGGGCAAATGAGCGGGGGGCGTGGCGAGATCGCCACGCCCCCCGCTCGACGCGATGGCTCAGCCTTCCTCGACGCCCAGCCTCTGAAGGATCAGCTCCTTCACACGGCCCGCGTCGGCCTGACCCCGGGTGGCCTTCATGACCGCGCCGACCAGGGCGCCGGCCGCTGCCACCTTGCCGCCGCGGATCTTGTCCGCGATGGCCGGGTTGCCGGCGATGGCCTCGTCGACCGCCGTACCGAGGGCACCCTCGTCGGAGACGACCTTGAGACCGCGCTTGTCGACCACCTCGTCGGGCGTGCCCTCGCCGGCGAGGACGCCCTCGATGACCTGGCGGGCCAGCTTGTCGTTCAGGTCGCCGGTGGTCACCAGCTCCGTGACGCGGGCGACCTGGGCGGGCGTGATCGCCAGCTCGTCGAGCGCCGTGCCCGACTCGTTGGCGCTGCGGGCCAGCTCACCCATCCACCACTTGCGGGCGGACGCGGCGTCGGCGCCGGCCTCGATCGTGGCGACGATCAGGTCCAGCGCACCGGCATTGAGGATCGCCTGCATCTCGGTGGCGGAGACTTCCCAGTCGTCGCGGAGCCGGTTACGGCGCACCAGCGGCAGCTCGGGAAGCCCGGCGCGCAGCTCCTCGACCCACTCGCGGGACGGGGCGACGGGGACCAGGTCGGGCTCCGGGAAGTACCGGTAGTCCTCGGCCTCCTCCTTCACGCGGCCCGAGGTGGTGGACCCGGTGTCCTCGTGGAAGTGGCGGGTCTCCTGCACGATCGTGCCGCCGGACGACAGCACGGCGGCGTGCCGCATGACCTCGAAGCGGGCCGCGCGCTCGACGGACCGCAGCGAGTTGACGTTCTTGGTCTCGCTGCGGGTGCCGAACTTGTCGGCGCCCTTGGGCATCAGCGACAGGTTGACGTCGCAGCGCATCTGGCCCATCTCCATGCGGGCCTCGGAGACGCCGAGCGCACGGATCAGTTCGCGCAGCTCACGGACGTACGCCCGGGCGATCTCGGGAGCACGCTCGCCCGCGCCGACGATCGGCTTGGTGACGATCTCGATCAGCGGGATGCCGGCGCGGTTGTAGTCGAGCAGGGAGTGGGACGCGCCGTGGATACGGCCGGTGGCGCCGCCGACGTGCGTCGACTTGCCGGTGTCCTCCTCCATGTGCGCGCGCTCGATCTCCACGCGGAAGGTCTCGCCGTCCTCCAGCTGCACGTCGAGGTAGCCGTCGAAGGCGATCGGCTCGTCGTACTGGGAGGTCTGGAAGTTCTTCGGCATGTCCGGATAGAAGTAGTTCTTCCGGGCGAAGCGGCACCACTCGGCGATCTCGCAGTGCAGCGCGAGGCCGATCTTGACGGCGGACTCGACGCCGGTCGCGTTGACGACCGGGAGCGCGCCGGGCATGCCGAGGCAGACGGGGCAGGTCTGGGTGTTCGGGTCGGCGCCGAGCGCGGTCGAGCAGCCGCAGAACATCTTGGTCCTGGTGCCGAGTTCGACATGGACCTCGAGGCCCATGACGGGGTCGTACGACGCCAGCGCGTCCTCGTACGACACCAGGTCGGTCGTGGTGGTCACGGTGAAAACTTCCCTCTCAGCCCAGCAGGACGTCGTCGTCGCCCAGCCGCTTCAGCTCGCGGTAGAGCATGGCGAGGCCGGTCACGACACCGGCGGCGGTCACGACGGCGTCGACGAGCCGCAGTGTGTCGCTCTCGGCACGGGCCTTCTTGATCTGCTTGGCCACGCCGATCGCGCCGAACGCGGTGGCGGCCATGGACAGGTACGTACCGGACTTGGACTTCTTGAAGCCCTTGGCCTTGGTCAGTGCAGTCACAGCGACGGAGCCTCCTCCAGAAGCGGGTGCCCCCACTTTTCCACGAGGGCGGCCTCGACGGCGGCACCCACCTTGTAGAGGCGGTCGTCCTGCATCGCCGGGGCGATGATCTGCAGCCCGACCGGCAGGTCGTCCTCCGGCGCGAGTCCGCAGGGCAGCGACATGGCCGCGTTGCCCGCCAGGTTGGTCGGGATGGTGCACAGGTCGGCGAGGTACATCGCCATCGGGTCGTCCGCGCGCTCGCCGATCGCGAAGGCGGTGGTCGGCGTCGTCGGGGAGACGATCACGTCGACCTGTTCGAACGACTTCTCGAAGTCCCGCGTGATGAGGGTGCGGACCTTCTGCGCGCTGCCGTAGTACGCGTCGTAGTACCCGCTGGACAGCGCGTAGGTGCCGAGCATGACGCGCCGCTTGACCTCGGCGCCGAACCCGGCCTCGCGGGTCAGGGAGGTGACCTCCTCCGCGGAGTGCGAGCCGTCGTCGCCGACGCGCAGGCCGTAGCGCAGGCCGTCGAAGCGGGCCAGGTTGCTGGAGCACTCCGACGGGGCGATCAGGTAGTACGCCGACAGGGCCAGGTCGAAGGACGGGCAGTCCAGCTCGACGATCTCCGCGCCCAGCTCCCTCAGCAGCTCGACGGTCTCGTCGAAGCGCTGGATGACACCGGCCTGGTAGCCCTCGCCGCGGAACTGCTTGACGACGCCGACGCGCATGCCCGCGACGCTGCCGTTGCGGGCGGCCTCGACGACCGGTGGGACCGGGGCGTCGATCGAGGTGGAGTCCATCGGGTCGTGCCCGGCGATCACCTCGTGCAGCAGCGCCGCGTCCAGGACCGTACGGGCGCAGGGCCCGCCCTGGTCGAGGGAGGACGAGAACGCCACCATGCCGTAGCGGGAGACGGCCCCGTACGTGGGCTTCACACCGACCGTGCCGGTGACGGCGGCCGGCTGGCGGATAGAGCCGCCGGTGTCGGTGCCGATGGCGAGCGGGGCCTGGTAGGAGGCGAGGGCCGCGGAGCTGCCGCCGCCCGAACCGCCGGGGACGCGGGTCAGGTCCCAGGGGTTGCCGGTGGGGCCGTAGGCACTGTTCTCGGTCGAGGACCCCATGGCGAACTCGTCCATGTTGGTCTTGCCGAGGATGACGACGTCGGCGTCCTTGAGACGCCTGGTGAGGGTGGCGTCGTACGGCGGGATCCACCCCTCCAGGATCTTGGAGCCGACGGTGGTGGGGATGCCCTCGGTGGTGAAGATGTCCTTCAGCGCCAGCGGTACGCCCGCCAGCGGGCCGAGCTTCTCGCCGCGCTCGCGCTTGGCGTCGACGGCACGCGCCTGGGCGAGGGCGCCCTCGCGGTCGACGTGCAGGAAGGCGTGGACCTTCTCGTCGACGGCCTCGATACGGGCCAGGTGGGCCTCGGTGACCTCGACGGCCGTCAGCTCGCCGGAGGCGATCCTCGCGGCGGTCTCGGCGGCGGTGAGCTTGATGATTGCGTCCGTCATGCGGATTACTCCTCCCCCAGGATCTGCGGCACCTTGAAACGCTGCTGCTCCTGGGCCGGGGCGCCGGACAGCGCCTGCTCGGGGGTGAGCGAGGGGCGGACCTCGTCCGGGCGCATGACGTTCGTCAGCGGGAGCGGGTGCGAGGTCGGCGGTACGTCTTGGTCGGCGACCTCGCTGACGCGGGCGACCGCGCCGATGATGTCGTCCAGCTGGCCGGCGAAGTGGTCGAGCTCTTCGGGCTTCAGCTCCAGACGCGCCAGCCGGGCGAGGTGGGCGACCTCCTCGCGCGTGATGCCAGGCATGCAGCGATCCTCTGGGGTGAGTGTGAGTGGTTTGGGCCCAATCCTATGGGGCGGCGGCGCGTACCTGTTAAACGGTTTCCCCCGGGCCCGGGGGGCGGGCCTCGCGGGCCGCCCGCCGCTACTCCTCCGAGGCCACCGCCGGCAGGGCGGCCGCGGGGCGCTGCCACCCTCGTGAGCCCCGCGCCCGCAGCCACGCCGTGGTCTCCTCCGGCGGCATCGCCGCCGCGACCAGCCACCCCTGGACGGCGTCGCAGCGCAGGTCGCGCAGGCGTTCCCAGGTCTCGTCGTCCTCGACGCCCTCGGCGACGACGAGCAGGCCGAGCGAGTGCGCGAGGTCCACCGTGCAGCGGACGATCTCCGCGTCCTGGGTGTCGATCGCCAGCCGCGCCACGAACGACCGGTCGATCTTCAGTTCGCTGAACGGCAGCCGGCGCAGATGGACCAGCGAGGAGTACCCGGTGCCGAAGTCGTCCAGGGACATCTTCACGCCGTGCCCGGTGAGCCCGGCGAGCGTGTCGGCGGCCCGCTGCGGGTCCTCCAGGAGCACATGCTCCGTGATCTCCAGCTGGAGCGCTCCCGCGGGGACCCCGTGCCTGGCGAGACGGGCCGCGACGGAGCCCGCGAAGCCGGGAGTGTGCACGTCGCGGGGGGACACGTTCACGGCGACCGGCACGAGGAGGCCCTGCGACCGCCACCGCGCCACCTGCGCCAGCGCCGTCTCCAGCACGTACTCCGTCAGATGCGGCATCAGCCCCGACGACTCGGCGATCGCTATGAACTCGTCCGGCGGCACCTTCCCGCGCTCCGGGTGCGCCCAGCGCACCAGCGCCTCCAGGCCGGCCACCTGCCCGTCGAAACGCACCTTGGGCTGGTAGTGCACCTCGACCTCGTGGGCGTCCAGCGCCCGGCGCAGATCGGCGAGGAGGCCGAGGCGGTCCGGGGTGTTGGAGTCCCGCTTGGACTCGTACACCTCCACTCCCGTGCGGTCCCGCTTCGCCTGGTACATCGCCACGTCCGCGCGCCGCAGCAGGCCCTCGGCGTCGAGCGCGTGGTCCGGGAAGACGGCGACGCCCGCGCTGGCCTCCAGCACGAGCGTGAGTCCGTCGAGGTCGAGGGGGGAGCTGAGCTCGGTGACCAGACCGCGGGCGATCCGGGTCGCGGTCGTCGTGGAGTCGGCGACCGGCAGTAAGACGGCGAACTCGTCACCTCCGAGCCGCGCGGCCTCCGCCCCGCGCGGCAGGGCCAGCCGCAGCCGGTCGGCGGTCTGCAACAGCAGCCGGTCACCGGCGAGATGACCGAGGGTGTCGTTGACCGAGCGGAACCGGTCGAGGTCTATCAGCATGAGGGCGGCACGGGCGCCGATGCGCTCCGCGTCGTCCAGCGCGGTCCAGATGCGCTCCAGGAGCCACTGGCGGTTGGGCAGCCCGGTGAGCGGATCGCGCAGCTGCTCCTCCGCACGGGCCCGGGCTATCCACAGGGTGGAGTCGAGGGCGATGAGGGGTATGGCGAACAGCGGCAGCAGGATCGGCTTGGCGACGGCGACCACGCAGATGAGGGGCGCGATGCCGAGCACCGCGACGGCGACCAGGCCGTGCCGGACGAGGGCGGTACGGGCGATGGTGGGCAGACCGCGCGTGCGGGGCGCCTGCAGGTACCACAGCAGGGTGCGGGAGACCGCGAGGTAGGCGGTGGCGACCAGGACCACCTCGGTGGCGGTGTACAGGGTCCAGGTGGCCGGGTCCCAGGGGGACTCGACCGACGGTACGCGGCCGAAGGCCGCCAGCAGGAGGGCGCCGGCGCCGATGCCGAGGATGTCCACCGCGCCGTGCAGCGCGCCCTGCCGCCAGCGGTGGCACCGGGCCACGCCGACGAGCATGACGACGGTGAGGCTGACCATTCCGGCGGGCACCCAGCCGTACAACAGCAGGACGGCGAGGGTGAGTGCGGCGCCGGAGCCGGTGCCGCCCCACCAGCGGGCGCGGCCGAGCGCGACGAGGTGGCCGACGATGATGCCCGTCAGCACGGCCAGCGCCCAGCCGGCCGTGCCGGACGGGAACAGCGCGTGGTTGCCCGTGAACGCCCGCAGGAACCCGGCGCCGAGGGCGAACCCGGCCGCCGCGACGACCGCGGCGGGCAGCGCGGGCCAGGACAGGTGCCGTTCGGCGTCCGTGTCCGGCAGTCCGACGGTCAGGGAGGCGGCGCCGTGCCCGTCCAGCGCGACGCGCCGCGGGGCGCCCAGGTCCCGTGCCGCGGCGGGACTCGCGCGCCAGGCCGAGCAGAGTCCCGCGCGCCAGGCCGAGCAGAGTCCCCCGCGCCAGGCGCCGGCCATCCGCCGCAACCGTGAGTAGGGGTCGGCGCTCTCGGTCGGTTCCATTCCCGTCCCTCTCACAGCCGGCGGTGCCCACGCCACGCGGCCCGATGCCCGACAACCCTCGACGGCACCGCGTGGGGAAGACCGTTCCCCGTGCCCACCGGGAGCAGGGGAATGCCCCGACCGCGGCTGGGCACGGCAGGTGCACACCTCAACAGTAGGCCGCAGAAGGCTTCCACGGGCAGCGGTCGTCGACGGTTGCCCGAATGCACCCCGCCCGCCCGTATGCATCTGGTATGCGCCGATCAGGTGTTCCTCAACCGCTACTCGCCGGTCGGAAGTGCCACCTCCGACGCCGCCTCAGGACCCTGCTCCAGCAGGACGTTGAACCCGTCCTCGTTCAGGACGGGCACCTTGAGCTGCATCGCCTTGTCGTGCTTCGATCCGGGGTTGTCGCCCACGACGACGAACGACGTCTTCTTCGAGACCGACCCGGTCACCTTGGCACCCCGGGTCTGGAGCGCCTCCTTCGCCCCGTCGCGTGTGAAGTGTTCGAGCGTTCCGGTGACGACGACCGTGAGGCCTTCGAGGGGGCGAGGGCCCTCGTCCTCGCCGGTGGCCTCCTCCTCCAATCGGACTCCGGCGGCCTTCCACTTGCGGATGATCTCGCGGTGCCAGTCCTCGGCGAACCACTCCTTGAGCGAGGCGGCGATGATCGGGCCGACCCCGTCGGTGGTGGCCAGTTCCTCCTCGGTGGCCTGCTCGATGCGGTCGACGGAACGGAACTCACGGGCCAGCGCCTCGGCCGCGACCGGGCCGACATGACGGATCGACAGGCCGGTCAGCACACGGGCGAGGGGACGCTCCTTGGCCGCCGCGATGTTCTCCAGCATCGCGAGCGCGTTCTTCTTCGGCTCGCCCTGCTGGTTGGCGAAGACCGTGACGACCTTCTCCTCACCGGTCTTGGGGTCGCGCTTGGGCAGGCCACTGTCCTGGTCCAGGACGTACGCCGTGATGGGCAGCAGCTGCTCGACCGTGAGGTCGAACAGATCGCCCTCGTCCTTCAGCGGCGGCTCCGCCGGCTCCAGGGGCTTGGTGAGGGCGGCCGCGGCGACGTAGCCGAACTGCTCGATGTCCAGCGCCTTGCGGCCCGCCAGATAGAACAGCCGCTCACGCAACTGTGCGGGGCAGGCACGGGAGTTCGGGCAGCGCAGGTCGATGTCGCCCTCCTTCATCGGCTTGAGCGTCGTACCGCACTCGGGGCACTCGGAGGGCATGACGAACTCGCGCTCGCTGCCGTCGCGCAGGTCGACGACCGGGCCGAGGATCTCGGGGATGACGTCACCGGCCTTGCGCAGCACCACGGTGTCCCCGATGAGGACGCCCTTGGCCCTGACGACGTCCTGGTTGTGCAGGGTGGCGAACTCGACCTCCGAGCCGGCCACCGTCACCGGCTCGACCTGCGCGTAGGGCGTGACGCGGCCGGTGCGGCCGACACCGACGCGGATGTTGACGAGCTTGGTGTTGACCTCTTCCGGCGCGTACTTGTAAGCGATCGCCCAGCGCGGGGCGCGCGAGGTCGAGCCGAGCCTGCCCTGGAGGCGGATCTCGTCCAGCTTGACGACCACACCGTCGATCTCGTGCTTCACGGAGTGGCGGTTCTCGCCGTAGTACGCGATGAACTCCCGTACGCCGCCGAGGTCGTCGACCACCCTGTTGTACGAGGACGTGGGCAGGCCCCAGGTCTTGAGCAGCTCGTACGCCTCGGAGAGCCGGGTGAGACCCTCGAAGCCCTCCAGGGCGCCGATGCCGTGCACCACCATGTGCAGGGGCAGGGTGGCCGTGACCTTCGGATCCTTCTGACGCAGCGAACCCGAGGCGGAGTTGCGGGGGTTGGAGTACGGCTTCTCCCCGGCCGCGATCCGGCGGGCGTTGAGGTCCTGGAAGGCTTCCATCGGGAAGTAGACCTCGCCGCGGATCTCGACGAGCCGAGGGACCCGGTCGCCGTTCAGCCGGTGCGGGATCTCCGCGATCGTCATCACGTTGGCTGTGATGTCCTCGCCGGTCCGCCCGGTGCCCCGGGTGGCCGCGCGGGTGAGCCTGCCGTCCTCGTACGTCAGGTTCACGGCGAGGCCGTCGACCTTGAGCTCGCACAGCAGGTGGTACTCGGACGTGCCGACGTCCTTGGCCACACGGTCGGCCCAGGCGGCGAGCCCGGCGTCGTCGAAGACGTTGTCGAGGGAGAGCATGCGCTCGCGGTGCTCGACCTCGGCGAGGTCGGTCTCGTACTCGACGGCCACCTTCTGGGTCGGCGAGTCCGGGGTACGCAGCTCCGGGTGCTCCTCCTCCAACTGCTCCAGGGTGCGCAGCAGCTGGTCGAACTCCGCGTCGCTGACGACGGGAGCGTCCTTCACGTAGTACCGGAAGCGGTGCTCCTCGACCTGCTCGGCGAGCCGCGCGTGCCGCTCCCGTGCCTCGGCGGGTACCGCTGTGGACTCCGCTTGCTTGTCGCCGGCCACCGTATCGTCCTCCCGTTACTCAGGGTTGTCCGCGAGGGATCTCGCCGCCCGGACGCAGTGGGCGAGGGCCTGGCGCGCGTACTCGGGGGAAGCGCCCGCGAGTCCGCACGCCGGCGTCACCGTGACCGCCTCCGCGAGAAGCCCCGGAGACAGCCCCAGCCTGCGCCAGAGCGTCCTGACACCCATGACGCTACCGGCAGGGTCCGACAACGGGCCGTCCGTGCCCGGCACGACACCGGTGAACAGCCGCGTACCGCCCTCCACGGCCTCGCCGATCGCATCGTCGTCACGCTCGGTGAGCAGGGAGAAGTCGAAGGAGACCGCGGCGGCCCCGGCCCGGCGCAGCAGCGCGAACGGGACGTCGGGGGCGCAGGAATGGATCACGACCGGGCCCCCGGCGTGCGTCCCGACGACCTCGCGCAAGCCGGCCTCGGCGAGCTGCCGGTCCACGGCGCGGTGGGTGCGGTAGCCGCTGGCGCTGCGGACCTGGCCGCGCAGTACGGCGGTGAGGGACGGCTCGTCGAGCTGGAGCACGAGATGGGCGCCGGGGACGCGCCGGCGGACCTCGGCGAGATGCAGGCGCAGTCCCTCGGCGAGGGAGGCGGCGAGGTCGCGGCAGGCGCCGGGGTCGGACAGGACCGCCTCGCCGTTCCTCAGCTCCAGCGTCGCGGCCAGCGTCCAGGGCCCGACGGCCTGCACCTTCAGCGGGCCCTCGTACCCCTGGGTGAACTCCTCCAGGGCGTCCAGGTCCTCGCCGAGCCACGACCACGCCCGTTTGGTGTCCCGGCCCGGCCGGTCCCCGAGCCGCCAGCCACTGGGCTCCACGCGCGCGTAGAGCTCGACGAGCATCCCGGCGGTCCGCCCGATCATGTCGGCGCCGGGCCCCCGGGCGGGCAGCTCGGGCAGGAACGGGAAGTCCTCGAAGGATCCGGTGGCGGTCTTGGCGGCCTCTCGGGCGTCCCCACCGGGCAGGGAGCCGACCCCGGTGGCCGCACCGAAGCGGAACTGGCTGTTTTCACTCACCCGGGCAGCCTACGGAACGAACGCCGCGCCTCTCACCGCCCGGGCCGCACCGTCAGGTCGTTCACCTCGGCGTCCCTCGGCAGGTCCAGTGCCATCAGGACGGTGGTGGCGACGGACTCCGGGTCGATCCACTGCGTGGGGTCGTACTCCTTGCCCTCCTGCTGGTGGACCCTGACCTGCATCGGGCCGGCGGTGCGGCCGGGGTAGACCGAGGTGACGCGGACACCGTGCGCGTGCTCCTCGTGGCGCAGGGAGTCGGCCAGGGCCTTCAGACCGTGCTTGGAGGCGGCGTACGCGGACCAGTCGGCGTGGGCGTTCAGCCCCGCACCCGAGTTCACGAACAGCACATGGCCCTGGGCGGCGCGCAGTTGGGGCAGCAGGAGGCGGGTGAGTTCGGCGGGGGCGACGAGGTTGACGTCGAGCTGGTGATGCCAGGTCTTGGGGGTGAGGTCGCCGACCGGGCCGAGGTCGACCACGCCGGCGCTGTGCAGCAGGGAGTCGACCCGGTCCGGCAGCGTCTGGTGGGAGAGCGCCCAGCTCAGCCGGTCGGGGTCGGAGAGGTCACCGACGAGGGTCCTCGCCCCGGGGAACTCGGCGGCCAGTTCCTTGGCGCGGCCGGCGTCGCGCGCGTGCAGCACGAGGTCGTCCCCGCGCGCGTGCAGCCGGCGGGCCACGGCCGCGCCGATGCCGGAACCCGCCCCGGTGATCACATGTGTAGGCATGCCCGCCATGCTCGCACCCTCGCCGCGTCAGGCGACGCCCCGGCTCTCCTCCAGGTACGCCAGCGCCCCCAGCGGCTCCTCCGCGAAGAACACCAGGTCGCCCAGCGGCCGGGGCAGGAACCCCTCGTCCTCCATACGGCGGAACTGCTCCTTCAGCCCGTCGTAGAAGCCCGCCGTGTTCAGCAGCACCACCGGTTTGTCGGTGTGGCCGTGCTTCTTCAGCTCCAGGATCTCGGTGGCCTCGTCCAGCGTGCCGGTGCCGCCCACCATGACCACCACGGCGTCGGACTTCTCCAGGAGCAGCCGCTTGCGTTCGGCGAGGTCCTCGGCGATCACCATCTCGTCGACGCCGTCGCGCGCCGTGGCCGCCAGGAACCGCACGGAGACGCCCACGAGGCGTCCGCCCGCCTCCTGCACGCCGTCGGCGACGACCTTCATCAGGCCGACGTCCGAGCCGCCCCACACCAGGGTGTGCCCGCCCTTGCCCAGCAGCTTCGCGAACTCGCGCGCGGGACGGGTGTAGCGGTCGTCGAGGTCGGCGGCGGAGAGGAAGACGCAGATGTTCATGGATCCACCGTACGAGGGAGGAACGAGGGAAGAACCAGCGCTGCGCGAGTGCTCTCCGTACATGACTCAGAACAGCACCCGAGGCCACACGATCACCATCGAGCAGGGCACGGAGCGCGTGCGCGTCGTCCGGGACGGGCAGGTGCTGGCGGAGAGCGACCGGCCGCTGCTCCTGCGGGAGACGGGCTGCCCCGTGCGCTACTACTTCCCGCCGCAGGACGTCCGGCTCGATCTGCTGACGCCCTCCGAGACGCACACCCGCTGTCCCTTCAAGGGCACCGCGTCCTACTGGTCGCTCCCCGACGCGCCGGACCTGGTCTGGGGCTACCCGGAGCCGAAGCCGGACGTGGCCGCGCTCAAGGACCACCTCTGCTTCTACGAGGTGGAGACGGTCGGAAGCGAGGCGTAGCCGGCCTGAACCGTCCGGTTCAGGCCACCCCCGCCGGCACGCGTGTGGTCGAGGCGATCGTCGCCGAGCCGACCACGCGCGTGCCGTCGTAGAGCACGATCGCCTGGCCCGGGGCCACGCCGCGGACCGGCTCGGTGAAGCGGACGCGCAGCTCGCCGTCGAGGAGTTCGGCGGTCACCTCGGTCTCGCCGCCGTGGGCGCGCAGCTGCGCGGTGTAGACGCCGGAGCCGCTGGGCGCGGTGCCGCACCAGCGGGGCTTGACGGCGGTCAGGGCGCCTACGTCCAGGGCGGACGCGGGGCCCACCGTCACCGTGTTGGTCACGGGAGAGATGTCGAGGACGTAGCGCGGCTTGCCGTCGGACGCCGGGGTGCCGATCCTGAGGCCCTTGCGCTGGCCGATCGTGAAGCCGTACGCGCCCTCGTGCGTACCGATCTTGCTGCCGGACTCGTCGACGATGTCGCCCTCGGCCCGGCCGAGCCGGTCCGCCAGGAACCCCTGGGTGTCGCCGTCGGCGATGAAGCAGATGTCGTGCGAGTCCGGCTTCTTGGCGACCGCGAGGCCCCGGCGCTCGGCCTCGGCACGGATCTCGTCCTTCGTCGTGAGGGTGTCGCCGAGCGGGAACATCGCGTGCGCGAGCTGCCGCTCGTCCAGCACTCCGAGGACGTACGACTGGTCCTTCGCCATGTCGGAGGCGCGGTGCAGTTCCCGGGAACCGTCCTCGTGCACGATCACCTGGGCGTAGTGGCCCGTGCAGACGGCGTCGAAGCCCAGGGCGAGCGCCTTGTCCAGCAGCGCGGCGAACTTGATCTTCTCGTTGCATCGCAGGCAGGGGTTGGGCGTGCGCCCGGCCTCGTACTCGGCGACGAAGTCCTCGACGACGTCCTCGCGGAAGCGGTCGGCGAGGTCCCAGACGTAGAACGGGATGCCGATGACGTCCGCCGCGCGGCTGGCGTCGCGGGAGTCCTCGATGGTGCAGCAGCCCCGCGCGCCCGTGCGGAAGGACTGCGGGTTCGCGGAGAGCGCGAGGTGGACTCCGGTCACGTCGTGTCCCGCCTCGGCCGCGCGGGCGGCGGCGACGGCTGAGTCCACACCGCCGGACATGGCGGCGAGGACACGGAGGGGGCGGAGGGGCTGCGGGGTGTCAGTCATAACCCTTCCAGGGTACGGGGAGGCGGGAACCGGGGACCGCGAGTATCCGTTCTCGATCACATGGAGCAGAAGAAGGGCGACCCGGGCCCGCGGATCGGACGGCGCGCGCTGATCGTCGGCGGGGCCGCGGCCGTGGTGGGCACGGGCGCCGTGCTGGCACGCGACGAGCTGGCGCGGCTGTGGTGGCAGGTCCCCGGCGTGGAGAAACCCCGGGTCGAGGGGGCCGTCGACTACAGGGGCGCGCGCTGGGTGGCGGCCTCGTCGGCGAACTGGCGGCGGGCGGACCGCCCGGCCGACTACACGATCGACATGGTGGTCGTCCATGTCACCCAGGGCAGTTTCGACAGCGCGGTGAAGGTCTTCCAGGACCCGGGGCACGGCGCGGCCTCCCACTACATCGTCCGTGACGACGGCCACATCGCGCAGATGATCCGCGAGCTGGACGTGGCGTACCACGCGGGCAACCGCGACTACAACGAACGCAGCGTCGGCATCGAGCACGCCGGTTTCGTGGACCGCCCGCAGGACTTCACGGACGCGATGTACGCCGCGTCGGCCCGGCTCACGGCCGGGATATGCCGGCGCTACGGCATACCCGTGGACCGCGAGCACATCATCGGCCACGTCGAGGTGCCGGGGACGGACCACACCGACCCCGGGGAGCACTGGGACTGGGACCGGTACATGCGCCTGGTACGGGAGGCGGGCCGGACCGCGACACCGGCCTGACACGGGTTCAGCGGCCCTGGTCGGGGTTCAGCGGTTCAGGTCGGCGCTCAGCGGGGCGGCGGTTCAGGTCAGCCCCGCCGCCCGGGCGCGCTCCACCGCCGGTCCGATGGCCTTGCCGACCGCCTCGACGTCGGCGGCCGTGGAGGTGTGGCCGAGGGAGAAGCGCAGGGTGCCGCGGGCCAGATCGGGATCGGTGCCGGTGGCGAGCAGGACGTGGCTGGGCTGGGCGACACCGGCGGTGCAGGCGGAGCCGGTCGAGCACTCGATGCCCTGGGCGTCGAGGAGCAGCAGCAGCGAGTCGCCTTCGCAGCCGGGGAAGGTGAAGTGGGCGTTGGCCGGGAGGCGGTGCTCCGGGTCGCCGCCGAGGATCGCGTCCGGCACGGCCGCGCGGACCACGTCGATCAGGCTGTCGCGCAGGGCGCCGACCTCGCGGGCGAACTCCTCGCGGTGCGCGGCGGCATGACGGCCGGCGACGGCGAAGGAGGCGATGGCGGGGACGTCGAGGGTGCCGGAGCGGACGTGCCGTTCCTGGCCGCCGCCGTGCAGCACCGGCACGGGGCTGCACTCACGGCTCAGGAGCAGCGCGCCGATGCCGTACGGGCCGCCGATCTTGTGCCCGGAGACGGTCATCGCGGCGAGGCCCGAGCCGGCGAAGCCGACGGGGAGCTGACCGAAGGCCTGGACGGCGTCGGAGTGCACGGGTACGCCGAACTCGGCCGCGACCTCGGTGAGTTCACGGATCGGCAGCACGGTGCCGATCTCGTTGTTCGCCCACATGACGGTGACGAGGGCGACATCGTCGGGGTTGCGGGCGATGGCCTCGCGCAGCGCCTCGGGGGCGACCCGGCCGTGCGGGTCGACCGGAAGGTACTCGACGGTGGCGCCCTCGTGTTCGCCGAGCCAGTGGACGGCGTCCAGAACGGCGTGGTGCTCGACGGGACTGGACAGGACCCGGGTGCGCGCCGGGTCCGCGGCGCGGCGGGCCCAGTACAGGCCCTTGACCGCCAGGTTGTCGGCCTCGGTGCCGCCCGAGGTGAAGACCACCTCGCTGGGACGGGCGCCGAGGGCTTCCGCGAGGGTCTCGCGGGCTTCCTCGACGGCGCGGCGGGCCTTGCGGCCGGAAGCGTGGAGGGAGGAGGCGTTACCCGTACTGCGCAGGTGGGCGGTCAGTGCCTCTGCCGCCTCCGGGAGCATGGGGGTGGTCGCGGCGTGGTCGAGGTATGCCATGGTGACGCCGATTCTACGGCGCGACCTCCCCTGGGCCACGGGTGAGGTGGGACCGGATCGCGGTCGGCGCCCGCGCGTCGCTCCCGGCCCTCCGGCGCGGGGGGCGACGCGCCCGGCCGGCGCGCCGCGTCACGCGTACGCGGCGTCAGAAGCTCCACGAGACGGAGTTGTTTACCTGCATGAACGCCGCCAGGACCACCAGGTCGGCGATGCCGAGCCCCAGGCCGAGGAAGGCGCGGAAGCGGCGCCCGGTGCCACGCCACAGGGCGACGGTCGCCAGGGCGATGGCGATGGGGCCCAGGAGGAGATTGAGGACGAGCAGGCCCAGGAGGCCGAGGACGAAGGACGCGACGGCCATGCCGTCGGGGTCGCGGACGCCGGTGCGGCGCCCGGCCTGTGCGGTCAGGTGCATGGTGGGCTCCCGGCGGTCAGTGGGTCGGGGTCCGGCGGCGGCCGTGCCGCTCGCGGAGCGTGAAGACGGCGAGCCAGGTGGCGATCACGGCAGCCATGACGAGCGTGACGCCGATCGGCGCGTGGGCCACGGTGCCCAGGACCGCGCCGAGCAGCAGAAGTGCGGCGACCAGGAAGAGCATGGGACGAGTCCCCTCCGCTTCGGTGAACGGTTGTAGGTACATCTGTTCACTGACTGGTGAGCCTAGCGCGCCCGGCGGCTTTCCAATTCCAGAGAACAGTTGTTAACTACATGGCATGAGTCACACCCTCGGTATCCGGCAGGCACAGAAGCAGAAGACCCGGCAGGCGCTCCTGGACGCCGCGTTGGAGCTGCTGGAGGAGCAGAGCCTGAGCAGCCTGGGCCTGCGCGAGGTCACCCGCGCGGTCGGTGTCGCCCCGACCGCCTTCTACCGGCACTTCCGCTCCACCGCCGATCTCGGGGTGGCACTGGTCGAGGAGGCGCTGGGCAGCCTGCACCCGACGATCCGGACCATCGTGGCCACGACCGGCGACAGCGAGGAACGCATCGCGCGCGCGGTGGAGTTGATCCACGGCCATGTGCGGGCGCACCCCGCCCATGCACGGTTCCTCGCCCGCGAGCAGCACGGCGGGGTGCAGCCGGTGCGCGAGGCCATCCGCGGCCAGCTGACGCTGTTCACCGAGGAGGTGAAGGCCGAACTGGCCAAGGACCGCGCGTCCGGCGGCTGGAGCGAGGACGATCTGCTGATGCTCGCGGGGCTCTACGTCGACCAGATGCTGGTCACGGCGGCACTCTTCCTGGAGGCCCTCGACTCCGAGGAGGAGCAGCGGCGGGTCGCCCGGGTGGCGAACAGCAGGCTACGGCTGATCAGCAGGGGCCGCGCCCACTGGCTGGACTGAGGGCCCGGCCGCCGGGCCGCGCGACCGCTCCGGAACTCGGCGCGCACGGACCGCCGCGCACCTGGAACGCGGCGCACGTCAGCGCAGCCGCACCCGGAACACGGCGCACGTCAGCGCAGCCGCACCCGGAACACGGCGCACATCAGCGCAGCCGCACCCGGGCCAGCTGCCGGGACTGCGCCACCAGCCGGTCGGCGCTGTCCCAGACCTCGGCGTCCTCCTCCAGGAACCCGCCCGCCAGATTGCGCGTGGTGACGGCCACCCGCAGCGGGCCCGGCGCCGGCCGGCACCGGATGTGCGCGGTCAGCTCGACCGTGGGTACCCAGCCGGAGATTCCGAGCTCGAAGGCGGTGGGCGGCAGGGCGTCCACGGCGAGCAGCAGCGAGAAGGGATCGGCGTCCCGGCCGTCCTTGAGGCCGAACCACGCCCGCATCTCCCCCTTGCCGGACGGAGCGCCCAGCGCCCAGCCCAGGGTGGACGGGTCGAGCTTGAGCATCAGCCGGTCGGTGATCGCCGAACTGCCGTCGACGGGGGCGGGCCCGTCGTCGGGGCCGAAGCAGTGCTCGATCGGCGGGATCGCGGGCGGCCGCGCGGACGTGCGGACGTCATCGGGCAAGGCGCCGAGGTCGCCGTAGGAGGCGAGGACGCGGATCCGCTCGACCTCGCGGCCCTGGTCGTCGTACTGGAGGAGCGAGGCCTGGCCGGTGGAGAGGGTGCGGCCGGAGCGGACGACCTCGGTACGGACGACCGCGGGGCCCGGCTGGGACGCGGTCAGGTAGTGCGCGGAGATCGTGAACGGGTCCGGGTGCGGCAGGGCGTCGGAGAGCGCCCGGCCCAGGACGGCCAGCAGATAGCCGCCGTTGACGGCGCTGATGATGGTCCAGCCCGCGGAGAGGTCGATGTCGTAGACGCCCTCGGAGCGACGGACGACGGCCGTGTCGCGGTCGAACTCGCTGTTGCCGATGGTCGCCTGGGATGCCTGAGCCATGGCGGTACGCTACAACAACAAACTACTAAGCGGTAGCTTTGGTGCCCGGGTGTCGCGGCGGCGCCTCCTCCTCGCGCACCGTAGAGCGACGGTTCCACGCGCGTGGCGCCCGCCAGTGGTAGCGCATCGCCAGCAGTCGCAGCACGAAGGCGGTGGCAGCGGCGAGCGTGCTGGTCACCGGGTTGAGGGCGTCGTAGCGGATGCACAGGGCGACCATCGTGGCACCGACGATCGCCGGGACGGCGTACAGATCGCGGTCCCAGCGCAGCAGGGACGGCACCTCGTTGGCGAGGACGTCGCGCAGGACGCCGCCGCCGACCGCGGTGGCGAGGCCGAGGGCCACGGAGGCGTGCAGGCCGAGTCCGTACTCGTACGCCTTGGTCGTACCCGCGACGCAGAAGAGGCCGAGCCCGGCCGCGTCGAAGACGTTCACGCCGGACTGGATGCGCTTCACCTGCGGATGGAGGAAGAAGACCAGGAGCGCGGCCAGCAGGGGCGTCAGGAAGTACCCCAGGTCCGTGAAGGCGGCCGGCGGTACGGCGCCGATCATCAGGTCCCTGAAAATTCCGCCGCCCAGCGCGGTGGCCTCGGCGAGGACGGCGATGCCGAAGACGTCGAAGTTCTTGCGGACGGCCAGCAGGGCGCCGGAGATCGCGAAGACGAAGATGCCGACCAGGTCGAGGGTGTGCTGGACGGACGGGGTGAACAGTTGCTGGAGCACCCTGACATTCTTACCTGCCGCGCGGCCCCTGCCTTACAAAACAAGGCAGGGGCCGCGAGGTACTCCACTCAGCGACGACTACGAGGCCTTCTCCACCTCGCCCGTCTTCACGTCGACCTCGGCGGTCACGTCCTGGGACGCCTCGCCGCTTTCCGCGGTCCCGCCCTCAGGCGCGTCGCCCGCAGGCGCGTCTTCCGTCGGCGCTTCGTCCTTCGGCGCTTCGTCCTTCGGCGCCTCGTCCTTCGGCGCCTCGTCCTTCGGCGCCTCGTCCTTCGTGGCCTCGTCCACGGACGTCTCGGCCTTCGGCGCGTCGTCCGTCGGCGTCTCGTCCGTCGGCACCTCGCCCTCAGACGTCTCGCCCTTCGGCGCCTCGTCCTCCGGCACCTCGTCCACGGACGTCTCGGCCTTCGGCGTCTCGCCCTCCGGCGTCTCGTCCTTCGGCTTCGGCTGCTCCGGTACGGTCACGGCACCGGCGACCACGGCCGCCTCGGTGTCCGCGTCGGGCCCGGGCGCGTCCACGATCTCCTCGCGCGCTGCCGAGACCACCTCTCCCGAGGTCCGCGCCAGCGTCCCCGCCGCGATCTCGGCGGCGAAGTGGCAGGCCACCCGGTGCCCGTCCCCGACGTCGGTGAGTTCGGGCCGCTCGGTCGCGCAGCGCGTCTCCTGCGCCCAGGGGCAGCGGGTGCGGAAGCGGCATCCGGTGGGCGGGTTGGCCGGCGAGGGCAGGTCACCGATGAGCAGGATGCGCTCGCGCCGGTCCTCCACCTCCGGGTCGGGAACCGGGACGGCCGACATCAGGGCCTTGGTGTACGGGTGGCGCGGTTCGGCGTACAGCGCGTCGCTCGGCGCCTCCTCCACCAGAGCGCCCAGGTACATCACGCCGATCACGTCCGAGATGTGCCGGACCACGGCGAGGTCGTGGGCGATCACGAGGTAGGTCAGGCCGAGTTCCTCCTGAAGCTCCTCCAGGAGGTTGATCACCTGCGCCTGGATGGAGACGTCCAGCGCGGAGACCGGCTCGTCGCAGATGATCACGTCGGGTTCGAGGACCAGCGCGCGTGCGATTCCGATGCGCTGGCGCTGACCGCCGGAGAACTCGTGCGGGTAGCGCGACAGGGCGTTGGCGGGGAGTCCGACACGGGAGAGGATCTTCTGGATCTTCTCCCGGCGCTCCTCCTGGGTGGCGCCGATGCCGTGGGCGAGCATGCCCTCGGACAGGATCGACTCGATGTTCTGCCGGGGGTTCAGGGAGCCCAGCGGGTCCTGGAACACCATCTGCAGTCGGCGCCGGAAGCGCCGCATCTCCTCGGCCGGCAGCTTCGCCAGGTCGGTGCCGTCGAGGACGACCTCGCCCTCGGTGATGTCCACCAGCCGCAGCACGGCCCGCCCGAGGGTGGTCTTGCCGCAGCCCGACTCACCGACCAGGCCGTACGTCTGGCCCGCCTCGACCTTGAAGGAGACTCCGTCGACGGCGTGGACGTGTCCGACCGTCTTCTCGAAGAAGACGCCCTTCTTGATCGGGAAGTGGACCTTCACACCGTCCAGTTCGAGCAGGCTCATGCGCGGACCTCCTCGGTCTTGGCGTCGTCGAGTACGGGGTGGACGCACCGCACCTGGTGACCGGCCGTGCGGGGTTCGGTGAGCTGCGGCGCGCCGGTGAGGCAGTCTGCCTCGTAGCGGTCGCAGCGCGGGGCGAAGGCACAGCCGTCGGCCCAGGCGATCCGGTCGTTGATGGAGCCCCGCACCGGGGTGAGGGGCTCGCCGCGCGGCGCGTCCAGGCGGGGGATGGAGCCCAGCAGGCCGTGCGCGTAGGGGTGGGTGGGGTGCGCGAACAGCTCACGCCGTCCGGCGGTCTCCACGGCCCTACCCGCGTAGAGGACGTTGACCTGGTCGCAGAGACCGGCCACCACGCCGAGGTCGTGCGTGATCATCAGCAGGGCGGTGCCCTCCTGGTCCACCAACTCCTTGAGGAGTTCGAGGATCTGGGCCTGGATGGTCACGTCGAGGGCCGTGGTCGGCTCGTCGGCGATCAGCAGGGAGGGTGCGCAGGCCACCGCCATGGCGATCAGCGCACGCTGGCGCATACCGCCCGACATCTGGTGCGGGTACTCCTTGAGGCGCCGGGTGGGGTCGGGGATGCCGACCCGGTCCAGCAGGTGCGCGGCCTCCTTGCGCGCGGCCTCGCCCTTGAGGCCGCGGTGCCGCTCCAGGATCTCGGTGACCTGGACGCCGATGGGGACGACCGGGTTCAGCGAGGACAGCGGGTCCTGGAAGATCATGGCGATCCGGCTGCCGCGCAGGTCGCGCAGCTTGTTCGGGGCCATGGTGAGCAGGTCGGTGCCGTCGAAGTCTGCCCGTCCGCCGAC
Source organism: Streptomyces sp. NPDC002309 (assembly GCF_053593375.1). Taxonomy (NCBI): domain Bacteria; kingdom Bacillati; phylum Actinomycetota; class Actinomycetes; order Kitasatosporales; family Streptomycetaceae; genus Streptomyces; species Streptomyces sp. NPDC002309. The sequence goes on along the minus strand of NZ_JBSFCI010000011.1, from coordinate 11,917 downwards.
CTTGACGCCCTTGCGCGGCAGCAGCCCCATCAACGCCAGCGAGGTGACGGACTTGCCGCAGCCGGACTCGCCGACCAGGCCCACGACCTGGCCCTGGTCGACGGTGAACGAGACACCGTCGACCGCGCGGGACTCCTTGCGGCCTGGCCCGCCGCCGAAGGTGACGGTGAGTTCGTCGACTGTGAGAAGTGGCATGGTGGTTCAGCCTCGCAGCTTCGGGTCGAGGGCTTCCCGCATGGCCTCGCCGAGCAGGGTGAAGCCCAGGGCGGTGATGACGATGCCGACCGCCGGGTAGACCGCCATCATCGGCGCGTTGTCGAAGAAGCGCTGCGCCTGGGAGAGCATCACACCCCACTCGGGTACGGCCGGGTCGGGGTTGCCCAGGCCCAGGTAGGACAGGGCCGCCGCCTCGATGATCGCGGTCGCCAGCGAGAGCGTCGCCTGGACGATCACCGGGCTGAGCGAGTTGGGGATGATCTGGGTGGCGACGATCCGCCGGCGGCGGACGCCCAGCGAGCGTGCGGCCAGCACGTAGTCGGTACCGCCCTGGACCAGCATGGAACCACGCAGCAGCCGGGCGAAGATCGGTACCTGGACGACACCCACGGCGATCATCACGGTGGTCAGGGACTGGCCCATGACCGCGGCGACGGACACCGCGAGCAGCAGCGAGGGCAGCGCCAGCATCATGTCGATGCAGCGCATGATGAACGAGTCGATCTGCCGGCCGGTGGAGCCGCCCAGGGTGGCCGCGGCGCCGGAGAAGCCGCCGATCAGGAAGCCGACGGAGAGGCCGATGAGCGTCGAGACGACACCCACGAGCAGCGTCTGGCGCGCGCCGATCAGCATGCGCGAGAACATGTCCCGGCCCAAGTGGTCCACGCCGAACCAGTTCTCGGCGCGCGGCCCGACGAACTGGCCGGAGTTCACCAGTACTTCGCTGCGCCATGTCTGCGCTGTGGGGGTGTGCGGGGCGATCCACGGGCCGACAATGGCGAGGACCACGAACACGGCGATCACGGCGGCGCCGATGATCGCCATCTTGCTGGCCTTCAGCCGCTTGAAGGCCTCACGCCACAGGCTCGCGCCGGACGTCGACTCGTTGTGCGCGGTGAGCTCAGCGAGGCGCTGAATCTTGTCGATCTTGGTGGTGCTCACGTCAGTGCACCCGCACTCTCGGGTCGATGAGGCTGTATGCCACGTCCACCAGCAGGTTGATCAGGACGTAGGTGACTGCGATGAACATGATGAAGCCGACCAGCACGGGGTAGTCACGCCCGTCGATCGCGGTCCGGATGAAGGAGCCGATGCCGTTGAAGGAGAAGACGGACTCGGTGAGCACGGCGCCCGACAGCAGCGAACCGGTCAGCAGGCCGACCGCGGTGACCACCGGGAGCATGGCGTTGCGCAGCACGTGCCGGCCGCGGATCACGCCGCGCCGCAGGCCCTTGGACTCGGCGGTGCGGATGTAGTCCTCGCTGAGCACCTCCAGCACGCTGGCGCGGGTCATGCGCACGATCACGGCGAGCGGGATCGAGGCCAGGGTGATGGCCGGCAGCACCAGGTGGTGCAGCGCGTCCAGCGAGGCGTCGATCTCACCGGTGAGGATGCCGTCCAGAACGGCGAACCCGGTCACCGTGGTGGCGTCCAGGCCTGTCTCCATCCGGCCGTAGCTGGGGAACAGGCCCAGGTCGACGGCGAACGTGCCCTTGAGCAGCAGCGCGAGGAAGAAGACCGGGACACAGATCCCGATGAGCGATCCGGAGACCGCCGACACGTCCAGCCATCCACCGCGCGAGCGGGCGGCCAGGTAGCCGAGCGGGACACCGACGACCACGGCGATGAACATGGCGGTGAGCGACAGTTCGATGGTCGCCGGGAAGCGCAGGACGAACTCGTCCCACACCGGCTGTCCGGTCTGCACGGAGGTGCCGAGGTCGAGTTCGGCGATGCGCTTCAGGAAGCGCCAGTACTGAACGTACAAAGGCTGGTCGAGTCCCAGCGCGCGGTTGATCCGCGCCACTTCGGCCGCGGTGGCCCGTTCGCCCAGCATCGCTGAGGCGGGTCCGCCGGGAAGTCGGTTGAGCCAGAGGAACAGCAGAACCGACAGGCCGAGCAGGGTGGGAATGAGCTGGAGCAGTCTTCGTACGACGAGACGCAGCACCCCGCATGCCCCTTTCTTCCGTGGATACCTTCATGAACAGGTCCGTCCGGCCACCGAGTCAGCGGCCGGACGGACCCTGTGCTTACTTTCTCCGGACTACTTCCGGACTACTTGAAGGAGACCTCGGAGAAGACCTCCTGCGTCAGCGGGGAGACCGCCGGCGGGTTGACGTCCTTGCCGAAGGCGATCGCCGGCGGCGAGGAGGAGATGGGCAGACCCGGCAGGTAGTCCATGATCATCTCGTTGGCCTTCTTGTAGGCCTCGGTGCGCTGTGCGGCGTCACCCATCTTCGAGCCGGCGTTCACGGCGTCGAAGAGTGCCTTGTTCTTGAAGCCCCACTGCTTGTCGTACCCGGCGAACCAGGTGCCGATGAAGTTGTAGCCGTCGTTGAAGTCACCGGTCCAGCCCAGCATGTGCAGGGCGCAGCTGCCGGCCTCGGTGGCGTCCAGGTAGTCCGGGGCCCACTTCAGCGGCTTCGGGGTGACCTTGATGCCGGCCGCCTCCAGGTCGGCCTTCATCAGCTCGAACAGGTCCTGCGGAGCAGGCATGTACGGGCGGGCGACCTCGGTCGGGTAGCAGAACTCGATCTTCAGGTTCTTCGCGCCGGCCTTGGCGAGCAACTGCTTTGCCTTCGCCGGGTCGTGCGCGTAGGTGGTGACCTTGTCGGAGTGGCCCTCGATGGTGTCCGGCATGAACTGCGTGGCCACCTTGCCGCCCTCGGGCAGCTGGGTCTTGACCAGGTTCTCCCGGTCGATCGCGTGGGCGATCGCCTGGCGGACTTCCTTCTTCTTCAGCGCCGGGTTCTTCTCCTGGGTCATGCCGAGGTAGAAGAGGTTGAAGACGCCGCGGGTCGGGACCTGGAAGCCCGCGTCCTGGAGGGTCTTCACGTCGGCGGGCGCCACGAGGTCATAGCCGTTGATGTCGCCGGCCTGCAGGGCCTGGCGACGGCCGTCCTCGGTGTCGATGGTGCGGATGACCAGGTTCTTCACCTTGGCCTTCTCGCCCCAGTAGCCGTCGAAGCGCTCAAGGGTGACTTCCTTGTTGCCCTTGTTCCACTTCGAGATCTTGTACGGGCCGGTACCGGCGACCGTGCCGGCCTCCTGGCTGTACTTGGGGTACGTGATCGCGTCGCCCTTGGCGCTGGCGTCCTGCTGGGCGTACGCCTTGAGGGCCTTCGGCGAGTGGATCGCCAGGGCGTTCAGCGAGAAGCCGCCCGGCAGGTTCGCGGAAGGCTTCTTGACCTCGATGACGGCGGTGTTCTCGTCCTTCGCGGTGCAGGACTTGTAGTTCGCCTCCGGCGTCTCCTTGTCCTCGTTCTTCGCGAAGCCGCCCATGATGGTCTGCCAGTAGTAGGAGACCGCGCTGGACTGGTAGGTGCCCGTCCAGTTGAACCAGTGGTCGTAGTTGGCGCACACGGCGGCGGCGTTGAACGCCTCGCCGTCGTGGAACTTCACGCCCTTGCGGAGGTTGAAGGTCCACACGGTGCCCGCGGGGTTGCTCTCCCACGTCTCGGCGAGACCGCCGACGAGCTTGGAGCCGCCGGACTCGTGCTCCAGCAGAGCCTCGAAGGCCTGGCGGGTGACCCGGAAGGTCTCGCCGTCGCTGGCGAGCGCCGGGTCCAGTGAGCTCGGGTCGCCGGGGGCACCGAACACGAAGGTGTCCTTGGCACCGCCTTCGTCCTTCTGGTCACGCTCGCTGGCGCAGCCGGTGGCGATCAGACCGACCGCCAACGCGGCCGTGATCGCCCTGGCGGCGCGGGATCTGATTATGCGCATAAGGAGGCCACTCCAGGTTCCTCAAGGGGGAATGCACGCTTGACCGCCTGCACACTACAGACGCGACCGGCAGCCTAGAACAGTCCGCATAGCGGTGATACATACCTGAGATCTGAACGCCCCTCAAAACGGAAGCTTCCGGCACATCGCGGATGCCTGCACCCAAGTTGCCCGATACGGACGTTAGTTCGGCTGCGCCGCAGGTCGGACGCCTGCCTCATGCACTCACCGGCTCACGCGAGGCACTCGACATCGCTCGGCGTCGAAAGCTTTGCAGAATTCGCCGAAGCCAAACAGGCAAACGGGGAATCAGAAGCGCTGCGAAGCCGTCAGCTTCAGGGCGACACCGCGGAACGGGATCAGCGCGGACTCCGGCCGGAGCGCCCGGAGCGTGTCCGGCCGCGCCCGCGCCTCATCGGCCGCGCGGCACGGCGGTCTCGACAACCTTCGGGCGGAAAACGCTCAGCGGGAGGGGGGATATCCGTAGCCGCGGGGGGCCGTCTGCGCCGGCGCCCCGTGGGCCTCACGGTCGTAGAAGGGACGGGAGTTGGCGCGCAGCCACATCGCGACCGGGTCGAACTCGTCGGACATCGCGACCGTCGACACCGGCAGGCCGTCAGGGACGGCGCCGATGGACTGCTGCATCATCGCGCGTACCGAGTCCACGGCGGGCGGGGAGGTGTCGTACACGTCGAGACCGATGGCGAGGTACGGCGCCCCGAGCGTGGGCTGGACCCAGGCACGGCGCAACGAGCGGACCACCGGGGTGCGGTGGGCGTTTTGCGACAGCAGAGCATAGAACTGCGGGATCTGGATGCCGGGTTCGGACATCCGCAGGGGCCCGGCCGGCTGGCGGTCGAGGCCGGTGGCGATCCGGCGCAGGTCGAGCCACGGGATGCCGACGCCGCCGCCGGGGGCGTGCGGGTTCAGCCAGAGGCCGTAGTGGTCGGGATAGAGGGTGCGGGCCACGTCCAGGCCGTCGACCACCTCGTAACTGCGGTTCCAGCCGCTCGCCGAGAGCTCCTGGGCCGAGGTGACGCAGGGGGCGTAGCCGTTGCCGTCGACCTCCATGCTCCCGTACTGGGCGTCGGGGCTGCCGGCCTGGCCGTGCCACAGCAGCATCCAGATCTGGCCCGAGCCGGTGGTCGCGAGGGCGCGCAGGAGCGCCTCGTAGGCGTCGTAGCGCCCCGGCGTCACCTGGCGCAGCATGTGCTCGACCTGGCCGGCCGCGGCGGTGCCCGTGCCGCTAGCGCTCACTGTTTACGCCCCTTCGTGCAACGCCCTGTTCGAGCCGTGACCCTAGCTTAAGGGCGCCCACCGACTCAGGACCCGGTGTCTTCCCGCGAGTGCGGACAGGCGTGTGCCGGACACGCGGTTCCCCGCGCTGCTCCACGGGCGCCGGTCCTCGGGGTGTGTCACAAGACCCGCTGGTAGAACGGGCGCACCCGCTCCCGCAGCCACGAGACCACCGGGTCCTGGACGACGTCCATCAGGACCAGGTTGACCGGCCACCGGACCGGGACACGGCCGAGGGCGCGGCCGAGGGCGTCCAGCGGGGCGGCGCGCAGATCGCCCTCCCACTGGGAGAGTTCGACGCCGACGAACAGCACCGGCTGCCCCGTCTCGACGGCCGCCAGGCAGCGGCGGGCCGTGGTGACGATGCCGACGGCCTCGAACTCCGCGGACGCCGCCGTGAGGAAGTCGACCGGCTCGTCCTGCCAGTCCGGCTCGAAGAGGCGGACCCTGCCGCCGCTCGCCGCACCGTCCAGCGGATTGCGGCCGGCCCGGCCGAGTTCGGCGACCGCCGCGGGCGGCAGGGGGAGGCCGACCACGCCACCGGGGTTCACCACGATGCCCGCCTGCGGGGGCAGGCCGCGGGCGAACTCGACGGCGGGGGCGACGGTGAACGACATAGGGGAGCCGACGACCTGGCGGAACTGCTCCTCGGAGCTGAAGACCGGGACGTACGCCTGGCCGTCGATCTCCATGCCGGGCAGGTCGAGGGGGCCGCTGTCGGGTCCGCCGCCGCTCGGCAGCGGCACCCAGACGAAGCTACGGGCGAGCACCTCGACGATGCGGGCGCCGGCCGAGGGCACGCCGAGGGACGCCGAGAGCACCTCCTCCAGCTCGTTGCCGGGCCATCCGCCGTGCGGATGGGGGTGCGTCTGTGCCGGAAAGTCCCCCGGGAAGTCCATCTGCCTACCGCCTGCTCCGTACCAGTGCTACCGGCTGAAAAGGCTAACCCGCCCGCCCCGCCGCCCGTGGCGTCAGCCCGTGAAACCGATTCTGCGCAGGGTGTTCGCCGCGGACCGGTCCAGGAGGATCGCGGCGCCGCAACCACGGGGCAGGTCACCGCGCTCGGAACGGCGCACCAGGCGGGCGGCGGCGCGGCGGTGGCGCAGGAACGCGTACCGCGAGACACCCCGGCCGCGCTCGCGCTGGCCCGCCAGCGCCTGCTCGGCGGTGACGTCGAGCAGCAGCATGTGGAGGGTGCCGCCCCGACGGCGGGCCTCACGGGCCAGCCAGGCGCGCACCCATGCCTGCGTCCCGCAGTCGTGGACGACGACGCCCCTGCCGGAGCGCAGGGCGCGGCGCAGCCCCGCGTAGTGGGCGAGCCGGACGAGCGGGCGGTACACCGCGTACGGCAGCCAGTGCGGCGTCCCGGCGTCCCAGCGGTCGCGGGTGTCCTGGGAGTCGATGCGCGCGGCGCGGACCGCGCGCCGCATGAGGGTCGACTTGCCGCTGCCGGGCAGGCCGGTGATCACGACTAGGTCACGGGGGGCGAAGAGCAGGGCGTGCGGGCTGCGGCCCGCACGGTCGCGCAGGTCACGGACCACGGGGAACGGCAGGGCGCCGCACGCCTCCCGGGCCGGGGCGGTCGGCTGCTTGGGCAGTGCGAGGCCCGCGGTGGTCGCGTAGGCCGTTGTCCTGTTCACCGTGATCGTCCTCCCCTGGGGCGGTTCACGAGTCACCGTCCCCGTCGAGTGTAAAGAGAAGGTGATCGGGGGCGTCACGTGTTTCCGTCCGGTTCCGGCTACAAGCCTGCTACAACACACTGTGCCCGGTCGTGGACGCTGTGCGTCCCCTGGGGAAAGGTCCCCCTGCCGCACGCGGGCGATGCGTGCAATGATGTGGCCGCCAACTGCATACCGGCCGCTTGAATCCGCGCGGGAGAGTTCCCTGGCACATCGTGCCCGGGGCGCCGAAGGAGCAAGTCCCTCCCTTGAATCTCTCAGGCCCCGTTACCGCGCGGGCGAGGCACATCTGAAAAGCGGGCCGCTGCCGCAGTGGCTCCACCCAAGGTGCAAACCATGATCCCTCCTTCCACGGGACGGTCATGGCGAACCTCTCAGGTTCCGATGACAGATGGGGAGGAACGACCTCGCCGTCATGCCTTGGGAGACCGACCGATGAGCAGCACCGCACCCCGTCGCACCGCGCTCGATGCCCTGCATCGCTCGCTGGGCGCGACCATGACCGACTTCGCCGGCTGGGACATGCCCCTGCGCTACGGCTCCGAGCGCGACGAGCACCTCGCCGTGCGCACGAAGGCCGGACTCTTCGACCTCTCGCACATGGGTGAGATCACGGTCACCGGCCCGCAGGCCGCCCTGCTCCTGAACCACGCGCTCGTCGGCAACATCGCCTCCGTCGGCGTCGGCCGCGCCCGCTACACCATGATCTGCCAGGCCGACGGCGGCATCCTGGACGACCTGATCGTCTACCGGCTCGCCGACACCGAGTACATGGTCGTGGCCAACGCGAGCAACGCGCAGACCGTGCTGGACGCCCTCACCGCGCGCGCGGAGGGCTTCGACGCCGTCGTCCGCGACGACCGGGACGCCTACGCCCTTCTCGCCGTCCAGGGCCCCGAGTCGCCCGGCATCCTGGCGCGGCTGACCGACGCCGACCTCGACGGGCTGAAGTACTACGCCGGCCTGCCCGGCACCGTCGCGGGCGTCCCGGCGCTGATCGCGCGCACCGGGTACACCGGTGAGGACGGCTTCGAGCTGTTCGTGAAGCCGGAGCACGCCGTCGCGCTGTGGGAGGCGCTGACCGAGGCCGGCGCGGGCGTCGGACTGGTCCCGTGCGGGCTGTCCTGCCGGGACACACTGCGCCTGGAAGCCGGCATGCCCCTCTACGGGAACGAGCTGACCACCTCGCTCACCCCCTTCGACGCCGGGCTCGGCCGGGTGGTGAAGTTCGAGAAGGAGGGCGACTTCGTCGGGCGCGAGGCGCTCACCGAGGCCGCCGCGCGCTCCGAGGCCAAGCCGCCGCGCGTCCTCGTCGGGCTGATCGCCGAGGGCCGCCGGGTGCCGCGCGCCGGGTACGCCGTCGTCGCCGGCGGCGAGGTGATCGGCGAGGTCACCTCCGGCGCCCCCTCCCCCACGCTCGGCAAGCCCATCGCCATGGCCTACGTCGACGCCGCGCACGCGGCTCCGGGCACGCCGGGAGTCGGCGTGGACATCCGGGGCACCCACGAGCCGTACGAGGTCGTGGCGCTGCCGTTCTACAAGCGCCACAAGTAGACACTGGACCCGGGTCCATGTGACCCGGGGCACATTTCGCCTGCTCACGCACAGTTCGAGCGGGCGCCCCCCCTTTCCACAGCACTCCCCCGCGTACAGGAGAATCCAGGCCCATGAGCAACCCCCAGCAGCTGCGGTACAGCAAGGAGCACGAGTGGCTGTCGGTCGCCGAGGACGGCGTCTCGACGGTCGGCATCACCGAGTTCGCGGCGAACGCGCTCGGCGACGTCGTCTACGCCCAGCTCCCCGAGGTGGGCTCCCAGGTGACCGCGGGCGAGACCTGCGGCGAGCTGGAGTCGACCAAGTCGGTCAGCGACCTGTACTCCCCGGTCAGCGGTGAGATCACCGAGATCAACGAGGACGTGGTGAACGACCCGTCGCTGGTGAACTCCGCGCCCTTCGAGGGCGGCTGGCTGTTCAAGGTGCGGATCGCGGAGGAGCCCGCCGACCTGCTCTCCGCCGACGAGTACGCCCCCCACACCGCCGGCTGAGGAGTCGTAGCCACATGTCCGTCCTGAACACCCCGCTGCACGAGTACGACCCGGACGTCGCCGCCGCCGTCGACGCCGAGCTGCACCGCCAGCAGTCCACCCTCGAGATGATCGCCTCGGAGAACTTCGCTCCGGTCGCGGTCATGGAGGCGCAGGGCTCCGTCCTGACCAACAAGTACGCCGAGGGTTACCCCGGCCGGCGCTACTACGGCGGCTGCGAGCACGTCGACGTGATCGAGCAGATCGCGATCGACCGCGTCAAGGAGCTGTACGGCGCCGAGCACGCCAACGTGCAGCCGCACTCGGGCGCCCAGGCCAACGCCGCCGCGATGTTCGCGCTGCTCAAGCCCGGCGACACGATCATGGGTCTGAACCTGGCGCACGGCGGGCACCTGACCCACGGCATGAAGATCAACTTCTCGGGCAAGCTCTACGACGTGGTCGCGTACCACGTCGGCGAGGACGGCCTGGTCGACATGGACGAGGTCGAGCGCCTCGCCAAGGAGAACCGCCCGAAGCTGATCGTTGCCGGCTGGTCGGCGTACCCCCGGCAGCTGGACTTCGCCGCCTTCCGGCGGATCGCCGACGAGGTCGGCGCGTACCTCATGGTCGACATGGCCCACTTCGCGGGTCTCGTCGCGGCCGGGCTGCACCCGAACCCGGTGCCGCACGCCCATGTCGTGACCACCACCACCCACAAGACGCTGGGCGGCCCGCGCGGCGGTGTGATCCTCTCCACGGCCGAACTGGCCAAGAAGATCAACTCGGCCGTCTTCCCCGGTCAGCAGGGTGGCCCGCTGGAGCATGTGATCGCCGCGAAGGCCGTCGCCTTCAAGGTCGCCGCCTCCGAGGACTTCAAGGAGCGCCAGCGGCGTACGCTGGACGGCGCACGCATCCTCGCCGAGCGGCTGGTGCGGGACGACGCCAAGGCGGTCGGCGTGGACGTGCTGACCGGCGGCACGGACGTGCACCTGGTCCTGGTCGACCTGCGCGACTCCGAGCTGGACGGCCAGCAGGCCGAGGACCGGCTCCACGAGGTCGGCATCACGGTCAACCGCAACGCCGTCCCGAACGACCCTCGCCCCCCGATGGTGACGTCCGGACTGCGGATCGGTACGCCCGCGCTGGCCACCCGCGGCTTCACGGCCGACGACTTCGCCGAGGTCGCGGACGTGATCGCCGAGGCGCTGAAGCCGTCGTACGACGCCGAGGCGCTCAAGGCACGGGTCAAGGCCCTGGCCGACAAGCACCCGCTGTACCCCGGCCTCAACCCGGCCTGACGCAACAGATGCACCCCGTGGGCTCCACACCGGCGTGGAGCCCACCGCACCACCCCCTGCCCCAAGGAGTCACCGTGGCCATCTCGGTCTTCGACCTGTTCTCGATCGGCATCGGCCCGTCCAGCTCCCACACGGTCGGCCCCATGCGCGCGGCGCGCATGTTCGCCGGCCGACTGCGCGGCGAGGAACTGCTGGACTCGGTGGCCTCGCTGCGCGTCGAGCTGTACGGCTCCCTGGGCGCGACCGGCCACGGGCACGGCACGCCCAAGGCGGTGCTGCTCGGTCTGGAGGGCGCCTCACCGCGCTCGGTGGACGTCGAGACGGCCGACGAGCGGGTGGAGGCGATCAAGAACGCCGGCCGGCTGCAGCTCCTCGGCGAGCGCGAGATCGCCTTCGACTTCGACAGGGACCTCAAACTCCACCGCCGCAAGGCCCTCCCCTACCACGCCAACGGCATGACGCTGTGGGCGTACGACGCCTCCGGGGCGGAGCTGCTGTCCAGGACGTACTACTCGGTGGGCGGCGGGTTCGTCGTCGACGAGGAAGCGGTCGGCGCGGACCGCATCAAGCTGGACGACACGGTCCTCAAGTACCCCTTCCGCACGGGCGACGAGCTGCTGCGCCTGACGAAGGAGACGGGCCTGTCGATCTCGGCCCTGATGCTGGAGAACGAGCGCGCCTGGCGCACCGAGGAGGAGATCCGCTCCGGACTGCTCGACATCTGGAAGGTCATGCAGGCGTGCGTGGGGCGCGGCATGAGCCGGGAGGGCATCCTGCCCGGCGGGCTGAAGGTGCGCCGCCGCGCCGCCAACACCGCGCGCAAGCTGCGCTCCGAGGGCGACCCGAAGGCCCTCGCCATGGAGTGGATCACGCTGTACGCGATGGCGGTGAACGAGGAGAACGCGGCCGGCGGACGGGTCGTCACCGCCCCCACCAACGGCGCGGCCGGCATCATCCCGGCGGTCCTGCACTACTACGTGAACTTCGTGCCCGGCGCCGACGAGGAGGGCGTCGTCCGCTTCCTGCTCGCGGCGGGCGCGATCGGCATGCTGTTCAAGGAGAACGCCTCGATCTCCGGCGCCGAGGTCGGCTGCCAGGGCGAGGTCGGCTCCGCCTGCTCGATGGCCGCGGGCGCCCTCGCCGAGGTGCTCGGCGGCAGCCCCGAACAGGTGGAGAACGCCGCCGAGATCGGCATGGAGCACAACCTGGGCCTCACCTGCGATCCCGTGGGCGGCCTGGTCCAGATCCCGTGCATCGAGCGCAACGGCATGGCCGCGGTGAAGGCGGTCACGGCGGCCAAGATGGCGATGCGCGGCGACGGCAGCCACAAGGTGTCCCTCGACAAGGTCATCAAGACCATGAAGGACACGGGCGCCGACATGAGCGTCAAGTACAAGGAGACGGCCCGCGGCGGCCTCGCGGTGAACATCATCGAGTGCTAGGGAAATGGGCCCTGCGCAGCGCGTTCGTAACTTTCAGCGCTGTCAGGGCCTTCCCCCTCACGCGGCGGAAGTCCCTGGAAACGCCTGGGAACAGGCGTGAAGGTCCCTGAAGAGTCCCTGGGATGTCCCGGCGCGCAGGCCCTCGTTCAGGGCCGGGCACGGGCCGACCGACCCGACGCTCCTGACGTCGTCTCCTCCTCCAGGGTGTCCTGGAGGGAAGCCCTGGCCGCCCCCCC